>JAPWKE010000001.1 GCA_028283655.1 Acidobacteriaceae bacterium | reverse complement strand
CTGACCGATCTTTTGTACCAGTTGGATTGTTAGTGTAGCGCAACGATTTCTGAGTTCAGATCGATGCACGATAAGGCGGTAAGAGGAGCTGGGAGCGAAGCGACCGGCTCCTCTTGCCGCCGAACAGTGGATGCTAGCCAGGCCTCTGGCGCCGGCGGTCTGTAGCCTAGTGATGAGTGCGGTCTGGCGGTGTTGTAATGCCTGCGCCAGCGTTCGGCCAGCACACGCAGTTCCTTCAGCGAGTAGAAGATCTCACCGTTCAGGAACTCATCTCTCATCTTCGAGTTGAAGCTTTCGCAGTAACCGTTCTCCCACGGTGAACCGGGTTCGATGTACATCGTCTTTGCTCCTGTCTTGGCCAGCCATGTACGTAGATCATGCGCCACGAACTCCGGTCCGTTGTCCGAGCGAAGATGCTCGGGCACGCCCTTGCTCACCATCACATCAGCCAGTGCTTCGATCACCTTCGCACTCGACCAGCGCCGCTCTACCTTTACGATGAGCGCCTCACGTGTGTGCTCGTCGATCAGGTTCAACGTACGCGCCGTCCTGCCGTCATGCGTTCGCACGCTGACGAAGTCGTAGCTCCACACATGGTTGCGATGCATCGGCCGCAGCCGCACACACGATCCATCGTTGAGCCACAGCCTACCGCGTGGCTTCTGCTTCTTCGGTACCTTCAGCCCCTCGCGACGCCAGATGCGCTCCACGCGATCCTTGCCCACCTTCCAGCCCGCATGCACCAGCAGCGCCGTGATGCGCCGGTAACCGTAGCGGCCATACTGGCCGGCCAGAACAACGATGGCTTGTGTGAGTTGATCTTCATCTTCGCGCTGTGTCGGTCGATAACGCTGCGTGCCGCGCGGTTGCTTCACCACACGACACGCCCAGCGCTCACTCATGCCCTTCTGCTGAGCATGATCCACCGCACAACGCCGTCGCTCAGGGCTTAGAAGTTTCCCTCCGCGATGTCCTTCAACACCAGCTTCTCCAGGCTCAGGTTCGCAACCAGGCGCTTCAGCTTCGAGTTCTCCTGCTCCAACTCCTTCAGCCGTTTCGCCTGGTCCACCTGCAGACCGCCGTACTCTTTGCGCCAGCGGTAGTACGTCTGCTCTGTGATCAACGCTTCCTTGCACGCAAGAACAGTCGTCTTGCCGTTCGCGATCCCTACTTCCACTTGCCGAAGCAGGTTCACCACCTGCTCAGCTGTATGCCGTTTCCTTGCCATAACCAGCTCCTTGTATCCAGTTCCAATGATTACAACTGGTACAAATCAAGCCGGGCAGACCAGGTTGAAGCCTGGCGTCCCTCGTAAGAATCCGGGGTGATCGACACTCCATCCCTTTCGCTCTGTGTACGTGAATTCAATCCTCCTCCCGAGCTCTAAATTGGAGAAAGGAAATTCGACCCTATGGTCGTCTCCATAGGTGATCGGGATGCCAAAATCCAAAGCGAGAAACTCGAAGTTCAAATCATGGTTGAGGGATAAAACCCATGTTTCCTCATCAGAAAGAAAGGTCTTCAATGCAGAAAAGCAGGCCTTGTTCTTTTCATAAAGGACTGCATACGAAACCTCCTGATAGAGATCGAGGATCGTGTGTACAACCCGGTAGAAGTAGTCGAAGAGAAAGTTATAAGAGTCTCTCTCAGGCTGTGTGGGGCTTCCGAAATGCGCTCGATGTTGCAGCTCCGCAAGGAACTGTTCGTAATTCTTGTCGCCCTGCCTTTTGTAGGCAATCAGCAAATCCCAACCAGCCATGATTGCCTTTGGGGCGATGGGACGATTATTGCCATAGGGCTGACACGCGGCCATAGCTAGTGTCATCTGCTTGGCAAATGCTTCCGTGAACAGATTCAAAAACACCTCGGTCAGCTCCGTCGCCAGCGGCATACCGAGGTCGTACGAGAAGCCTGCGCCGATTAGCAATCCGTTCTTCATGTCCCAATCCTCATCTCCATGATCTCAAGCTGCCGACAGATTCACTAATCACATTTCTAGCAATCGCCTAGACTGCTATTCATGGATTCTCCTAACGGTCAGGCCGCCCACATAGAACTGCTTCTGTCTTTGGTTGCAGGTCAAATCGAAGCCACGTCGGAGCTCTGTGTCATTCTGGAAGATCTTTTGAAAGATTCCGAAAATGGAACCCCTTCGTCGCGAAGAGTGATCTTGGTGGCTGGAACGCGAAGATCCATACAGGCAGCAAGAATTATCCAGGGCTTGGCGAAGGACTGGTTCATAGAAGACATGGCCGTCTTGGGCCGGACGCTTGCGGAGGCCGCAATCAACGCCTGCTATTTGCAGGTTTGTAGCGAGCAGGAATTCAGACGTTTCATGATTTTCGATGCCATTGCCGATCTAAGACTCCACGAAGAGCTGAAGTCAGCCACTGGCTACGTCCCATCACCGGAAACCGAAGTAATCTCCACCAAGTCAGCGCAGCAAGCGTTGAGCTCAGGCCTATTTAGCAAGAAGCCGCGAACCTGGACAGACATTCCACTTGCGGAGAGGGGCTCGCCTTAGTGATTGCGCGATTGACTCGCGTTTTAATCAGAAGTGTCTGCAGCTTCTTCGCACCTCTGTTTACCAACACGGGCACACCTTCGTTCACTTCACGCGTCGGGGCTTGGGCTACTTCGGAGCTGCTTACATCAAGTCAGGCCAGTTCACTGACCTTCAGCGATTAATGCAGGCTCTCATAATGGTAGGAGCAGCGAACCATGCGTTGCTGGGAATCGCGACATTCATCATGAGCATTTATGAGCTTCCAACCCATGAAGAATGGGAAGGGGTCAATGATTTGATGTCCACGATGAAGATGGCAATCGATGGGCAAGTACTAACCCGGCCGGCATGATGAAAGTTCACGATAGAACCGCCTAAGATCATCATTTGTTGAGGACACATATGGCTCTCACACCATCTCAAGCAAGTATCGTTGCCGAGATGTTTATCCATACTGCGGATGAGAATTACATCGCGGCGCGTTGGTGCTACAGCCAGGCTTTGTATACAGACTTCTTCTGGCTCGGCACTCACGCGCTTGAGAAATACATGAAGGCCGTCCTGCTTCACAATGGCCGCTCCGTTAAACACTATGGACATGACGTCCTGAATCTCTATAACGCGATCAATTCCATCGGGAAGAAACTTCTCCCCCAAACACTGAAAAAGCCGAAAAGTCTAAGCGGCGTTGTCTGGTTCAATCGAACGTCTAAGGGATTTATGGAATTCCTCGCGTTAAACGGCAGCCCCGAGAATCGATATTTGAGTTACGGCTATTCAGTTCGCAGTCAAGATCTTCACATGCTCGACACCATGGTCTTTGCCATTCGTAGGCTCATATGCCCTCTTGACGAGCCTCTGCAGCTTCTCGGTAGTCCACACGATGTAAAGCCTCCGACGTATCGATATTTCTTGACGAAACAGGTGGACTATCAGCCTCTGCGTTCGGGGCCACTGAGCGATCTGATAGAGGGTCGGGGCACGGTGGAACGACGGAATGCAGCGTTGAATCTCAATGTTGCATTCGCCCCCGAAGATCATGTTCATGAGCCCGCTCGTACTGGCAGTGCAGGACGCTCTCCAGTACTCACCCGGCGCATTTTGAAGGAACTGGCGCTTGAGTCCCCAGTCGTCGAAACTCCTTAGGCTAGAGAACATTTACTCTGTTTGCATCCGATCCAACAATGTTACGCCGCTCCTTACGTGCTAGGCGTCGAAAGGAACCGTATCTGTTTTCCCTTATCGAGCTCGCAGACACGCTCTCTTCCCTCAACGGCATTTCGGCGCATGACGTGGAATCTTACTGCACCGAACTCTCTAGACCTGTCCCTCAACACGAATTCCTCAAGAACCTTCGTGAAACGGCCGTTGCGTTCCGCAAGGAAGGCAAGTATGGACGTGTACGTGCCGTGATCTTCATTGCTTTGACATGCGAGGGACACGATGCGCTTGTGGAACTGGAGTCTAGCGGCATCTTTCTGGCAACAGGCGACGATCGGGTGAAGTTCTTATCTTTCTTGCAACGCCTATCGGAGGACGCCACCAAGGAATCGCAGTGGACGATGTTGCTGAATCGCATGCCAACCTACCGTGCGTATGCGGACTTGGTGGAGTACCGAGGAGACTCGCTCAGGATCCTGAAGAAAGCAGCACGGAATCCCGTGCGTCACTGGGTAAAGCAATTGTTTTGTCTCGTTGAGATCGCGTTTGGGCGAGGTTATTTCCACCTCGATCCGCCGCCCGAGCTTCGCGCACTCCTGGACGAATTTCCCTCCCCCGAAGAACTGGCTTCCGCAGTTTCTTTGGCCGTCGCGATAGCTAATGAAGTGCGCCCGTTGGACATTGTCGATATGAGTCTCCCAATCGTCGGGCCTTTGGATTCCTCGGAGTTGGCCGCGCTGTTGCGCGCCGCACACCGACTTGTCGCGATCAAGGAGATCTCACACAACCTGAGTTGCTTCTCGTACACACTACGCTGGGAAGAGGGGCACGGCGTAGCGGTGGCAATTATGACTCCCCCCACGCCAGAGTTCGAACGATCGGTTCAACTCGGGTTTATTCGCGGCCAGTTGGGCAAAGGCAAAATTGCGATGGACATGATGGAGAGAGGATGGACTGCAAATCCTACCCTCGCTGATATCGCGAGATACCTTGTCAAACAGATGGGGACGAAGTTATATGAAATCGCCGATCCTTCAACGAAGTATCGACGAGTGCGATTACATCTGCCAGTCAGTCCACAGATGACAAAAGTCTTCGACGGCGGCTACTACGTCGATGAGTTGGAAGCGATACACGGCCTTACCCAGGATTTTCTTCTTCCTGTACAAGATAACGGTGCACCATCGCCAACACTCACTCAGCACTTGGACTATGCCTGCTTCAGGCGTATGTTCCGCTTTCTTCGCTTCTACTCCATTGTTGATAGCGAAGTACGCACTGCGATCGCGAAGAACGATAAGACAGCATTACAAAACTCTCTCATACGTATCGTACCCGAGCGGGATCTGCACGAAATGCTGGCAACATTGGGAGAACCCGAAGAGGCAATCGATTCGTTCCTGCAGCTCATAGCTGCCGATGTTGACGGGCTTGGGCACTACGATCTTCAATACAGCCCGTTGATCAAAGTTCGCAAAGTACCTATCCCGAAGATCCCGCATCCTGAAACGGAATATGTACTCCTGCCCTCTGCGATGATCACCTCAAATGAAACACGTAATTCTCAGATACGCGCAAAGACGCGCTTCCATAAGGATGGGAAGGCGTTTGTTCGGGTTGTGAGCCAGGCGTTGGAGAAGCACTTCTCACATGTCGTCACCGAGAAGAAACTTCGTATGGGAGACCTGAAGACAGACGTCGACATCGTTCTCCTGTGCGGAGGCAAGCTGTACCTAATTGAATGTAAGCATTCGCTCACGGCAACCAGCCCACATGAGATGCGCGATCTGTGGCGCGACGTCGTGAAGGGACGAGGACAGGTGACCCGAGCTGAACATATCCTGAGCAATCCAGAGCGACGCCTAGCCTACGTGCGGCAATGGTTTCGGCACCTCTCAAAGGCCGAGGTCTTGGAGCTACCTGTAGTGCGCGCCGTACTTTCGTCCCATCGTCTCTTCTCAGGGTTGGACGAAGGTGGAATCGCGATTCGAGACTACGCGTCTCTATCGCGCTTGCTGGAGGACGGAGAGCTTGGCATCGGGTACAAGGGAGACGATGGAGTTCTTCATAAGAAGTCATTCCGAATTCGAGAACAGGAAGAGCTGACATGTGCTGACATCGAAAATTATTTCTCGCCGGAATCGAAATTCCATCGCATGCAATTCCACTCGATGAAGGCTCAAGATGTCTTCCAGAAGCATGGCAATCTCATGCTGGTTCGGGAATCCTACGCGTTTGAAGTGGACACGGAAGAATGGCTGGACTACATGCGAGGACAAGGCTACGTCGAGCGGCCGGATCTAGCGATTTCAGTGCCTTAGCAAGCGAGGACTGGAGCTCGGAGCACAACACTGCGGCATCGGATCTCAACACACCGGCTGAGGGAGACCCAACGGATTAGCTACCCTGTCGCATGGCTTCAGACTGGCAATACAAGAGTTAAGACACCTGTTTAGGTAAGCTCACGAGGAAAGACGGCAACGTTGGGTTGGCGCTGTTCCGTATTGAGTGAGCATCAACGAAAGCGCAGAGCAGACGCACACGCATGCGAGTCTTACCCTTACGTCCTCTTCGAAAAGTATTTAATCGGTATTTTTCTTGACAAACGATTTCGATGCCACGAAAGTGTATTCATCATCCATAACAAAACACTCCGAGTGGGCACATCTGTGCCCACCCCGGGGCTTAGCTGAGTCTTACAAAGTCAACCGGTATTAATGGAGATGCAATGAAGCTGTTTTTTAGACTGTTGGCATTCCTATGCCTTCTGCCCGTCGTGGCTACTCCCATGATTCACGCCCAAAAGGGGCACCTCGTTCCTCCAACCAGCCAGACAAGCAGTGCAAGAGCGTTGTCGACCACCGTTCAGCCCAATGCTGAACCCCAGTTTTCGAATGTGAAGATCTATATCCTTCGAGTCGGCAGCCAGCCGAACGGACAAGCTACAGACATCACAGACTGTGGCTCAACGAATCCGATGGTGGGCACGGATTCGAATGGTGAATGCTATGTAGCCAGCGATGTCAACGGCAACTTCGATCTGACAGATGCGTACTACGCGAACTGCAACGCAGATTCCGACATCATTTACTTCGAGATTGTGGGCGGTGAAGCGGGAGTTTATTACAACCAGAACCTAGCTCTCGTCGCGGTTCCTTCATCAACGCAGACCTGCGGGTGGTACTACAACAATGCGAGCACGGCATTCATTGTGATCAGCGACTTCACGAATGTAGCTGCGGCCTTCAGCGCAGGAACCTTTGCGAGTTACACCAAGAGTGCAGCTCATCTGTTCGACAGCATCTCGGCTTACCCAGCGGATTACACAGCACTCGGCACTGCGTTCGATACGGCCAATAACCTCATCCCCATTGCCTCGGGTTTCTATGGCGGCTCCGACAGCAACGTTCAGCGTGAGTTGAACACACTGGCCGACGTAGTCGCGCCTTGCCTGAATAGCACGGGAGCCACAACTGCAGGAACTCGTTGTGGGGATCTATTCACTCAGACGACCCAAGGTCAATTCAGCACCGCACATCCTCCTTCGACGCCTTTTATGGCGCTGGCGAGCATGGCTCAGTTCCCTACCAACAATGTTACGAATCAGTTTTATGAGATCTCGGCGACTCCGCCCTGGCAACCGAATGACTCCACAGCACCAAGCTCTTGGCTCATTCCCGTCAACGGATCGTTGCAGCCGACGATTTCAACATCTACAGCAGCGAGCGCGACACACAACACAACAGGCTTCACGATCACTGGGACAAATTTCGGCTCAACCAGCAGTTTAATTACAGTCGTCGGTGCTGGGCAAAAACTGCCAGTAACCGGTGTTAGCGGCACTACCTCGATCACAGTGAGCATTCCAAATCATGTCACCAAGGGTGCTCTCGGAGTCTACGTGAACGGCGTCGCCAGCGCGTTCACCCAATTCTCTATCAACTAGCCATTTCGCCAAGTCCTTGGATGATTCACCGAGAGAGCGGTTATCCGCTCTCTCGGCATTGATAGACATTGCATCGTGCACCTCAATGGTAGTCTTCCCCTGAGGCTTACATACATGAATCTCAGGGTCCGTGCGGCATTTCTTGTGCTGAGCGCATTGGTCTTTCTGGACACACCAAAGTGCGCCCTAGGAATAGGGATACTCTCTGTCGTATTCCAGACGCTTTCGGGTTTGAAACCAACAAACCCTTCTCCGCAAGTTGGTTGTGTGTCTTCGCACTCAGCGCCATTCATGCAGCTAAGCGCACAGTGATGACCGATCAAGCAAGGGGCTCTTTCGATGCGTTTTCAAGCCTGTCGACTCTCCACAATCTGCAAACGTTGATCGCGAGCCATCATGAGATTTAGTCGCTCATTCCTCTTTGCTGCTCTGGCCATTTTGGGTTTCGTCATACCGCCAGCAGGACGAGCTCTACCACCTCGTCTTGGTATTGAGTTGACTGCCACGGCTGGCGGAGTACGAGTGACGAATGTGCCGTCAGGTACGGTTGTTTCCCTTATTGCGACTTCGAACTCCGCTTCTCCCACACCGATAGGCCAAGTTGCATTCTGTGACGCCCTCGCCGCCTCATGTACTGACATTCATCGCATCGGCCTCGCGCAGTATGTCAACGGCACTGCGACACTGAAGTTTGTTCCCGGGCCCGGGACTCACTCATACCGCGCGGAATTTCTTGGGAATCTGGATTATTCAGAAAGCCGTTCTGCAGATAATGTCAGCCTTACTGTCAACAATCCCTCTGGGACAGCAACGGCAGCACATGTAGGCATTCTGGCATCAGGTGCGCAAGGGGATTACTCCTTGCTCGGAACGGTCGCGACCAATGGCACAGCCTCACCAACAGGACAGATATCTTTCCAGGACACGACCAACTCGAACTATGTTCTCGGCACGGGAACACTTGGACCTACAGGATCCAATGGCATCGCCTTCTATCAGTCCGCAAGCCTTCCCCTTCCGAGCCTCAGCGGCCAAGGCGTCCCCTCAGCAGTAGCGGTTGGAGACTTCAATGGTGACGGGTATCCCGACTTCATCGTAAGCACCGATTACTCTACGACCTTGCTCTTGGCTCTAGGCAATGGCGGTGGAACATTCCGAACCAGTTCAATCAGCCTTCCCAACGTAAACGGCGGCGTCTTCGCGGGTACGGTAACGACCGGCGACTTCAATAGTGATGGCAAGATTGACTTCGCCGTGCTCAACAACAATGGATGTCAGATCTTCCTCGGAGACGGTGATGGCACATTCACTGTTGGACAGTTGGTGGCCCCCGGACAGCTTGGTGGTGGATATCTGGCTTTAGTCACGGGCGATCTCGACGGCGACGGCAAGCCAGACTTAATCACTGTAGGGGCTACAGTGGCATACTCCTACATCGCAGTGTTACATGGTGTGGGCGATGGTACTTTTACCCTTGTTGCCCCATCCTTCGCCATAAGCGGCACACCTTTTTCGTCCTCTCTCGTAACGGGCGATTTCGATGGCGATGGAAAGTTGGATGTGGCATACGCCACGTCCGGCAACGGCAGTAGCGCGAATGCGATTTTATTGGCGCGCGGTAACGGTGACGGAACCTTCCTTTTACCACAGCAGCTCGCCAGCGGAATGCCTTACGTCAGTCTGGCAACCGCAGATCTCAATCAAGATGGCATTCCCGACCTTGTCGCGACCAACCAGAGCAGTCTTCCGATAACAGTTCTGCTCGGGAACGGAGATGGGACATTCCGCAGTATTGCTGAAGATCCAACAACCGCTCTCAATTCGGCTGTTGTTGCGGTTGGCGACTTCAACGGTGATGGCGTGGCAGATTTGGTGTTGCCCGATCCCAACGGGGGCCATACAACCATCTTCTTTGGCAAGGGCGATGGAACCTTCCTTCCAGATGCATTCAGTCCTTCGGTAGAGGGTTACAACAGCATCTCGATTGGGCTTGCAGATTTCGACGGCAATGGCCAAACAGACATTGTCGAAGCGATCTACGATTTCTCCGGCGACACGACGGTCCGTGACCAAGCCTCTGTCCTTCTGGCGCAGGCTCCGAGTACGGCTGCAGCCTATGTGAACGGTGTATCTCCCGTTGGTACCGGTGATCACTTCGTTCAGGCCAGCTATGCGGGGGACGCAAACAACTCTGCTGGCATATCGGGAACTACGCCTCTCCAAGCACTACAAGTGACGACGAACCTCACTTTGGCAGAAACTCCTGCTGCGGGATCAGCCGTTGGACAAAACGTCACGCTGACGGCCACTCTCGATCAGTTCTTCGCACAAAATCATTACGCCAGTGGACTCATCAGCTTTTACAACGGTACCAAGTTGCTTGGAACCGCCAATGTCGTGAACGGCGTGGCCACTTTCACCACTTCCTCCCTCGCGGTGGGGACAGCGAAGCTGAAAGCAACCTACCCAGGCGACACGAACTTCACGTCGAGCGCTTCCGCAGTCTCTTCCTACAACGTATCCCCCGAACTTTCCCAAACTCTCACCTTCACTCCTCCAGCCTCACCGGCATATGTCAGTACCTCAGCATTGCTAGAGGCAATCGCGACCTCAGGTAATGCCGTAACCTACAGTGTCGTGAGCGGCCCAGCTGTTATCACGGGATCCGTGGTTACCTACACTGCGGCTGGATCTGTGGTGCTGCAAGCGGATCAGCCCGGTGGGAATGGATATGGCGCTGCTGCTCCCGTTCAGCAAACGGTGACAGTGCAAGTCCTTACAGAACCTGTTGGCACAACAAGCCCGTCGATCAGCACGGTACTGACGATTCAAAAATCGGGCGTCCTTGGCTCTCTTGCGGCACTAACGCAAGGTACCGCAAATCTCGACTTCTCCTACGCGCCAGGCGGTAGCTGCACCGTGGGCACGACCTATACGGTTGGTCAAACCTGTACCGTCGATTTCACCTTCAAGCCAACCCTCCCCGGAACTCGTATGGGTGGAGTGCTGCTAGCAGACGCGGGAGGCAATGCCCTTGCCTCGAGCTACCTCTATGGCGTCGGTGTTGGCCCGCAGGTCAACTATCTGCCAGGAACCCAGTCCACCTTACTGACAGGGCTTGCTCAGCCAACCAACATGGTCTTCGATGGAGCTGGAAATCTCTTCGTCGCAGACAACAGAGGTAGCGGCGGCGTCGTAGAGGCCATCGCTTCAAGTGGCTATTCGGTCTCGACTAATTTGGCGCAAACGATCGGCACTGGAAGTGCGATCGCCATGGATGGACTCGGCAATCTCTTCGTTACGAATGCAAACACTGGCACAGCTTGGGAGATCGTAGCCGTAGGTGGCTACACGACGACACGACAACTCCATTCAGGATTGAACAATCCATACGGTCTCGCGGTTGATGCGATTGGCAATGTCTTCATCGCAGAGTCAACGTCGAACGCGTCCCTCACAGAACTTCTCGCGGCGAGCAACTACACCACAACAAAGAGCGTAGGTTCCGGCTTCAATCTTCCGCAAGGGATAGCCTTCGATGCGGCGGGTAATCTCTTTGTGATGAACTACGGCTCCAGCAAGATACAGGAGCTTACCTCAGCCAGCGGTTACGCCACGGTCCAGACCCTTCCGAATAGCTACGCCTTCGCTTCCTTTCTCGCGGTGAATGCAAATGGCGATCTCTTTGTCGGCTCGGACAACACCGGATCCGTTGTGAAGTCCCTTGTTTCATCGGGCTACGCGACACAACAAACCCTCGTCAGCGGCATCACTCCCAACGGCATCGCTCTAGACGGACGGGGCAATCTTTATGTTTCTGATAACAACACCCGCAACGTCTTAAAGTACGATTACGCGGATCCCCCCACGCTTACTTTCCAGAGCAGCCTGATCGGCACCACGAGCGCGGACAGCCCGCAAACCGTAACGATCACAAACAGTGGTAACGCCGACCTCATGTTCGGACTCCCGGGAACAAGCGTCACGCCTACCGACTTCACTCTCTTGCCAGCATCAACCTGCTCGAACCTGAATGGGACGTCGCAGACATTGCTCGCGGCGAATAGTAGCTGCACGGCGCTGGTCAGCTTCACGCCTCAATCCGCGAGAACGATCAATGGCACATTGTTTGTCGTCGATAACAATCTCAATGTTTCGGGTACGTCTCAAATACCGCTTATCGGGACTGGGACAACGATCGCTCCAACACTAACGTTCAACGTTGCCAACCATGTTTATGGAGATCCACCTTTTGCCGTCAATGCAACGTCAAATTCTCCTGGTACGATTACCTATTCCCTACTCAGCGGACCTGCAACGATCACAGGATCAACAGTCACTGTAAGTGGCGTCGGAACCGTGGTGCTGCAAGCATCACAATCTGCCAGCGGTGCCTACTCCGCAGCAACCGTAACGGCGAGCTTCAATGTATCCAAGGCGTCACAGACCATCAACTTTCCCGCTCCTCCCTCGCCCGTGACGACGAGCTCTGGCTCGGTAACTCTCAGCGCTACGGCTAGCTCTGGACTGCCGGTCACCTTTTCGGTGGTGTCGGGCCCTGGAACCATCTCCGGGACAACGCTTACGTGGAACGGTACTGGTACGATCGTCATCGCCGCCAATCAGGCAGGCAATGACAACTTCAATGCAGCGATCGAAGTCACGCACTCGATAGTGGTCACACTGAATAGCGCGAACGTTCTACTTACAGCCTCGCCGGCCGTTCAGTTCCTCGGCAATCCCGTCATTCTGACGGCAACTCTCACAGGTACGGCAGGAACACCCTCAGGGTTCATCGCGTTCTACGATGGATCCACTCTGCTTGCGACTATGCAAGCCACAAGCGGATCGGCGACTGTTACGACGACCACGCTTGGATTGGGAGTCCATACAATCATTGCCCGCTACAGCGGGGATAGCTCCTATGCAGCAGGGGTAAGCGCGGCTACTACATTAACGATCGAAGACTTCACCCTCACCATCGCGCAACCAAATGCGAACATTCACCACGGCGGTACGGCAACATTCAATCTCATCGTAAACTCGGTGGGATCGTTAGGACTGGCGTCAGACATCAGTCTGAGTGTCACGGGTGCGCCTCCTCATGCGACCAGCAACTTCACTCCAGCGAAGATCACAACAGGCAGCGGCACCACCGCGGTGCAGCTTTCCATCAAGACAGCAAACTATCCCGACGGTTCTCCATTCGCCATCAAGAGAACAGGTGACACAGGGATCGCTCTGGTGCTTTGTGGACTATTCAGTTCGCTCGCGCTCTTGCCCAAGCGACACAAGCTGATCCCTAGGTTCGCTCTCGCTATCCTCATGAGTGCCGGGCTACTGTTCACCTCAGGGTGTGGCGCGGGTTGGGGTACTCAGCGATTCGACATCACAATCACGGCACAGTCTGGTCAGGCAGTTCGAACAGTTGTTGCCACCATCACAACGAGTTGCGCCGACGGACAGCAGTTCTGCAGATGGTAAGTAACCGATTGAGCGTCTATCGGTCTCAGGGATCAGGATTTGTCTTAGCAATATGGCTAATAATTGGCAGGATTATCAAAAAGAAGTAGCCGCTTTCTTCCAGAGCCTCGGTCTCGAAGCTGAGACGGATGCCAATCTCCAAGGAGTGCGGACCTCTCATGCGATCGATGTGGTTGTCCGCTCCCGGCATGCTGGCTTCACCATTACCTGGATCGTGGAATGCAAGCATTGGAGCCGACCAATCTCCAAACTCCATGTTTTGGGTCTGCGTGAAATTGTCGCGGATCTTGGCGTCGATCGAGGAATTCTCGTATCCGAAAGCGGCTTCCAGTCTGGCGCGATTGAAGCGGCCAAGCTAACCAACGTCCATGTAAATTCGCTCGCAACACTTCGAGATCAGTCTGAATTGGAACTGTCAGCTATGCGCTTACGCGAACTGTTCGATCGGGTAGAAATATGCCGCAAACGCTATTGGGATATCTCGAAAGGAGTGCGAATCGATTGTGGCCTAAGACCGGAAAGCATGGGCTATGGGTATTCAGGAGATCGCATTATCAATCTCGCGACGGAGCTTCTGACCAAGTCATTTCGTGGCGTATATCCCCTCAACGTAGACAGTCTGGTCAGCATAGCCGAGTTCGTAGAGCCAAGAGTATTCTCTGGAGCATCACAAGTGATTAGCTATGTTGAATCTGTGATCAGTGAACTAGAGTTGAAACTGGACACATGCCGATGGACTCCATAGGGGACGGTCCTCGACGGCAACTACGGCGAGTCGATTCCTGAGGCCCTCTGAGTTCAGTGTCCCAAGCTCAAACCGTGATTGTCGATCCTGCCCTCGTCTCTCGCATGCTTGAATTCTGTTGGGAGATTTGCAACGCCGTCGGGCGCAGCACTGATCGCCGAGGTCTTAGAGGCATCCCGGCTAAGACGTTCAACAAGTGTCGCCTCGTTGTTCGTGAAGATCTGCGCCCCGTGCGATGCGCGCGAAACAGCAACGTACGCAAAGCGACCATTGATCAGTTTGGGATGAACGTCGGTATCCAAGTTCACGAGAACCCTATGCGAGGTGAGGCCTTGAGAACTATGAGATGTGACCGCATATCCGTGATCAAAGCCAATCCAGCCGGCTCCCCAACCGAGAACCCCGGCGCCAAAAAGCGCGCCGAAGAGTCCTGGGATAGCGTCCTGAAATCGTCCCGACATCATGCGAATGCCAGCGAAGATCAGGCCGCCAAGACAGATCACTGCACCGGCATACATCGCGAAGGTTTTGAAGGTTCCCATGAGCGTCTGCGCTCCGGAGAAATCCATCGTTCCTTGCGCATGAGCTACGGTTGCGAACGAGAGTGCAAAGATCGTCGGCCCTCCAACTCGAAGCGCACGACGAATCGCATGAATGAGGAGAAACCCATTGCGCCTCCAAATGCGCGGGATCTGAGGGGCTACCCGATTGGTTGACTTACTGAAGCTCTTGGACGACATCGACACCTCCTACGACTGGGGTCAGCCGCGATATGTCGTGATCATGAGGTCGGTCGGAAGCCGCGTCCAATATGTCTTACTTATCGCCCGATACGTCAGAGATATCGGCGCAGAGAAGCGCGTATGAAATCACTCCAAAAGACCGAGCTGAATCGGCGTCGCAAATGGCTGCTTTTGAGCGAGATCTTGGAGGATGTTCTCCGCAGGTCTTCGGTCACGGCGAAGATGCCGCTTGAACTTCCGAACAAGCACCGGAATGGTCTTCTGCTGGTGCTGTTTTCGATAGATGACAGCAGTGTCGACTGTCCATCGCACACCCGCAATGGGTCGGGTTGTAAGCTCAGGCTCCAATGGAGCTCCTTCGCGCATGAGAGCGATTCCATAACCATCTCTGACGAGCGTCTGCATCTCAGTCGGATGTGATGCCTTCGAGTATTCTTCGACTTGAACACCAGCATCGGCCAAGAGTTCCAAGAGCTTTTGGTGAGCATTGGGGTGGCGTTGCGGATGGTAAAGCACGGCGAGATGCTCGCGGAGATCAGCGGGCTGAAGTGCTCCCTTTTCACAGAGCGGATCATCCGCGCGAAGGCATGCCACCAGCCGATCGCGACAAAGTTCTTCGACGCGAAGCGTGTCGTTTAGAACCGGCAAAGTAACGATGGCGGCATCCAGAACGCCATCGATGACCCGCTCAATGAGCTGAGCGGTGTCGTCTCGCTCCGGTCGAACACGACAGCCTGGAAGCATATCTCGATGCATCTGGCAGAACTGATTGAAGAGAGTTTGGTCCGCAAGCGGAGAGCAACCAAAGCGTACGGAACTAATCTCTCCGCGTTCGACGGCGGCTAAGGCCGCAAAGGTTTCATCCCTCGCTTCGAGCAAAGACTTTGCGATGAACTGAAATGCAACGCCGGTCTCCGTAGCCTTGATACGACCGTCTTTGCCCTTCTCGTAGAGACGGACTGAGCCGTACTCCTGAAACTGCTTTGCATGCGAACTCAGGTTCGGCTGAGCTGTATGAAGCTGCTCTGCAGCAGCACGAAATCCTTGAAGTTCAAGGACAGCCAAGAGGTATCTGAAATGCCTAAATTCGGCCCACTCGTACATAGAGAACAGTCCCCGAAAGATGCAATCCGTAGCGCAACAATGCGGTTAGCAAGAAAAGAGAACAGTCTAAGTGCTGTGGAAATACTGTCAAAAGGTGTCGGATGTGTTCAACGAACTTCTGGCTTTTGGCCAAATTTACTCCAGCCAGAAAGTCTCACGTCGTCAGCAAGATCAGCTTAGCGATCACTCGCAGCTATCACCTGATACCTAGAACGTATTAGACAGTGCAAGCAAGGCAAGACACGCTAGGCAGACGCGAAGCATCTTCTCGATGCTGACTTCTATGCCTGGAGACACAGCATGGCACTCCCCGCCGTTGTTCTATCTATGCCTCAGAAAGACCCACTCCTGACAGCCGAGGATGTGGCCGCGCGTCTAAATGTATCGAAGGATTGGGTTTGGGATCATTCCTCGCGGAGAGCACCTTATCTGCCTGTGATTCATATGAGTGACGGCGCGTTGCGATATCGCGCCAGTCAAGTGGATGAGTTTGTCAATGAGCGTGAACGAGCCTCTCTGTTACGGCGCAAGCGGCGGTAAAATAGAGATGGCCCGCTTATTCCCCCACACGGAAACTGAGGAATAAATGGGAGCTTCGTATCAAAAGGGATGGGTCTCGCTTCGAGGCAAGAAATGGTACGGGTACTTTCGCCGTGTCGTTCTCGATCCGGAGACTGGTCAACCGAAGTCGATCTCTTCGCCGGTTCCCTTGGGGCTCAAGACTGAGATGAACAAATCTCAGGCCCGAGAAAAGCTGGCTTCCGAGATCATTCGGCTTTCAGGACAAATCACCGACGACGGTACCGTAAAGAACGGCACGGTGACCTTCGGATGGTTTGTTCGCAATCGCTTCGTGCCATTGAAAGAGGCCGATTGGAGAGGCGAGACAGCCAAGATCAAGAAGTACCTGATTCAGGCGCATCTCGTAGATACTTTCGACGCCATCCGCTTGGAGAACTTCGACAAGTTCACTCTTCAGAACCACCTCAATCAGCTGGCCAAAACCCAGTCGAAAGACACGGTGCTGCAGATCCGTTCGTACATCCGTTCCATCTTCGCAGAGGCAGTTGATCAGGACTTCCTCTCCAAAGATCCGGCACGAATGGTGAAGGTACCGGCCCATCTTCGGCCGGTCGACAAGACCACACTGACCTGGGACCAGCTCCGTGCGGCCTTAGCCAAACTAGAAGACAATCTTCGCGATTGGATTCTCGTGAAGCTCGACATGTCGAACGCACTACGTCCTAGCGAAGTGTTTCCCCTCCGTTGGAGGTGCTTTCTTGAAGAGCAGCGCATCATCGATATTCAAGAGACGCTTTACAAGGGAGAGATTCGTCCGTACGGCAAAACGAAGGGGAGCATGACGCAGCTTCCGATCGCCGAAGAATTGGCATTGGAGCTGATCGAGTGGCGAGAAGAATTACGCAGCAAAGGTAAGGATGTTTCACCGGACGCATTCATCTTCGGTGGTCGCTCGGGGAAGCCGATGGATCCGAGCAACTTTCGCAAGAGGGTGCTCCACAAGCTGGCGAAGGATCTTGGGTTGCCGAAGCTGACCTTCCAAGTCATCCGACGAACGATCGCCACGCTCGGCAAGACGAAGGGACATGTCAAGGACATCCAAGGCATGATGCGGCACACGAAGGCTTCGACAACGACTGACATCTACATGCAGTCGATGGAGCCAGAGGTTCGATCCGCGATCAACTCGATCTATACAGAGTTGACTGCTGGACGGAACCAGGTGAAGTCTCCTGAGCCAACGCCAACCAGCGTAACGATGGAGAAGCGGCAATCCGTAATCGGTCAACAGACAAACTCAACCGAGAAGCGCAGCGATGCTTCTAAGGACGATGAGCTGCCGACAACAAAGCCGGTTCGCGGAGTGATTTTGGAATTTGCGACAAAGATGCGACAAAGTCGCGGAAGGGAGGAGCTTCTAAATGCTTGAAATGATTGGTGGACCTGATCGGGATCGAACCGATGACCTCTTCCATGCCATGGAAGCGCGCTCCCAGCTGCGCCACAGGCCCACTCTAGGAGGGACTCAGTTATTCTCTCGGATATCCGCAACGAAGTCAATCCAGCCGTGGGAACAAGCTGTGGATACGCGGTGTCTAACCCGATATGAGTGAGCGAGCACTCAGCCGCCGGCGGCAAATATCTTCATCTCGCGAAGAATTCCGGACCCTGAAGTGGACAAGTCTTTCGCAGCACACATACTGTATTGGCATCGGCCACTGAAAAGTGGCGTTGAAGCGGGTCTTGAGGTTGTTATGGGCGATCTGGCTGGCGCAATTGGAGTTCGAGCAGAAGAGTTGAGCTTTGTGCAGGAGCTGAAAGCCGGCTCCGAGCAGGCCTTTGCCTTGCTCATCGCGCAGTATAGCCACTCCGTCCACTCACTCATCGCGCGCTCCCTGCGCGACCCCGCAGACGCAGCCGATGTCACCCAGGACGTCTTCGTCAAGGTCTTCCGCAACATCTCCAGCTTTCAAGGTGACTCTTCCCTGCGCACCTGGATCTATCGCATCGCCCTGCGCGAAGCCTCCAACCAGCGACGCTGGTGGAGCCGCCACAAGCGTCAGGAGACCACGATCGACGAGCAGCAGGAGAACGAAGAAGGAGAAACCTTCGCGCTCAGCGACCTGCTCGCCACCGCCGACGCCTCCCCCTTTGACAACGCCGCGCAGATGCAGCTTCGCCTGCGCGTCGAAGCCGGTCTCGCAGCCATTCAGCCCTGCTTCCGCGAGGTCGTCATCCTGCGCGAGATCGAAGGCGCAAGCTATGACGAGATCGCCGAAATTCTGAACATCACCGCTGGCACGGTCAAGAGCCGTCTTGCTCGCGGGCGCTCCGCTCTGCGCGAGCAGCTTGAAGCCAGCGCATCCACGACCGCATCCAAGCTAAAGAGTGAGACACGTTTCGTGAAGGAGGCAGCATGATCGGCAATCGTTGTGCTGCAATCCGCGGAGACTTTTCTGCCTACCTCGATGGCCGCGTGAGCGGTCGCCGCATGGCTTCCATCGCTCGCCATCTGGACGGTTGCGCCGCCTGCACGCAGGAGTTCAAGACCATGCGCTCGCTACAGCGCGTGCTGGGCGAACTCGGGCAGGCACCGGCGCCGGACGACCTCCAGATTCGCCTGCGTGGCGCACTTCGCGCAGAGCGCGAGCGCCAGACGTTTTTACCCCGCACCGAACGCTGGATCCAGGCATGGCGCAGCACCTTTGCGCCGCTGGCCCTGCGCGCTGCCGGTGGAGTCGCCCTTGCATCCGTGATCGTCGCCGGTCTGGGCTGGATCTTTGCCGCTCCGCTGGCCGTAGAAGCCAACGACGACAAGCTCGCCCACCTCACCGCGCCACGCTATATGTACTCGCAGGTTCCGCCTGAACCCATCGTCACCGGGAGCGAAGCGCCAGTGCTGGTGATGGCCCAGGTGGATGAGAACGGCCGCGTCTTCGACTACCAGATCATCTCCGGCCCGTCGGACCAGCGCGTGCGCCTGCAGGTGGAGCAAAACCTGCTGGGCAGCGTCTTCAAACCCGCCACCATCTTCGGCGAACCCGTACACGGACACGTCATGCTGACGTATACCGGCGTCTCGGTGCGCGGATAAGCCTCCGCTTTCGATAGACTTTGTTTGTGCGTCTAATCCGTACCGTGCTTTCTCTCCCCCGCCTCCCGCGTACCGCTCTTCTTCTGCCCGCCGCAGTTCTGGCGATGTGCGCCTTTTCCGGCGTGCTACTCGCGCAGGAACAGACGCAGCAGTCCTCGTCGTCGTCCTCCTCGCCCCAGAGCCAGGCCCAGGATGACAGCAACCCCACCGCACGCCCGCGCGCAGCGCAGGTCCGGGCCGGGGGCGCGTCCATCACGCTCGAAGTCAGCGAACCGCTCTTCGATCTGGGCGTCGCGCTGAACGTCTGCGGGTACGACTACGATCTGGACAAGAGCATGCCCGTCCGCGCCAAGGTGCGCGACGAGATCAACCAGGCGTTGATGACGAACGCAGCCGCACGCGACAGCCGCGACGCGCTCTGCCAGTACATGAATCTCCATCGCCTCAACGACACCGGCCTGAACGTCGGGCAGTACGTGTCGCTGGCGCTCTACCTCTCTCCTCCGCCGGAGCTCCAGCCCAACGTCGAGCTCTCAGAGCTGCCGCCGCAGGCCGCACAGGTCGCCGAAGTTCTTCCGCGCCTCCGCGCCTTCGCTTCGGACATCAACCTGCACTACATCTGGCTGCAGCACCGCGCCGAGTACGAAGCGCTCGTCGAGCGCGTGCATGATCCGATGACCACAACGGTCCTCGACACGAACATCTTTCTGCATCTGCCGGTCTCGAGCTACGACGGCCGCCGCTTCCTCGTGCTGCTGGAGCCCATGCTCTCGCCCGCGCTCACGAACGCCCGCATTTACGGCAACGATTACATCATCGTGACCTCGCCCGAGAACGTACCTGCCGACAAGGTTCCGGTACATCTCGACCAGATTCGCCACATCTATCTGCACTACCTCGTCGAGCCGATGATCTACAGCCGCGGCACAGCGATGGAGCGCATGCAGCCCATTCTGCGTGCCGTGGCCGATGCTCCGCTGGATTTCGTCTACAAGAGCGACTCCGTGGCCCTGCTCACCGAGTGCCTCATCAAGGCCATCGAAGCTCGCATGTTCAAGATCGCCGGCCCCGAGCCACAACGTCCGCACGGCGTGCAGCACTCCCGCGTCGACGACGACAACTACGTGCAGCTCCGCAGCGCGTACGACCGCCAGACCGCGATCGAACGCCAGCGGCTCGTAGAACTCGATGAAACCCAGGGATGGGTGCTAACGGGCTACTTCTATCAGGCCCTCGACGCGCTCAACGGCAGCGGCACCAGCCTCAGCGAACAGATGGCGCCAATGATCTACGGCATGGACATCCAGCACGAGATGAACCTCGCGAAGAACATCGTCTTCGCGAAGACTGCCTCGACCGACCCGCTTCGCCCCTCGCGCATTCGCCGCCAGATGACCGGCATCGACCTTGCCGAGATGGCTATGGCTACGGGCAAGCTGGACGATGCTGCTGAACTCGCCAGCGCCGAGCTGAGCAAGCCCGGCGGCGACAAAGGCCGTGCCACCTACGTGCTCGCACGGCTCGACCTGATGAAGGGCAAAGCCGACGAAGCCCAGCAGGGCTTCCAGCATGCGCTCAAGCTCAGCCACGATCCGCGCACCCTTGCCTGGTCGCACATCTACCTCGGTCGCATGTACGACACCATGACGCCGCCCGCCCGCGAGAAAGCCGTCGCCGAGTATGAAGCAGCTCTGGCAAACCGCGACAGCCGTTCGGACACCAAGGAAGCCGCCGAGTCCGGCGTCGCCAAACCTTTTGCCCTGCCCCAGCGAGGCCCCGGCCCGACCAGGGCAACACAGGCAAAGCCCGGCGACGACGACGACAAAGACTTCGACCCGACCGGCAAGGCCGAAAAGGAAACCTACAAGCCACCCCCCACAACGAAGTAATCAGGCCACTTCCGCCTTAGAGTAAGAAATGTGGCAGTCAAAAACGTGGCGAAGCGCGCACCAACAAAACGCAGCAAGACGGGCTCCGAAGCACTGCGGGCTCTGGAAACCCGGCTGGGCTATACCTTCGCCGATCTCGGCCTGCTGACCCTCGCCCTCACGCACCGCTCGCATGTCTATGAGGCGCGCGGCGACTTCGAGCACGTGGAGCGCAACGAGCCCGGCACCGACAACGAGCAGCTCGAGTTTCTCGGTGACGCCGTCATCGGCATGGTCGTCAGCCAACTGCTGCTGGAACGCTTCCCTACGCGCGATGAAGGCGAGCTCACCCGCATTCGTTCTGCGCTCGTCAGCCGCAAACGCATGGCCGAACTCGGCGCCGTGCTTGACCTTGCTCCCGCTCTCCAGCTTGGGCGCAGTGCAGAGGCCTCCGGCGTGCGCGACCGCCCGGCGCTGCTCGCCAATGCGAGCGAAGCCGTCATCGCCGCCATGTATCTCGATGCTGGCCGTTGCGGCATGGACCCTCTGGCCGCCGTGCGCAAGCTCGCTGAAAAGTTGTTGCTCGAGCCCGAAACAGCAGGCATCGAAAAAGCTCTCGAAGCCGGGGGCCGAGGCGCTTTGCGCGACGCCAAGACAGTGCTGCAGGAGCGTGTTCAGGCCGAGAACGCCGGCCGTCTGCGCTACGTCGACATCGCGCAGGAAGGCCCCGCGCACGCCCGTACCTTCACCATCGAAGTACGAATCGAAACCGACGGCACAGCCACTCGCCCGCTCGCACAGGCCGAAGGCACCAGCAAGCGCGAAGCCCAGCAACGCGCCGCTCAACTGGCGCTCGACGCCTGGCAACCCACGGCCTCCGGGACGGCGGATTGAACGCCGCGCACCATCAGCGACCGGGAGTCGCGCTGATCGTGCGCTCGCTGCTGGAGCTGCTGGTGATCGCCATCTTCGCCGTCACCTTTGTCCTGCAACCCACCCGCATCCCTTCGCGCTCCATGCAGCCCACGCTCCGCGTCGGCGACTTCGTGCTCGGCGACAAGCAGTCGTTTGCCAGCGAAGGTCCCTGGCGTTGGCTGCTGCCGTCAACCACCGTGCAGCGCGGCGACCTCGCCATCTTCCGCTTCCCGCGCAACCCGCACGTCGACCTCGTCAAGCGCATCATCGGCGTCCCCGGCGACCGCATCCGCCTGCACAACGGACAGGTGCTGGTGAACGGCTCCCCGCTCACCGAGCCCTACGCCTTCTACGAGCCCTCGCGCTTTGACGCCTTCCGCGACGACTTTCCCACCCTTCGCCAGCTCGACCCCAACGTCGCCCCGGCGTGGTGGCAGCAGATGCGCGCCAACCTTCGCGACAACGAAATTACCGTGCCGCCGCAGAGCTACTTCGTCCTTGGCGACAACCGCAACGAGAGCGAAGACAGCCGCTATTGGGGCTTCGTGCCGCGCGAAAACCTTGTCGCCAGGCCGATTCTCGTCTACCTCAGCACCCCGACCTCTCCCGGCACCAGCTTCGTTCAGCGCGTGCGCGGTCTCCGCCACGGCTTCCACCGCATCCGCTGAGGGCGCATGCCCGTTCCACAAAGCTTTCGCGTTGGGAGATGCCGCCCTCCGCGATACACTCAGAAGGCGTGTGCGCGCACAGAAATACGGCGCGCAATACCCTGGGAGAATCGTTGAGCCAGCACACTGACATCGCCTCCGCCAATCGCTCGCAGGAAGCTGTGACCGAAGCTAACGCCGCTGCAGGCCATAAGAAGTCCGACGAACCGACCGAGACGCCGCTCGAAGCGCTTGCTTCCATCTGCACCGTGCTCGTCGTGGGCCTCTTCGTGATGGGCTTCATCTTCCAGAACTTCGAGATTCCTTCGGCCTCGATGGAAAAGACGATGTTGATCGGCGACCACGTCGTCGTGGACCGCGTCACGCTCGCTCCCCGCACCAGGTGGATGCCGCTCGTGCACTACCGCTCCGTGCAGCGTGGAGACATCATCGTCTTCCTGAAGCCGCACCCGGAAATCCCCGACCTCATTCTCGTCAAGCGCGCCGTCGCCATCCCCGGCGATCATATCCATCTGCGTCACGGCATCCTGTACGTCAACGGAGTTGCGCAGAACGAGCCCTACGCGGGCAAGCCACGCGACGACGGCAACTTCGGCGACGCTTATAACCCCTACCGGGACGATTTCCCCGCAATCGCGCCGACCATCGACGATCAGCTCACCGAAGTTTGGCGTCAAGAGTTGCCGCAGGCCATCCAGGGCGACGATCTCGTCGTGCCTCCGGGCAAGGTCTTCGCCATGGGCGACAACCGTACGGAAAGCCTCGACAGCCGTTACTGGGGCTTCGTGCCGCAGGAGAACATCATGGGACGCCCCATGTTTGTCTACTGGTCGTTCAAGACCCCGGCCGATCAGGAAGACAAGACCGGCATGGGTGATCGCGTGAGCTTCATGTTCCACGTCCTCCTTCACATCTTCGACGGCACACGCTGGAGCCGTACGTTCCACATCGTGCGCTAGGACACTTTTACCGTTTCATGGCTGACGCACACACCTCCTCTCCAACACGTCCCAGCAAGCTCCGCCGCCGCCTCCTCTGGGGTGGCGGCGCGGTTGCGCTTGTCGCCATTCTGGCGCTGACACCGCCACTGCTCAACGTCAGCCGCCTGCAGCGACGCATCTCCACCAGCATCTCCGCCAGCCTTGGCCGCAGCGTCCGCATGGAAAGCGTGCAGCTTCATCTGCTGCCCACGCCCGGCTTCACGCTGAACTACCTCGTCGTAAACGAAGACCCCGCCTTCGGCAACGAACCCACCATCCGCGCCGACGAAGTCGATGCGCAGCTTCGCGTCTCCTCTCTCTGGCGCAGGCAGGTCGAGTTCTCCCGCGTCCGCTTCGTCAACCCCAGCGTGAACCTTGTACGCAACGCCGACGGCCGCTGGAACCTCGAAGACATCCTGATGCACGCCGCCAATGTGGACGCTGCGCCCACCAGCCAGAAAACCCCCGGCGAACACCCGCGCTTCCCCTACATCGAAGCCACCGGCGCACGCGTCAACTTCAAGCTCGGCGAAGAAAAGCTTCCCTTCTCACTCAACGAAGCCGACTTTGCTCTCTGGCTGCCCTCGCCGCAACAGTGGCAGGTGCGGCTCGTCGCCAAGCCGCTGCGCACGGACGAAAACGTCGGCGGCACCGGCATCATGCGCCTCGAAGGCGCCCTCGAACGCGCCAGCACGCTCGGCGAAGTTCCCGTGAACCTGAAGGCAAGCTGGCATGACGCTCCGCTCGGCGAAGCCAGCCGCCTGCTCACCGGCGAAGACGCCAACTGGCGCGGCACCCTGCACCTCGACGTCAACGTCACCGGCCACCTGAACAACGCCACGCTCAAGACGCAGCTCACGCTCGACGAACTGCGCCGCGCCGACTTCGTTCCCGCGCAGATGCTCGACGTCACCATGAACTGCGCCACCGGCATCAACATCCCCGAGCTGTTGCTCACGCACTCCGCCTGCACCATGCCCGACGGAGACACGCATCCGCTCGTACTCACCAGCGAGGCCACCGATCTGCGCCAGCTTGAAAACGCTCCGCTGAACATCGATGACGATCAGATGCAGATGGGAACGCTCTTCAACTGGCTGCGGCTCTTCTCGCAGCGAATCCCGGTCGCCTCTCCTGCAGGCACAGTCTCCCTGCACTTCGATCGCCCGGCAAAGACGCGTCTGTGGGACGGCACAGCCACGGTAACGCTGCCCCACGCCTCCGGCGATGCAGCCGGCGAGCCCGCGGCACTGCTCTTCCACGCCACGCGCAACACATCCTCTGCCGACGACCCGGCCTGCGTGAACTCGCTCGTTCTCGCACCCACCTCGGTTCGTCTGGATACCGACAGCAGCGTGCTGCTCTCCGGCCAGATCACAGCCTGCGGCTATCGTCTGCGGGCCAATGGCACAGCCAGCCGCACCGTCTTCGACTCAGCCACAGCTTCGCTGCCTATCCTCGAAGACACGCTCGCGCCACTGGTACCCGAAGCAGGCAGCCCCAGCGCCGTCGACATTACCTGCGCGCGCCCCTGGGGAGCAGCTCAAAGCTGCGCACTCAACAAGCCAGCTGCTACCGCACACAAGCCTGCCACGCACAAACGCTAATAGCTTCGGCCCTGCACCTTACTGAGTCGTAAGGTGCAGTTGGCGGGAGTGAAACGACGTGCGAACCTCCGGCGTGCTGCCATCGTTCAGCAACACCTCCGACGGCTCCGTGTGGACGAGCACGCGCTCCGTCACGGTCGTAAAGCCCGCGATGCGCAACCGCCTCGTCGACGTAGCCGAGCCGGAGCGAATCGTCAGCGGAACATCCGCCGTCGCCGCGCCGTCATTGCGCACCGTCACCGCCACCAGCCAGCCCGTGTCATGACCCTTGCCTGCGGGTAGCGGACGAGGTGTCACATCCACCAGCGTCAGGTCCGGCAAGCCCAGGTCGTTCAGCACCCAGTCGTGGAAGAACCACCCAAAGTCCTTGTGCGAGACCGCTTCGAGCTTGTTCTCAAACGCCAGCGCCCGTGCACGTGCATCGGTATTCGCAGGCAGAGTGCGCAGACTACCCAGCGCCGCACTCAACGCCTCCTGCCCCGCAAGCTCGCGCAGCATCCACCACACAGCCGCAGCCTTGCGGCGATAGAACACCTCTTCGGTCGCCGCGATCAGCGGCTGCCCCGGCGAGGCCTTCTCCACATCTGCAGCAGAAGTGAACGCAGGCTCACCGATCGGCAGCGGACGCAGCAAGGTATTCATCTCGGCGATCGCATCATCGCGGCCGCGCTCGCGCTCGATCGACAGCAGCGCAAAGAACTGCGCCAGCCCTTCATCGATCCACGCATCGCCGGTCTGCACCCACGCCCGCGTCAGGCTATAGGCCAGCATCGGTTCGCTGCCGGAAACCGCGAACGAGTTCGCCGGGCCGACCAGAAGCGCACCATCCTCAAACGGCTGGGTGTGCTCCTCCACCAGAGTGAGCGGCATAATCGGCTTTGGTCCCAGCCACTCGTTCAGCAAAGGCACCTGGCTGCGAGCCATCACGGCCAGCTTCGGCGCAACCTTCGCCTCCACCCCCAGCACATCCACCAGCGGCGCTCCGCTCTCGCTCTCCGCTTCCGAGGAAGAAGAGAACTGCGCGGAAGCCTTCTGGTCCACCGCACGCACCAGCGTCAGCGGCTTGCTCGAAAACACAAACAGGTTCAGCGTGCGGAAGCCTGCCGCAGGCAGCTTCCACTCCGCCACGGCCACACCACCCGAACGAGCATCATGGTCCGCCGCGTTGTTGCTCAGCAGCTGAAACGTCGCGGGCTTGCCTGCAAAGTACGCTACGGCAGGAGCATCGCTGCTGTACTCCAGCGCCAGCCGCAGACGCACCGGCGTCGTGGTGCCAGCGAACTTCGCATGGCCTACTGCCGCAAAGAGATTATTCCCGTCGCCGAGAAACAATGCAGGCGAAACCACCGGATACCACAGCACGTTCCCAAAGCCGCGCAGCGCAACGGTGTCGACATCGATACTGTCCCAGTCCGTTCCCGCAGCCTGCTCCTTGCTCGCGCCGATCCGCTCCAGCCGGGTCGCGTTCGCCGCCACCGTGCCGGAGTACAAGACATCCAGCTCCAGCGTCGCATCAGGAGCCAGCGGATGCTCCAGCGTCAGCACGGCCTCCGACGCAAAGCCCGTGTGGTCTGCGTCCGTCTCCAACCGATGCTGCACCAGCTTCAACGGTACAAGCTGTCCTGCCGCCGTCAGAATCGCCACAGAATCCCAGTGCAGCGACGAAGATACCTGCAGCGGAAGCAGCGTCAGCGGCGCAAGACTGCGGTTCCGCACAACGATCCGCCCATGCACCGCAAAGTCCCCGGTCGCAGGCACCACGTGTACGTCGAGATCGTACGACCGCACCGCAATCGCCGTCCGCTGCGCCGCCGTCACCTCCGGCACCGCCTCGTCGGCGACCAGCGGCTTGCGATCTGAGTCCGGCTCCGGCGAATCGCCGTGGCGCTCAAAGAGCACCTGCGGCTGCTTGCCCGAAGCTGGCGGAACCGCCTGCGGAGTAGGTTGTTGTTGCGACGTTTGAGCCAGCAGCGGAGCCGCCACCAACCACGCGCCCAGCAGAACGCGCTGCGACCAGATGTAGTTTGCCTGTGACATGAGTTTTACGAGCCAAGCCCTTTGCGAGGCCGCTCTTTCTTGGACGCAACCGGCGCCGCAACGGCACCGCCCGCACTTCCCCGTCGCTGCCGCAGGGCCTCATACATCACCACAGCACCGGCTACAGAAACGTTCAGCGAAGACACGCTGCCCAGCATCGGAATGCTCAACAGATGGTCGCAGGTCTTCTTCACCAGATCATGCAGGCCCGTGCCCTCAGAGCCCAGCACCAGGCAGACATTCTGCTTGAAGTCGAAGTCCGAGTACGCCGGCGTGCCGCGCTCATCCAGCCCGACGACCCAGATATTGCGCTTCTTCATCTGCTCCAGCGAACGCGTAATGTTGGTCACGCGGGCCACGCGGGCATGCTCGCTCGCACCCGCCGAAGTCTTCGACACAACGGCCGAAAACGGCGCCGACCGGCGGTCCGGCACGATAATGCCGTCCACGCCCGCGCCATCGGCAGAGCGAACCAGCGCGCCAAGGTTATGCGGATCTTCCACACCATCCAGCGCCAGAAAGAACTGGTGCCCAAGCGGGCCAGCCGGTTGGTCCAGCAGGTCTTCCAGCGCCAGAAACTTGCGCTCGCGCAGAAACGCCACAATGCCCTGGTGCGCATCGGTCTTGCAGTGACGCGTCAGTTGATCGCGCGACTCCGCCGTAACGCGGATGCCCGTCCGCCGAGCCAGGTCCAGAATCTGTTCCATCCGGGGGTCGCGGCGCGCTTCCCGCTCCCGGGCAACGCTAAGGTGGTCCACCTGCCGCACACCGGCCCGCAACGCCTCTTCTACCGGGTGAATGCCGTACAAAACGTCCATCTCCCGATGATAGTCGCTCCCCACCTCCCCCGCGGAAATGCCTTTGCCTGCCCCGGCCTCCGGCGTACGATGGTTCTGCCGAACTTTTTTGCAAAATCCACCGAGTCTTTCCGTTGGAAATTGTCGTCTAGAAAGTTAGCTGCACCCGGTTTCCCTGCTTATGAAGCTCACGCTCACCATCTCGGCCAATGCTACCGTTGCGCAAACCCAGCGCCAGAACGCAGCGATCGCCCGTGGCCTGAAGCGGCAGGACCCTGAACTGCTCGACCAGTTGATCGAGCTCTATCAGCACCGGTTGATGCGCTACCTCATGTTCCTCACCGGCAAGCGCGAAGTCGCCGAAGACCTCTTTCAGGAAGTCTGGATTCGCGTCCTGCGCCGCGGCGCACAGTACAACGGCAAAGCCCGCTTCGACACCTGGATCTTCACCATCGCGCGCAACCTGGTCATCGACCTCTCGCGCAAGCGCACCATGAGCTCGCTCGACGAGATGCGCGACGTCGGCGAAGACGAGCGGCCCTTTGAAATCGCCGAGGACGGTCCGTCCCCGCTCGCCCAGTTTGAAAGCCGCGAGGACGCCGCCGAGCTCGCAGAAGTTTTGTTGAAGCTCGAGCCCAGCTACCGCGAAGTGCTCTCCCTCCGCTTCCACGAAGAGCTTTCTCTCGAAGAGATCGCCAACGTGACCGCAGCGCCGCTCTCCACGGTCAAATCGCGCCTCTATCGCGGCCTTGCTGCGCTCAAGCCGCAACTGATGAACCTTCGCGGCCAGCGTATACGCCAGGAAGGCGGTCGCGCATGATGTCTACCGGAGCACGCAGCACCGTCGTCAACCGTACGCATCGCGTCATCCGCGAAAAAGCGAACACCATGCGCGAGCAGCGGGATCGCCGCCGCAGCCTTTGGCTGCCGCTCATGATCTTCAGCCCGCTTCTGCTCGGCGTCTGCTACGCCGGTTGGATGCTCGCCGCCAACTACGACACCGCCTCCACCGGGATGCCGGACTCCTCGGACCAGCTCTTCATCATGCTCGTGTGGTCGCTGCCCATAACCGCAGCGATCCTCGGCTCCGTCTGGCTGCGTCGCGAACGCCTTGCACGCGATGGAGGGGATAGTCGATGAACCCCGACTGGAACCATCCTCACTCGCAGGACGATACCCCCGCAGGCGATCAGGAGCTCCGCTTCATTCCGGCCTGGTCCATCGCCCTCGCGGTCGCTCTCTTTGCTCTCGCGCAGTACATCTTCCACGGCGTGCTCCCGCACCACCGGCATGAGATGCTGCCCCTGCGTCTGCTCATGGGCTACACCTGGGGCGCACTGTTTGCCAGCTACGCCCTTCTGCTCGGCTACGTCAGCCGCGATGTCCGCCGTCGTGGCATGTCACCCGGCCTCTGGATGCTGGTCTGCGTGGTTCTACCCGGCGGCATCGGTGCCGTCGTGTACTTCATGCTGCGCCAGCCGATCATGCAGCACTGCCCCAACTGCGCCACCGAAATGGCTGCCAGCTATAACTTCTGCCCGCAGTGCCAGTTTCAGGTGGCCCCCGTCTGCGGCGTCTGCCATCGCGGCGTGAAGATCACCGACGCCTACTGCATTCAGTGCGGACACACACTGGCAGAAGACGGCGCTCCAGCCCGCCTGCGCGTCTACGGCGACTAGCCTGCAAAGGCGTAGAATCAAGCCGAACGCATGACCGCTCCACTGAAAATTCTTATCGTTGACGACGAAGCGCTCGCTCGCCAGGAGCTCCAGTTCCTGCTCGAAGACGCAGGCGAAGTGAACGTCGTAGCCACAGCCTCCAACGGCATCGAAGCCGTCGAACTCGTTCGCCAGCATCTGCCGGACGTCCTCTTCCTCGACGTGCGTATGCCTGGCCTCGATGGCTTCGCTGTTCTCAAAAAGCTCATCGCACAGGATCCGCAGAACAAGCTCCCGCAGATCGTCTTCGCCACAGCCTTCGATCAGTACGCCGTCAAAGCTTTCGAGGTCAACGCTGTCGACTATCTGCTGAAGCCCTTCGACAGCACACGCCTCGCAAAAACTCTTGAGAAGGTTCGCTCACGCCTCGTCGTCGAAGCCTCCAACGAGGCCCAGCCGCAGATGTCCGCCGAAGCCAAGCTCGACGCTCTGCTGCGCATGGTGGAAGAGCAGCAGACGAGCGCTTCGCAACCATCCTCACGCTCCGGCAAAGTCGTGCTTCGCTCCGGCAGTCGCCTGCTCCTCATCGACCAGCGCGACGTCTGCTTTGCCTCCATCGAAGGTGGCACCATCACTGTCATCACCAGCAAAGGCAAGGGCGACTCCAACTGCCGCACGCTCGAAGAACTAGCCGACCAGCTCGACCCCGATCAGTTCTGGCGTGCGCACCGCTCCTACCTCGTCAACATCCAGCACATTCACGAAGTCATGCCGTGGTTCCACTCCAGCTTCCAGCTCAAGATGGACGACAAGGACGCGACCGAGGTTCCTGTCTCCCGCGCGCAAACCAAACGCCTCCGCGAGCTCTTCAACCTTTAGCCTCGAACGCACAAGAAGAAAACGCTCCCGCCAGAGCGGGAGCGTTCTTCTTGTCTTAGCGAACAGCCTTTACTGCGCCGCAGCGGGAGGCGGAGGAGGCATCCCCGGACCACCATCGCCATGCTTGCGAGCACCGTGCATCGGCGCTCCGGGACGCTTCATCATCATCGGCCCCGGCTCTTCATGCATCTTCTTCCACTGCTCCGGAGTCAGCACTCCGCGCATCCCGATCGCCAGGTGCGCCTCGGCCTTCTCCACCGAAGCATGCGCCTCTGCAACCTTGTCGATCTGCGCATCGGCCTTGCCTTCATCCACCGTAGGAGCTTCGAGCGTAACCCGGAGCAGCAACTCATCTTCTTCCACGCTCGCGCGCAGATGAATCAGGTTCAGCTCACCCTGCAGGGAAAGATCGTCCAGCTTCTTCTCCTGCGCAGGCGTCAGGCCAATCTTCTCCGCCAGCATCGGGTCCTTCCACCAGGCGCGGTCCATACCGAAGTGTGTTCCCCGGCCGAAACCGCCATCCATGCGGCCACGCATCTTCACCATCCCGGGCCTGGGACCATGCTGTCCAGCCATAGGCGGCCCCTTCGGGCCATCCGCGGGAGTGCCAGGGGTGGGCTGTTGAGCCCAGGATGCAGCGGTGGCCATTGCGGTCAATGCCGCCGTTGCCAGAATCAGTCGAGTCTTCACGGTCTACTTCTCCTTACGAACGAATCTTGTGACGTCCCCTGTGACCTATGAGACGGTTGCCAGGCCGTTCTCGTTTCGAGGCGACTGTGGCGGATTAGTCTGCGGCTGGCTCATCAACTTCTTCACGTCAAACCCAGCCGCCGACGCCCTAGACTTCATCTGCTCCAACGTCTCTGCATCGACCACCGGCTTTGCCGTGAACAGCCACAGCCTCTTATGGTTTTTCGTGCCCAGAATCATCCACGAGTTATCGTCAGCAATCGCCACCACCCGAAACGTCCGGTGAAACACGAACAGAAACGACGACTTGTACGTCCCATCCATCGCCTTACTCGCCGTCGCCATCATCGTATGCGTGTTGGTATTGCCTTCCTTATCCGTGCAAACCCACAACCAGCGCATTTGTCGCTGCTTATCCGAACGAGCCATCAGACTTACCGGATTCGACACACACGACTTCTCAAACTTCGCCGGCAGCCGCGCGGCTTCAAACCACGTCGCCAGCAAACGCTTCTCTTCCAGCGTAGCCTTCGGCGCCTGCGCGCACGCCTGCCCCACCCAAAGGGCTCCCACCATCGCCAGCACCGCAACCACGCTCGTCCGTCTCATATGCATCATTATGATGCGAAGCCGCCCAAAAGCGTCGTCGCCAGGACTTCCTACCCAGCAGAAAACCCACCGCCGACGCCGTCGACAGTGGGTTTCTCAAATACCTCAAAAGGCGAAGATCCCGCCCTCAGTCTTTACTCCCCGCCACCAGCCGGAACAGCAAGGTAAGAATCACCGCCCCGATCGTGGCAATGATGATGCTCATGATGAGCCCATGCTCATTCACCCCGCCCGCGCCCAGATGCATAAACAGCCAGCCGCCAAGAACCGCTCCCAGCAGACCGACGATCATGTCCACAAAGAACCCAAAGCCTGAACCGCGCATGATCTTGCCGGTCAGCCAGCCTGCCACAACGCCAATAATGATCCAGGCAATAATCCCATGCCCCATAGCGACTCTCCTGTACTGCGTAGTGGCTGGATGCTATCGGAAGCCAGCGCCGTTAGCTAGAAAAATCGCGAAAGAAAATCGCCACCGCAGCCTTAGTCGTTATCCTGCCACTCAAAGTAGTCGCCCTCGAACAGCGTCTCCACATTGAGCTCCGTCTCCTTGTCGAAGAAGTTCCTCGGCAGGTTCCGCGCCAGGCGATACTTCGTAATCAACCGCTTCGACCACCAGTTACGCCCCAGCGGACACAAGCTGTTCAGCAGCAGCAGCGCCTGTTCATGCGTCGAAAACTGCGCCCGAACCGTCCGCACATAGTCGTACTTGTTCAGGTCCGACTCCTGCTCGTCCACATAGCTCACCAACTGGTACAGGTGGCGGTAGTAGTGCCCCAGCCGCGACTGGTGGCCATTGAACGGCTCAAAGTCAAAGTCCCGCAGCTCCTTCACTTCCTGCTTCGTCGCCGGATGCCCCAACACCCGCGCCACCTCTTCAATCAGCGGCAGATCAAAGTCCCGCTTCAGCGCCATCGTCAGCGTGCGCGCCGAACTCGGCCCCACCCCATAGAAGAAGCAGTAATACGCAATGTGGATCACCTGCCGCTGCGTCAGCAACCGCCCCTGCACCCGCGCCACCTCGCGAATGTACGGAATCGCACACCGCAGCTCCCGCACCATCAGCACAAACACGCGACGCCCGGTCGTCTTGCGCCAGGAAATCTGGTTCGCGTTCTCGCGATGAATCTCCAGCATGACGAAGTACTTGTTCGCAAACCCCTGCTGCACCACCGACGCGCGCTGCTGACGCAGCGTAAACACCAGCAGCACCACGCTGATCAGCGAAAAGATCGGCCCAAAGAACCCCGAGGAGAACTCACCCAGCTTCGCCGCAAAATCCGGCGCCAGCGGAATCCAGTGCCGCACCGTGGACGAGAAAAACACCCCCACCACCGCGCCGATACCGCAAAGCAGCAGCAGCACCTCCACCACTGGCTCAATGTTGGAGAGCGAGAAGCTATTGCGTTTCGAGAATTTCTTAGGCTTTCCCCACATGAGTCTGAGGCCGATTCTAGCGATGCCGCGAGCGAGAAGCTACCGGATTGCGCAGGGGTGCCCTCGCTGGGTTCCCCTGCACTGAGCCCGGTTTCTGCGAACGAGCAGGATGGCGCCATGTCGACGAGTCCAGAGTTTTCTCAGGTGGCGCAGCGGAATGATCTTAGGACTGAGGGAATCTCATCTACCCATGCCACCATGAGTGAGAGCCCGAATTTATGGATGCCTCACCACCAACCAATGCGATCTAGAGAGTCGACCACGCTCTCGATAAGACCGGTCCGCGGAGGCTAATAATTACCTGAATGGCGGAGCGACTTGCGTCCAATGCATCACTATAATCTCGCATTCCACCAAAGACGCCTTTTGATCGGAGAGTAGCGAGTAACTTCTCTGCAGCATCAAGAGAGAAGCGCTGAGAGTCGACCGTCTCTTGGAATGTGCTCTTGCTTGATCCGCGCGATTGAGAATGAAGGCAGTGCAAATAATGACGGAACGCTGACTGCTCAGAAAAGGCCTTTACTGTGGTGGGCTGCACTCCCGTAAAGAGAATATCTGCATACTGACTCCCCAACGCGGGATCAGGCTTCATCGATTCCAAAATACCCTGCCGCTGTGCAACGTCAAGAAACGGGATCTTATACTCCGACAAGGCTTGCGGACAGTAATACCATTTCGTTCGCTGACGTATTTCATCATCAACGGGAACAATGAATTTATCAGGCGGAAAGGTTCTCACGTTCATCCAAGTGCCAGAAGAAATCGCTGAAACTTTAGCTACCGAAGCGATAAGCATTTGATGATTGCAATATCCCAACGTGACTGACTTTCGAAGAAGCCTCAGACCAGCACATAAATCAATCAAGTTCGCGAGCCAAATCGGATCACTAACTAAGTACGCGTCACTCGGGTGTTGGGCAACGACGTAAAAGCCATCAACCTTCCACGTTTCTGCTCGTTCAAGTAATTCACCTACTTGGCTAACATCTTTCACCGCATCGTCCGAAAGCGCTATAGTGCAGATCAAAGGCCGTCCGGACTTGATCGTACGAGCCTCTTCTATTACCGCCTCTTGGGCTACAAACCAATCTTCATCGATTGGTTTAGCCAGCATACCCGGCAAGACGAAAGCAGCCGATTTGAGCTTCGTATTTAGCTCGTCGAGCTTTTGAATTAGCCGTTGCAGATTAGCTCCCTGCCAAAAAATGCCTGTCTCGAAATCTGATGGCCAGTAATCATGCGAGCACAATCTCTCGTGGTCCGCTCGTGGCACATAAAACTGTGGATCAAGCCAAACGCTCCCGCCTCTCAATCCACGAATGTCAGAACTGAATCGCTCCAACTGTTCACAGGTCAGGTCTCGAGGTGACAAAATGACATTCCCGCCACCCCAGCTATCGATCAAATTACGGGAATGATCCATCATCCCGAAACCGAATTGAAGTTTTAGATTCATAAGATATTTCCCAAGCACTTTCGAGGTACTGAGCGTTCTGCGGCGGAGCCACATGCCATCGTGAAGGTACACATCCATTTTGGGCTAGACCGTAGCTTCCACAGAGTCCAACCAAGCTAACGCATCATCTACACAGCGGGGCCTTAGGTCTCGTCTTTTTTGGATGCAAGTGCTTATGAGTTGCTCGAACGCCTTCGCTTTTGGCGAAGGCCCAAAGTCCAGCACTACCGCTTGGGTTTCGACACGCTTCACGACCTCTAGATTGCTGGCAGGCGCCGGCACCCAGAATGGATGCTCCCCAGTAATACATTCCACGACCGTGATGCCAAGAGCAAACAAATCCGATCTAACATCGATGAACGGCTTGTTGTTTCGCATTTGCTCGGGCGGAGCGTAGCCCAGAGTTAACTTCCCGAAGATACTGGCAGTTGCCGTTATGGACGCCAAGGACAAGTGCCTTGCAATACCAAAGTCGAGTAACCAGAAGTCTCCATTCAAGTCGCGAACAATATTGGCGGGCTTCACGTCCCTATGAACGATGTTTGCTGACTCGGCACCCTTCAAAGCTTCTAGAAGGTGCCTCATCATCCTCAAGCATTCATCTAGGGTTAGTGGCGCGCCGTTTATGACGTCGGCAACAGTCGTTCCAGATACGTAATGCTCGCGTATCCAGACACTATGTCCTAGCGGCGTCGTAACCGTGTCATGCTCGTGAATCGAGGGTACACGTGGAGAATTTATAGTTGAAACGGCCAGAATTTCCCGCTCAGTTTCAACAGGGTCTTGCCGTTGATCGATGATCTTCAGCACCACCCATCCATCCGTAGGATGCTGGGCTTTGAATACTATCTTCTGTCCCCCCGCGCCGATCAACTCGACTAGGGAAAGCTCAGGGAAATAACTCGAAACCCAAGCTACATCAAATGGCATATCGCGAGCAGTCTAAACCTTCCTAACTACAAAGTCGCTTTCCAGGCCCACTCGTTAAATAGCCATGAGGCATATGAAACGGGTTTTTCGAAGGATGATGCTGGTTTTAGCACATTACCGACTGCTCTGGCAAAGATACTGATGCCCATATCTTCCGCTCGGCTTCCCGTCTGTAGATGTTGCGGCTCCTCTGGTAGGAGAAGGATTGAGTCGTGTGCGAACCAAGTGTTCAACGCGGCTTGATGCATTCCAGAAGAGACGGCAGAAACTTTCGCCTCGATAGCGATGATTCTGCGGACAGCAAAAATTTCGCGCAGCGGCTTCACCGAGCAACTACCCTTCCTGATGTCGATCATGTCAGCAGCTGCCAAGCGTTCGAGGCTTTCGTCAACTGAACATGCCAAAAGCTTCTCTATCTCAAAACCAGTAGCTCGTTTCATCTGATAGAGACAATGAAGAACAGATAAATCGACAGCTTTTAGCGCCTTTCGAGAATGATGCCACGCCTCGGTAACACTCTCATCCCAGATAACAAGCACCAAATCCGGGAAACCAGATTCAATTCTGGGCTCCTCGAAGATGCTCAGGCGACACCCCTCCGGAACGTCGATTGGCATCACATCGAGGAACCAATCCACGAGATCCTTCTCTGGCCCTCTGCGTCGTATGCGGCTCGAAACTCCCCACTCATTCAGCTGGCACCGCTCAATAATATTCGCCATAACGAATTAAGCCTACTCCACCGTCACACTCTTCGCCAGATTCCTCGGCTGGTCAACATCGCAGCCTCTACGCACAGCGATGTGATATGCCAGCAACTGAAGCGGGACGACCTCCAAAATCGGGAGTAGCAGCTCGTGGCTCTGGGGGATGTAGATGACGTGTTCGACTAGCTGGGAGATGTGGTCGTCACCCTCGATCGCGATTGCGATGACGCGGCCGGAGCGGGCCGTGACTTCCTGGATGTTCGAGAGGGTCTTTTCGTACTTGAGGACGGAGCTGGCGTCGTTCGGGTCCTGAGTCGCAATACACACGACAGGCAGGGATTCATCGATCAGGGCGTTGGGGCCGTGTTTCATTTCGCCGGCGGGGTAGCCTTCGGCGTGGATGTAGGAGATTTCCTTCAGCTTGAGCGCCCCCTCAAGGGCGATCGGGTAGTGGATGCCACGGCCCAGAAAGAGGAAGTCCCGGGCGTTGGAAAAGTGCTTGGCCAGCTCGCAGCACTGATCGTCAACCGTGCGTAAAATCGTTTCAATCTTGCCAGGAACGTGCGAAAGTTCGGTTACCAGATGCAGGCTTTCTGCAGAATTGACCGTATTTCGCACCTGTGCGAGGTGCAAAGCGAGCGTAAACAGCGCCGTAAGCTGCCCGGTGAAAGCTTTCGTTGACGCCACTCCGATCTCCGGACCAGCGTTCGTCGTGATCACTCCAGCCGCCAGCCGCGTCACCGCCGAACCGACTACATTGCAGATAGCAAGCGTCTTAGAGCCCTTGGCAATCAGCTCCAGCTGCGCCGCAATGGTATCCGCCGTCTCTCCCGACTGCGTAATCAGCAAGCCCAGATTCGTAGCATCTGGAATCGGATCCCGATACCGATACTCACTCGCATAGTCAACATCCACGGGCATTCGAGCGAGTCGTTCGATCATGAACTTGCCGGCGAGGCCGGCGTGCCACGAGGTGCCGCAGGCTGCGATGGTGATGCCGGTGGCAGAGCGGAACTCGTCGTCGGTGATCTTCATGTCGGGCAGGAAGACCTTGCCGGTGTCGAGCGAGACGCGGCCGAGGGTGGTGTCGCGGACGGCACGCGGCTGCTCGTTGATCTCCTTGAGCATGAAGTGCTTGTAGCCAGCTTTTTCGGCCTGGATGGGGTCCCAGGTGATGCGCTGCGGGGTGAGGGGCTTGGGCTGGGCGTCGAAGTCGGTGAGGGTGATGCCCTGCTTGGTGAGGACGGCGACTTCGCCGTCCTGCAGGAAGTAAATGTCGCGGGTGTGGTGGAGGATGCCGGGGACGTCGGAGGCGAGGAAGTACTCACCATCGCCGAGGCCGAGGACTGCGGGCGGGCCCATGCGGGCGGCGACCATCTTGTCTGGCTCGGCGGCGGAGAGGACGCCGATGGCGAAGGCTCCGGTGAGGCGCTTGACGGCGCGGCGAACGGCTTCTTCGAGCGAGAGGCTCTGGGGAAGCTGGCCCATGATGACGGCCTGCGAGGTGTTGGAGTCAGCAGCGTCGGTGTTGGTGAGACGCGGCGGCATACCCGCAGCGAGTTCGAGTTCGTCCTGGATGACGTGGGCGATAATCTCGGTGTCGGTTTCCGACGTGAACTTGTGGCCCTTGGCGATGAGTTCGTTCTTGAGCTTCAGGTAGTTTTCGACGATGCCGTTGTGCACGACGACGAGGGTGCCGGTGCCGTCGCGGTGCGGGTGGGCGTTCTCTTCAGTGGGGCGGCCGTGCGTGGCCCAACGGGTGTGGCCGATGCCATAGGTGCCTTCGACGGGGTCCTTGGCGAGGATGGCGTCGAGGTTGCGGAGTTTGCCGGGAGCGCGGCGAAGCTGCAGCGGGTGGCCGCCGCCAGCGACGGCGATACCTGCGGAGTCATAGCCGCGGTATTCGAGGCGCGCGAGGCCTTCCATGATTACGGGGACGCAAGCCTTGGGACCGATGTATCCGACGATTCCGCACATATGTTTGGGGCGACTCCTAACTGTCTCTTGGAGTGTAGATGCAAGTGCGGTGAGGATGTTGCGCGGAATGGCGAGAGCGGTCTAGTCCTGGCTGAAGAGGCGCTTGAAGAAGCGGCCGACGACGTGGAAGAAATTGTACGAAGGGGGCGGGGGTGGGGGTGCCGCCGGGGCTGGCGCTGGCGCGGCGGTCGCTGGCGCATCGGGCTGCACGGCTTTGCCGGTGAACGGATCGTTGGCGTCGTAACTGAGAATGGCGGTGTTCGGGGCCCGGCTGTAGGCCGCGGGGTTCTGAGGGGAGGCGGTAAGGTCCTGGCTTTCGGCCTCGGGGAACGGGTGCTCAGCCGCAGCACGTTCGGCCGCGGTGGCGTTTGGTGGCAACGGGCGGGAAGGCGCGGTCTCCGGGCAGCCACAGTTGGAGCGTTCGCGGTCGACGACCTGGTGCAGATCTCCGTGTTCGAAGAGGACATGTTGGCCGGGAAGGACGCGGTAGGTGGCGTTGCCAAACGTCGAGGTGAGGAGCAGGGTGGGCGAGGTGGCTCCGTGGTTGTCGACGCAGGTATCGCCGGAGCGCGTGACGCGCAGGCGGAGGTCGAGGCTACCGGGAGAGACGGTGGTGAAGCGAATATCGGGCGTGAAGACGACGTCCTTCGGGTTCGAAAACGTCCGTAGTTCGAGTGCGCCGCGATCAAGACCAAAGAGGAGACCAAGCCCTGCTCCGCTATGGAAGAGATGAAGCTGCGAGGTGGTGCATACAAGCAACTGACCTCCGCGCGAGAGCGTGATGGGAGCGGTGTGGTCAAGCGCGGTGATGTTGGTGCTGGAAAGAAGAACGGCGCGCGTGCCCTGTACCTGCATGGAGCCGGTGAGTGTGGCGTCCGAAAGTTTCATGGTTCCCATGGGTTGCTGGGCCGAGGCAGTCACGCAGGTGAAGAGGCAGAAAGAAAGGATTCGAGCAGCGACGGCCATGAAAGAAGTGTAGAACGGAGGCCTCACCGGGCTGAAGCTCATGATTTGTGGCGAGGAGAAGAAAAGAAGACGCCACGACGCCAAGGGCGCCACGTTTCGCCACGAGGACGCTGGCTCGCAGAAGCATCCGGCTACCACATGTCGTGAAGCCGAGATATGGATAGGTGTGGTTGATGGTGGAAGCAGATGGCTTCCGCTGGAGGAAAGGGACTTCCCTGGCTAATAGCTACGGAAAGATCTGGCGGTGAAAAACGACTTCAGAGGAACCCGCATCCAGCGAGAGCTTTGGATAGAGGGTGAGGATCTTCTCGAAGTGTCCATAGAATTGCGGGCCACTTTGACTACCCTCGCTGCCGAATCGTTCGGCTTGCCCTGCTTAGGTTACTTCTGCTTGAGGAAGTTGGCGATGAGCTGCTTGCCGTGGTCCGTGAGGACGGACTCCGGGTGAAACTGGACGCCTTCGATCGGCAGCGTTTTGTGGCGGAGAGCCATGATCGTGCCGGGGTCGGCGGCTGTGCCGTCGGCGGCGACGCGAGCGGTGACTTCGAGCACGTCCGGCAGCGTATCTTCACGCACGATGAGGGAGTGGTAACGCGTGCAGGTCATGGGCTGAGGGATGCCCGCGAAGACGCCCTTCTTGTTGTGCTCTACCTGCGAGACCTTGCCGTGCATGAGGTTCGGGGCGCGGACGACGTCTCCGCCGAAGGCTGCGCCGATGGCCTGGTGGCCAAGGCAGACGCCGAGCGTGGGGATCTGCTGCTTCTTTGGCAGCTCTGCGAGGCGCTGGAGCAGAGGGATCAGGATGCCTGCGTCCTGCGGGGTGCAGGGGCCGGGCGAAAGCAGGATGCGGTCCGGGTGCAGAGCGATGACTTCGTCGGGCGTGAGCTCATCGTTGCGTTTGACGACGATCTCTTCGCCGGGCGCAAGTTCGCCGATGTACTGCACGAGGTTGTAGGTGAAGCTGTCGTAATTATCGAGAACAAAGACCATCGCAGTTTTGATTGTATGCGCGGCGATGTGAATCGCGCAGGGCAACGACGCAGGCCAAGCCAGAGTCCTACCTAAGCATGTGGCTGACTGATCCAAAACGAACGAAACATTTTGCGGCGATGGTACTGATCGGCGATGGCGTGATGGCGCTGATCCATCCGGAGACGGACGCGACGGCATGGAACAAGGGTCCGCAGGTTTGGCGGCGTTCCATGAAGTGGCTTGCGAAACGGCCGGGGTTGACTCGCGCGATCGGCGCAGGGCAAATTGCTGCGGGCGTGTGGTGGGCGCTGCAACAGGAACGCGAGTAGCAGACTTGCAACTTTATGCCGCAGACGCCCGGCGGTGCTTGCCGTAGAAGGCCAGGAACTCGTCACGAGGCATGGCTTTGGCAAAGAGCCAGCCCTGTCCGTAGCGAACACCGTGGGAGCGCAGGTAGTCTGCCTGCTGCTGTTGCTCGATGCCTTCGGCTACGACTTCAAGATCGAGCTGGCGAGCGATGTCGATGATATGCCCGGTCACGGTGCTGGAGGCGGAGTCTGTGCCAATGGCGTCGACGAAGGATTTGTCGATCTTCAGCACGTCGAGTGGAAGCGAGTGCAGTAGGCCCAGGCTCGAGTAGCCGGTTCCGAAGTCGTCGATGGCGATAGGATGGCCAGCCTTCTGCGCGCGGCCAAGCGATTCACGAGCTTCGTCTGCGTGGATAAAACCGCGCTCGGTGGCTTCGAGCCAGATGGAGCTTGTGGGCAATCTTCTTGCCGCGAGCGCCAGCGCCAGGCTTTCCAGCGGGCGGCCGGTTTCGATGTCTGCGGCGCAGAGATTGATGGCGATGTGCATCTCGGGGTCTGCCGAAAGAGCGGCGTGCATCTCGTCGATGGCCAGTTGGATCAGCTGGTCGGTGATCTCACGGATGAGGCCGCTCTCTTCGGCGAGCGGGATGAAGAAGTTCGGCGGCGTGAGACTGCCGTCGGGGCGACGCCAGCGCACGAGGGCTTCTGCGCCGATGCAACGGCCGGTGGCGAGCTCCATAATCGGCTGGTAGTGGTTGATGAACTCCCGCTTGCGAACCGCGATTTCGAGTTCGGCAAGAGGTGAAAGCCGACGGCGAAGGACCAGAACGATGGCCGCAATCATGATGCAAGCAAGAAGAATAGCGATCGGCAGCATGTAGTTCCGCTGGCGACGGAAGCCGGCAAATGCGTAGTCTTGGCGCTCGGCAGCAATCGCGACCCAGCCGGGAACACGGTAGGTGGCGTAGAGATAGTCGCGTGTAGAGCCGCTGCCGTTTGTACTAAGAGCCTTCTTCAGCAAGGCGGGGTCGGGGTTGTTGAGGGTTGCCAGAACGTCGCCGCGGTCGTTGGCAAGCGCGAGCGACATGTTGTTGTCGACGAGTACATCGACGAGACGGCTGGGGTCGACGAGAACGTTGTGATTCTTATACTCAAACGCGATGACCGGATGGCCTTTGCTGACAGCCGGGTGAATGCGCATGTTGACGCGGATGCCGTCGGCGGTCTGGTAATCAGCGGGCCGTTGGGCGATCACCTTGGTGACGGGCCCCCAGGAGGTGCAGCCGAGGAGGCCATTCTTATAGAAGCCAACTTCTTCGATGGCGCGGTGGTTCATCACCGTGAGGCGCATCGCGTCGATGTGCTGCTCCGAGCAGTCACTGAAGCCTGCGGCATCGATCTCATGCAGGGCGCTGATGGCGTCGCTGACAGCGATGCTGGAACGCTCGATGGTCCAACTGCCGTACTCGGTGAGGTGACGTTGTTCGGCTTCGATGGAGTGCGTGCGGCTGATGTAGTAGCTGACAGAAAGCGGCAACACCGCGGCCAAAACAGCCAGAATGACAGCTCCAGCGATCGTACTTTTCCGATTCACGTAGATCTCAGCCTCAGGAAGTTATTTCGGTTCTACCAGACAAACGTTGTCCAGAGGAAAAGGAATGCAGCTCATGACAAAAAAACGGTCAGCCGAAGCTGACCGTCTTGATGCTGATGCGGAGCAAACTACTCCTTGTCGCCGGAGCTCAGCTTCGGCATCTCATTGCCTTTGCTGAGAGTTAGCAGACCAGAAGCCGCGTAGGTGCGGAGTTTGTCGCGTGTGTCGGTGATGTCGAGGTTGCGCATGGTGAGCTGGCCGATGCGGTCCTTCGGCGAGAAGGAGCTGGCGGTCTTTTCCATGCTGAGGCGCTCGGGGTGAAAGGTGAGGTTCGGGCTTTCGGTGTTGAGCACCGAGTAGTCGTTGCCACGGCGAAGCTCAAGTGTGACCGAGCCGGTGATGGGCTTGGCGACCCAGCGGGTAGCGGCTTCGCGGAGCATGAGGGCCTGAGAGTCGAACCAGCGGCCCTGGTAGAGCAGGCGGCCGAGCTTGCGACCGTTGTCGCGGTACTGCTCGATGGTGTCCTCGTTGTGGATGCCGGTGAGCAGGCGCTCGTAGGCAGCGAAGAGCAGAGCGAGGCCTGGGGCTTCGTAGATGCCGCGCGACTTGGCTTCGATGATGCGGTTCTCGATCTGGTCGCTCATGCCGAGGCCGTGGCGGCCGCCGATGGTGTTGGCCTCCAGCAGCAGGTCGACGGGCGAGTCAAAGCGCTTGCCGTTGAGAGCAACGGGGAAACCTTCTTCGAAGGTGACGGTGACTTCTTCCGCCTTGACGGTGACGTCGTCGCGCCAGAAGGCGACACCCATGATGGGCTGCACGATCTTCATGGACGAGGTCAGGAGTTCGAGGTCCTTGGCTTCGTGCGTCGCGCCGAGGATGTTGGAGTCGGTCGAGTAGGCCTTCTCGGTCGACATCTTGTAGTCGAAGCCGGAGCTGATGAGGAACTCACTCATCTCCTTGCGGCCACCGAGCTCTTCGATGAAGGTCGAGTCGAGCCACGGCTTGTAGACCTTGAGCTCGGGGTTCACGAGCAGACCGTAGCGGTAGAAGCGCTCGATGTCGTTGCCCTTGAAGGTGGAACCGTCGCCCCAGATGTTGACGTCGTCTTCCTTCATGGCGGTGACGAGCATGGTGCCTGTAACGGCGCGACCGATGGGGGTGGTGTTGAAGTACGTGACGCCAGCGGTGGTGATGTGGAAAGCACCGGCCTGCAGCGCGGCGATACCTTCACGCACGAGTTGCTCGCGGCAGTCGATGAGGCGGGCCTTTTCGGCACCGTACTCGAGGGCCTTGCGTGGGATCGCCTGGTAGTCGGTTTCGTCGGGCTGGCCGAGGTTCGCGGTGTAGGCGTAGGGCATGGCGCCCTTCTGCTTCATCCAGTGCAGCGCAGCAGAGGTATCGAGGCCGCCGGAAAACGCGATGCCGACTTTTTGGCCCGCGGGCAGGTGTTCAAGAATCACCGACATGATGGTGTTTGTCCTTCGTGTATCAGCCAGAAGCTGATGGAGTCTCGTTTATTTTACGTTGCCCTCAGCGTCGGAGTCGGGACGGAGGTCCCGGGAGCCGACGGAGACGCGCTCGTCAAAGATGTAGCACTCGCCGAGCCATTGGCTCTGCTCTTCCGGCACCTGCTCGAGGTAGCGCAGGATGCCGCCGCGGAGATGAAAGACCTCCGGGAACCCCTGCTGGAGCATGAATGCCGAAGCCTTTTCGCAGCGGATGCCGCCGGTGCAGAACATGGCGACCTTGCGGTGCTTTTCGGGGTCGAGATTTTCGCGCACGTAGGCAGCGAAGTCGGAGAAGGTGTCGAGCGGCGGTGCGGTCGCGCCGGAGAAGGTGCCGATCTCGGTCTCGTAGGTGTTGCGCGTGTCGAGCAGAAGCACTTCCGGGTCGGCGAGCAGGTCGTTCCACTGCTGCGGCTCGACGTAGGTGCCGGGGCGGTTGGGATCGACAGGCGCGTCGGCGCGGAAGGTGATGATCTCGCGCTTGAGCTTGAACTTGAGGCGGCGGAAGGGCGCGGCGTCCGAGGTGGAGAACTTGACCTCGGCGCGGTCGAGGCCGGTGCGCTCGCTGAGGAAGGTCAGCAGCCTGTCGATGGTTTCCGCCGAGGCGGCCATCGTGCCGTTGATGCCTTCGGGGGCAAGCAGCGTTGTGCCCAGAAGGTCCGTGCCGGCGAAGGTGGCATGAAGCTCCTCACGCAGGGCTGCGGGGTTGGGGAGTGCGAAGAAGCGGTAGTAGGCGGCAACGGTATACATGGCGGTAAAAGTTCTGCGCGGCAGACTCTTCCCTATTTTACGGGTGGTCGTTTTGCCTAAGAGGAATTGTTCGAGCGAGAGAGCTTGCGGTTGTCATGCCTATTGCCAGTGATATAGCGTTATCGCGGATAAAAACTATGATCAAGCGCCCCACGCGACATATTTCCTCGTATATCAGCCTGTGCATGCTCTGCGGAGCAGCGTTGCTGGCGCAGCAGAAGAATGCGAAACCGTTGCAAGTAGTAGCGACGCAGGATGTGCTGTGGTATCGCGCGCCTGCCCCGATCTGGGACCATGCTCTGCCGGTGGGCAATGGACGCCTGGGGGCGATGGTCTTTGGCGGAGCCAACACCGGCGCGAACAATGGGGCCAACAACGGCGATCTGCAGGACGAGAAGAAAAACGCTGCTCTGATGGATGGCAGCCAGAGCTCGGGCGCGGATGAGCATCTGCAGTTGAACGAGTCTTCGCTGTGGCAGGGCGAGCGGATGAATCGCCTGAACCCGCAAGGGTATGAGGGCTTCGAGCAGGTGCGGAAGCTGCTGCTGGAGTCAAAGGGGACGGACGGCGCGATGATCGCCGAAGCCGAGAAGCTGGCAGCGGAGAAGATGCTCGCGATTCCGCGCAGGATGCCGGGGTACAGCACGCTGGGCGACCTGTACTTTCGGACGCCCAAAGAAGAGGCCGTGAGCGGATATCGCCGCGATCTGGATCTTCGTACCGGTGTGGCCAGCACAAGGTATACGGCGAACGGCGTGCAGTACACACGCGAAGTCTTTGCCTCCCGGCCGGATGAAGTGATCGCCGTTCGCTTTCGCGCGAATCATAAGGGTGCAATCAGCTTCCGGATGAGCATGGATCGTCCGGAGGACTTTGCCGTAGAAGCACACGGTAACGATGCGCTGGTTCTGCATGAAGGCCCGGAGCACCAGGGGCAGATTCACTTTGCAGGCGAAGCAAAGGTGTTGGCGCAGGGCGGCACCGTGGCGACCGAGGGTAAAGAAATTGTCGTAACCAATGCCGACGAGGTTGTCGTGCTGGTAGCTGCCGCGACCGACTTCAAAGGTGGGCCGTTTGCGGGCGGCGACCCTCAGGTGCAGTGCGATCGCGTGCTGATGACAGCGTCGAAGAAGAGCTTTGGCGATCTGCTGAAAGCGCAGCTTGCGGTGTATCAGCCGGTGTTTGGGGATATGTCTCTGCGGCTTGGCGGAGCGGACGCAACGCTGGATGCGATGCCAACGGATGAGCGCGTAAAGCGTGTGAGCGGGGGCGAAGAAGACCTTGGACTGCAGCAGATGTACTTCGACTTTGCGCGCTATCTGCTGATAGCGTCGTCGCGGCCGGATGGGCTGCCTGCGAACCTGCAGGGGATCTGGGCAGCGGGCATCAGCAATCCGTGGGGGTCGAAGTGGACGATCAACGTGAACACGGAGATGAACTACTGGCTGGCCGAGCCTGCGGGGTTGAGCGAGACGACGCTGCCGCTGATCAACCTGATCGACATGGTGCGCACGCCCACGAGTGGGACCGGGATGCAGGTGGCGCAGAAGTACTACGGTGCGCGTGGTTTCGTGATCCACCACAACACGGACCTGTGGGGCGATGCGGAGCCGATTGATGGTATCCCCGCGGGCATCTGGCCGATGGGCGGAGCGTGGCTTTCGTTGCAGGCGTGGGAGCACTATGCGTTCACTGGCGACAAGCAGTTCCTACGTGCGCGAGCGTGGCCGATTCTGCATGATGCGTCGCTGTTCTTCCTCGATTACATGACCGACGATGGCAGCGGGCACCTGGTGACAGGGCCATCGCTTTCGCCGGAGAACCGCTACAAACTCGCCGACGGCTCGGTGCATTCGCTGACGATGGCGCCGACGATGGATGTCGAAATTGTTCGCGAACTGCTGACGCGCACGCTCGATGCCGGGCGCCTGCTGGGAGAAGATCCGGCGTTCCTGACAAAGCTCGAAGCCGCCCGCGCGAAGCTGCCGCCGTTCAAGATCGGCAAGCTTGGCCAGTTGCAGGAGTGGCAGCTCGACTACACGGAGAACGCTCCGGGACACCGGCATATTTCGCACCTGTGGGCTCTGTACCCGGGCACGCAGATTGATGTGAATAAGACGCCTGAGCTGGCAAAAGCGGCGCGCGTGACGCTGGAGCGAAGGCTGGAAAACGGTGGCGGGCAGACAGGGTGGTCGCGGGCGTGGGTGATCAATTACTGGGACCATCTGCACGAAGGCGAGGAAGCGTACAAGAGCATGCAGGTGATGTTCCGGCAGTCGACGTTCCCGAATTTGATGGACACGCATCCGCCGGGAGTCTTCCAGATCGACGGCAACCTGGGGGCAGCCAATGGGATGCTGGAGGCGCTGGTGCAGTCGCGCTGGGAGTCGAACGGCGCAGAGGTTACGCTGCTGCCTGCTCTGCCGAAGGAGTGGAGCGAGGGCGAGGTGCGCGGGCTGCATGTGCGCGGCGGAGCTTCGCTCGACATGGCGTGGAAGGTCGGCAAGGTGAGCTCGCTGCGAGTTCATGCAGCGAAGGGCGGGACGTTCAAGCTGCTTGCAAACGGCGTGGAGAAGAGCGTGGTGATGAAGGCTGGCGAGACACGCGACGTACCTCTGCAGTAACCCCCTGGGAAGACCGTTGAGCCTCGCTATCCGATAGCGTGGCTCAACTTTTGCTGCTGGAAACTGCTCATTGCAAAGGAAAAGCAAGGCCAGAAGAGTTTCCCACAACGAAAACTCAATTCACGGAACCGCTACGTGAACCGCTGCGTATAGCTGTCTGAGAACGACACGCCCCTTACAAGCTGTCGCCGCTTTTCTTCCTGAAACAGGAGGCTGCCTTCGTGCGCTTGAACTTTGGTTTTGCTGCTCTTCCGCTGCTGGTGGCGATGGTATCGCCAGCACTCGCTCAATCCTCATGTACGCGCCTTGACGGCGTGGTGATGGACTCCACCGGCGCGCTGATTCCGGGAGCCAACGTAACGCTCGACGGCAAGACCGAGCACCGGAGCGACGCCGCAGGGCGCTTCGACTTTGCCTGTCTGAGCGAAGGCAAGCATGCGCTCACCGCCAGCGCTGAAGGATTTGCCGGATATACGGTCCGCTTCTCTGCTCCGCATGAAGCCGAGTTGCGGCTGCGCATGGTGCCTTCCACCGAAGCCAGCGTGACCGTGAATGCAGAAGACAGCGACATGCAGGTTGCGCCTCCGGGAGCGTCGAATGGACTGGTGGTAGCCGGGCGTCAGTTGCAGGCACTCGCCGATGATCCTGATGATTTGCTGCGTCAGTTGCAGCAGCTTGGAGCGATGGCTGGCGGTAATCCTTCGAAGACGACGGTTTCGGTAGATGGCTTTCAGGATGATGCGAAGCTGCCGCCGAAGGATTCGATTGCGTTCATTAACGTGAGCCCCGATCTTTTCTCTGCGGAGTATCGCGAGCCACCGTTCGGTGGAGGGCGCGTGGAGGTCTACACGAAGCCGGGCGCGAAGGCGTACCACGGCGCGCTCTACACCACGAACTCAAGCTCGTGGATGAACGCGGCTGACCCGTTTGCACCGTCTACGGGCAAGCTGGGCAAGCAGCGCTATGGCTTCGATCTCTCCGGGCCGATTCAGAAGAAAGGTTCCAACTTTTCGCTGTCGCTGGAGCACCGCCAGATTGATTCCCTTGCCGTCGTAAACGCGATCACCTTTGATAACACGGGCAAGCAGCAGGCAACGATCTACAACGCACCGACGCCGCAGTCACTGTGGGAAGGACAGGCGCGTGTGGACTGGCAGCTTGGCCCGAAGAACATCTTCTTCGTGTCGTACTCGTCGAACGTGAACTCGCAGCAGAACAACGGCGTCGGCGGCACGGTGCTGCAGGAAGCCGGATACAACGTTGGAACGAACGACCAGACGGTACGCTTCAGCGACGTCACCATGTTCAGCCCGATGCTGATGCATGAGGCTCGTGTGGCTATCGAGTGGTATCGCGAAACGGACGTTGCCAACAGCACAGCGCCGAGCGTGCAGGTCTCGGGCTACTTCACCGGCGGTGGCGTGAGCACGGGCAACAGCCAGCAGTTCCGCACACGCGTGGAGTACGACGACGACTTTGTACTGACCACTAAGCAGCACACACTAAAGGCTGGCTACCAGGTCTTCTGGCTGCACCGCAACAGCAATGTGCCGACGAACTTCAACGGCAACTACACCTTCGGCACGGCGGCGGAGTATGCCGCGAAGACACCGGAGGTCTTCAACAACGTCAGCGGCAATCCCAACATCGAATTCCACCAGGTACGTTTCGTGGGTTTTGCGCAGGACAACATGAAGCTGAAGCCGAACCTGACGTTTGCCATGGGAGTGCGCTACTTCCTGGAAAGCTCGCCCGCAACGTACAAGAACTTTCAGCCGCGTATCGGCCTGGTGTGGTCGCCCGATGCGAAGAAGAAGTGGAACGTCACAAGCCACTTCGGTATCTTCCAGGGGCAGTACTCTGCTGATGAGGTGCAGGAGTTGCAGCGCCTCGACGGCGTACAGCGCGTCAGCAGCCTGATCTACAACCCGGTGTATGGTGCGCCGTTCTCTGGCGCGACGCCGATCACGACGAAGCGTACGTTTGCGCCGGGCACAGGACCGGGCACGTTCATGATGGGCGAGCTTGGGGTTTCTCGCGACCTCGGCAAGGGATTCAACCTGAACGTGGAAGAGATTCAGGCGCGCTTTCTGAACTATGTCCGCACGTTGAACATCAACCAACCCTTGGACTCGAACCCGTACGGCGCGCGTCCGTACGGTGCGAACCAGAACATTCTGCAGGTGCAGAACAGCGGCACTGGCATTGGGCATGGTGAGGTCGTGGTGCTGAGCAACTTCAGCCACAAAGTGGCTGGTGGCGTGGTTGGGTTCGTTCACCTGAACATCCGCGATACCACCAATGACGACACGTTCTTCCAGCCGGAGAGCTCGACGAGCGACGCGGGAGAAGAGGTTCGGCGGGTGGGACAGGGATCGTGGCAGATCTTCAGCAACGTGAATGTGAACCTGCCATGGAAGCTTTCGCTTTCCTACAACGGCTTCATGCAGGGCGGCTCGCCCTACAACCTGCTGACGGGTTCGGACAATAACGGTGACGGCAACTTCAACGATCGTCCACAGTATGCAGCGCCGGGGGCAGTGGCAAATGGGACGACGAACTTCGAGACGCCGTTTGGGTTGCTGACGAACGACGGAGACTACGTAAACGGCACACCTGTGCGCCCGACCGAACGCAATATGGGTAAGCTGCCCTGGAACTTCCACCTCGATGCCAACCTGCAGCGTGCGTTTGTGCTGAACCGCGATAAAAAAGCCGTACACCAGCAGACGGTGACGCTGAATGTGCGCTCGGCAAACTTCCTGAACCACACCAACGTGACGAGCGAAGGCAGCGTGCTGGGTACGCCGCAGTTCCTTGCTCCGGTGGCGGCGGACACGGGACGCCGCATCGAGTTTGGAGCCAAGTACAGCTTCTAGTCAGAAGCCTGCTCTTTTCGCCGAACAAAAAAACGGCAACCATCTTTGCGATGGTTGCCGTTTCCTTTTCAGCTTTCGCTAGATGGTGCGTGCTCGCTCAATGGCGCGGACGACAGCGGCGGCCTTGTTCTTGCACTCTTCGTGCTCCTTCTCAGGAACAGAGTCGGCGACGATGCCTGCGCCGCTTTGGATGTGGCCCTGATCCCCGTCCATGAAGAGTGTGCGGATGGCGATGCAGCTATCGAAGTTGCCGGAGAAGTCGGCGTAGACGATGGAGCCGCCGTAGACGCCACGACGCGCGGGCTCTAGCTCGTCGATGATCTCCATAGCGCGAATCTTCGGAGCTCCGGAGAGTGTGCCCGCCGGGAAGCAGGATTTGAAGGCGTCGAGCGGCGAGAGGCCTTCGCGCAGCGTGCCTTCGAGGCTCGAGACGAGATGCATGACGTGCGAGTAACGCTCGACGAACATGAGGTCGGTGACCTTCACCGAGCCGTACTCGGAGACACGGCCGACGTCGTTACGACCGAGGTCGACCAGCATGACGTGCTCGGCGACTTCCTTGGCGTCGGCGCGGAGAGAGGCTTCGTGCGCGAGGTCGGAGGATTCATCGGCTCCTCGGGGACGAGTGCCGGCGATGGGGCGGTATTCCACGCGGCCGTTGTGCACGCGGACGAGGAGTTCCGGCGAAGAGCCGACGATATGGCAGAGAGACGAGGGATCAGGACCCACGGCCGAGGGGCCAGAAGACTTCCTACGCTTCGGGCTGGCCGTAGACTCCTGCGCCCTGTCATTCGGAAAGCGCAGGAAGTACATGTAGGGCGAAGGGTTGACGATGCGAAGTGAACGGTAGATCGAGAACGGATCGACGCCGGGGGTGCAGTCAAAGCGCTGCGAGAGGACGCACTGGAAGATGTCTCCGGCGCGGATGTACTCCTTCACCGCATCGACAGACTTCATGAACTGCGCGGGCTTGGTACGGGCGTTGAGCTTTAGCGGCGGCAACGGCTTGCGCGACTTCTTCGGCTTCACGATCTCGGCCGTGGTCAGCGTACGCTCCAGGCGGTCGAGACGGCGAAGAGCATCGGCGTAGCTGGTTTTGTCGATGGGCTTGCGAGCGCCAGCGGTGACCATGAGGTGGATAGCCTTCTTCACGTGGTCGAAGGCAAGCACCTCGTCAAAGAACATGAGGTGTGCGTCCGGTGCGCCGAGTTCGTCCTTGGCGTGCGAGGGCAGGGTCTCAATCTGGCGGACGACATCGTAGGCGAAGAAGCCAACGGCTCCGGCAACAAACGGCGGCAGGCCCGGAAGCTTGGCGAGCGATGTGCTTTCAAGCGCCTGCTTGAGCTCGTCGAAGATATCGCCCTGGAAGACGCGACGCTTGCGGCCTTCGCGGAGGGTCAGCTCTGTACCGCGGGCCGTGATGCGGCGATACGGGCGGATGCCGATGAAGGTGTAGCGGCCAATGCGTTCGCCACCTTCGACCGACTCAAGCAGAAACGCCTCCGGCTCCTCTGCGGCGACGCGCAGGAACGCAGAGACGGGCGTTTCGAGGTCGGCGACCACCGTGCGCGTGACAGGCACGAGCTGGTACTGGCGAGCGAGCGAAGAGAATTCGCGAGAGGACGGGGTAGCGTTCGGGATGGTAGTAGCGGCGCGAGGCATCGCTATCCATGATAGCGATGCCAGCGCCTGTTGGCTTAGTGATCGTGCGGAGGAGGAGGCGGACCGCCGTCGTGGTCGTGGTGCGGCGGAGGTGGCGGCGGGTAACCGTGATCGTGATGACGGTGCGGGCAGCCTGTGAGCACGAGCATCAGCATAGAGCTGAGCGCGGCGGCGGCAAGTGTTTTCTGAATCTTCATACGACTTGTTCTCCCTTGCGTTTCTGATGCAGATTGCGCCGGAAAGGGTGGCACCGGAACTCCCGTGGCAAAGCAACGGAACAGGCGAAGAAACGCACCGCACAGGTGTGCGTATAACGCACAAGGTGCATTGCAGGGTGTTTGTGGCCGGGCGTAGACTCGCTGCCGTTTGGCTCAATAAGAGCCCGGACAGAGGAGATTTCCCTAGCCGCCATGGCGTTTTTCGGCGATGCTGAGTCCAATCCCCTGCTGGCCATGTTTTTTGAGAACGGAAAGGTGTAACCAGACCGATGAAAGAAGAGACGATGGTACCGAAGAAAGCTGCGATGGAAGGCATTACGGGAAGAACGAACCAGGGCACATTGACTCTGGAGCAAGAAACAAACCCCTGGGAAGCGCAGGCGGCCCGCTTTGACGAAGCGGCGCGGCGGCTGAAGCTGGATGAAGGCATCTGGAAGGTACTGCGCCAGCCCACGCGCGAGATCATCGTGCACATTCCGGTCGCGATGGATGATGGCTCGATTGAGGTGTTTACGGGTTACCGTGTGCAGCACTCCATTGCGCGTGGCCCAGGTAAGGGTGGTATTCGCTACGCTCCTGACGTAACGCTGGACGAAGTACGCGCGCTGGCAAGCTGGATGACGTGGAAGTGCGCCGTGGTAAACATTCCCTTCGGCGGAGCGAAGGGTGGAGTGATCTGCAACCCGAAGCAGATGAGCCAGGGCGAGTTGGAGCGCATGACGCGCCGCTATACCGCGGCGCTGATCGAGTTTCTTGGCCCGGAGAAGGACGTTCCCGCTCCGGACATGAATACCAATGAGCAGACAATGGCGTGGATTATGGACACGTACTCGATGCACATGGGACAGACGATTACGAGCGTGGTGACGGGCAAGCCGGTGAACATTGGCGGCTCGCGTGGGCGGCGCGAAGCGACCGGCCGCGGTGTGGCGACGGTGACCGACCAGGCGCTGAAGTACATGGGGATGGAGCCTGCAGAGACGACGGTGATCGTGCAGGGCTTCGGCAATGTCGGCTCGCACTCTGCGCGGCTGCTGTGGGACCGCGGTTACAAGGTGATCGGCATTGGCGAGTATGACGGTGCGCTCTACAACCCGGACGGCATCGACGTGAGCGAGTTGATGGAGTGGAAGGCCAAGCGAGGCGCGATCCACGGCTTCCCTGGTGCGCAGCCCTTCGACCAGCACGAGTTGCTGACGCAGGCTTGCGATGTGCTGATCCCCGCAGCGACGGAGAACGTCATCACGAGCCAGAACGCCGAACGCCTGCAGTGCCGCATCCTGGTAGAGGGAGCGAACGGCCCGACGACGACCGTTGCCGACGAGATTCTTGCCGACAAAGGCGTCTTCATCGTGCCGGACATTCTGGCGAACGCCGGTGGTGTGACGACGAGCTACTTCGAGTGGGTGCAGGACCGCATGGGCTACTTCTGGACCGAGAGCGAAGTGAACCAGCGGCTGGAACGCATCATGATCGACAGCTTCAACGATGTATTGCAGTACGCCGTGCAGCATGGCGTGAATAACCGCATCGCGGCATACATGCTGGCGATTGATCGTGTGGCGTATACGACGAAGCAGCGCGGGATCTACGCGTAAAGGCTAGAGAGCAGGAAAGGCTAGGGAGTAGGAAGTAGGCGGAGGCAGCTAGCCCCCTTCCTACTTCCTACTCCCCTTGTTTTTCCTTATGTTCCTGGCATCTACAGATGCACATGCATCAGCATCAACTGCGTCTTCGGCGCGTACGACGTGTCCACCGGCGTTGCGGTGATCGTGAAATTGTAATCGCCGGGCTTTACGCCGAAGTCGGTGCAGTTGCCTGTGCCGCAGCCCGTGATGACGGTGGAGAGCGAAGCAAGCAAAACCAGAAGGGCGAGACGCTGCAGATGTTTGCGGCGGCGCGTGAAGCAGAGCATCAGCGTCGACAGGCCGAGAATCGGCAGGCCAAGGCGTGAGCCTAGCGAGGAGAAGTACGGCGTGCTGCTGTTGCAGTCATGCGGCGCAGCGGAGCTGAGCAGAAGGTTGGTGGTTCCTCCGCCGGTTGCGATGATGGGGTCGGCGAAGGTGCAGGTGGCCTGTGCGGGCAGCCCGGCGCAACTCAGCTTCACCGCAGAGGTGAAGCCGGTAAGTGCAAGGACCTGCACGCTGGCAACGCCCGTGGAGCCGACGTATACCGGCACGGTAAGCGGGCTGACGATGAGTTGGTACCCGCCGCCAGCGGGTGTGATCGACGAGCTGACGATCTGGTTCAACGTAAGCGAGGTGCTGGCCGCGAGCGTCGTGCTGCCGGCGTACGTGGCGACGATGGGATGCGTACCAAGAGCGAGCGCGGACGTGGTGTAAAGCGCCTTGCCGGTGCTATCGAGCGCAACGTTAGCGAGGGCGGCGCCGTTGTCCGTAAAGGCTACTGAACCTGCCGGGATGGCGGTGATCGCGCCGGTGGTGTCGACCTGCGCGGTGAAGGTGACCGACTGGCCAACGACGGAGGGGTTTGAGCTGGAGAGGATAGTCGTCGCCGTACCCGGCAACGACGTTGTCGGGATGGTGATCGTCTGCACGGCAGAGGCCGAGCAGGAGTTGAGGAAGTTGTAGGTGCTGGAGCTGTTGATGCTCGAAACAAAGCAGGCCGAGATATTGTGCGTGCCGATCGTGAGGCTCGCGAGTTGCAGTGTGGCCTTGCCTGTACCGTCAACGGTTGCAGAGCCAACAGCCGACATGGCTGCGGTTGCAAGCGAGGTATTCGGAGTGTTCGTGATGGAAGCTGCAGTGGGCTGCGCGCTGTCATAGAAGATGACCGTGCCGACTGCGGGAACAGTGGTGATGTCGGTGTTCGCGACCTGAGCGGTAAGGGTGGTGCTCTGGCCAACAACAGCCGTGGATGCACCGAGCGCAGAGGTTGTCGTGGTGTGGTCGGGCTCTACGACGACCGGGTAAGAACTGGAGAGCGACGACAGGTAATCCGTGTCTCCGGTGTAAGCGAGCTGCATGTAGTGCGTCCCGGCGTTGAAGCCCAGGAAGGCCGCGTCGGGGCAGTTACCGCGCGGGCCGCTGAGCGCAACGCCGCGGGTTCCGGTGCAGACGGTGTTCCCGTCGATCGTGACGTAGAAAGGACCAGAGTCTGCGGCGTTGCCGGGGAGGTATCCGGGCGCGGCAACGAGAACGTTGAGTTGCGCGTCGACGCCGTTGTTATAACCGATCTCTTCGCCGTAGTGAATGTCCTGATCAAGCTGCGTGATGGAGGACGCGGTTGGGTCGGGCAGGATGGTGATGGTCTTGGTGGAGGTCGCGCCGATGTAGTTGGTATCGGTCGGCGTGAAGGTAGCCGTGATGGTGACTGGGCTATTTACGACGTGCTCAATGGTGCCTGCAACCGGCGAGTAGGTGAACGTACCCGCGACGCTCGAGGTTGCGTTCAGCACGGTGGAGTCGAGCGGATGGCCATAGTACAGCGAGGCCGCCGGAGTCCAGGTGATGGAGGATTGCCCCTGGATGAGAACCGAGTCCGTGGTTGTGGGAGCGACGAAGTTGGAGAGGTTGAAGAGCGAGAACTCGAGGAACTTCTCCTGCGCCGTCATGGTGCTGGAGGAAGAGCACTCATTCGGGAAGGTGATGTTCTTGTTGTAGCTGCCGGAAGCTGGTTCTTCGACGTGGTAGTCGTTGAAGAGAACGCGTCCGCACTGCGAAACGTTAAAGATATTGCCGCCAGAGAGTGCCGCGACAAGGATGTTTGTGTTGCCGACGGCGGCGGTTGAAGCGACGTCCAGCGTTACGGTGACGGAGTCGGCACTTCCTGCGGCCAGCGCAGTCAGGCGGCTGCAGCTAAGAGTAGAGACGTTGCAGACCCAGCCGGAGGAGGCACCAGCCGTTGGCGTGATTGCCGTAACGTTGATGCCTGCAGCGGCCGTAAGAGTGAGCGTCAACGTGGCATCTGCGTTGCCGCTTCCGGTGTTTGCCACATTCAAGAGCACGCTATTCGCTGTCGAACCCAACGCCATTGTCGTTGGCGTGTTGGTAAACGTCGTAGACAGGGTTGGAGAGGTGGTTGACCCCACCGGCGTATCAAACGTGAACTGCATGATGGCGCCGTTGTTCGTACCAACTCTTGTATCGTTCAATGTTGCCCAGACCTGGGTAGGAGCATTGACCGATGTCACGTTCTTCTTCAGATCGTAGATCGAGATCTGGCCGAGCGTAGTGGAGGCACCCACGTAATACAGCCAATTGGCGAGAACCGTTCCGACAGGGTTCGAGGTGGTATCGATACTTGCCGTGTAGTACACCAGCGGAGTGGAATTGCTGCTGATGGTTGTATTGGTCCAGCCAGTTGCGACGCTCTGAAACGTGTCGGCCTGGTCGAGCCAGATGTAGCCGTAATGGGTAGCGAAAACGCGACCGCCGCTGTTGGCATAATTTAAGAAATTCAGGCGATTGGCTGCGGTCGTTTCTGTTGTGTCAGAACTGGTGCCCTGGCAAGGCATCATGAGCATGTCATACCCGTCCAGCGTGGAAGCCGTCGACATAAGCGTGCTTTCACTGGGCGTAGCGGAGCTGATGCGAGCTCCAGCACCTGTGCTCGTCCCAGAGCCGGTGCCCTGGTAAAAATTGATGCGCCCGTTGCCGGTGGGATCCGTGAACATGCTGTCATCGACACCAACGTGGCGCAGCACGCACTCGGCAGCATCAACAGCGCCCGTGATGACAGCGATCTTTGGGATGTTGCCGTCGGCGCTGGTCGAAGGCATCACCGCTTTGATCCCGGTAGTGGTCTGGCAGGCGGTGACGTTCAACGAGTACGAACGACGCCACTTGCCGGCCTGGATCACCAGCGTCTGCGCTCCGGCGAGGTTCGCGTTCGTCAACGTGAAGTTGCCGTAGGCGTCCGTCGTCGTACTAACGACCAGCGTGGATGGCACGAGGCTCGTCGTGGCAGAACAGCCGTTTACGGTGTCGACTCCGTCGGTGAGCGTGGGCAGCGTCGTGCCGGGCGTGGGCACGTAGACCAGCACGTTCGGCAGAGGGTCAACGCCGTTGGGCGTGTAGACCGTGCCGGAGATGGTCGTGGTGGTCGATCCTGTGCAGGTTTGAGCGAGCGCAGGAACAGCAGCAGACATAATTGCCAGAGACAGAACGGCAAGAGACCGACGGAGCAGGGTGCGGAGACGAGGGGCGCAGGGCATCTGAGTTTTCAAAGGTGAGCCAGAGTAGGATACGGGCGGGTTCGTACCATGTAAAGACGGGAGTTTCGTCCGCGCGAGTACAGCCGGCAAAGATTCCGCTCTGCCTACTGTGGCAGAATGGCTGTACTTCCACACGCGCGCTCCGGTGTGTGGAACTCACGCATTGTGAATCTGCCGAACTCCATTACGCTGACCCGTATCGCAGCCGTGCCCGTACTGATCTGGGTGCTGAGCTCGAAGTTTCCGCTGCACCATGTGGGCGGCGAGCAGGAGTTTATTGCCGCCGGGTTATTCATCCTTGCCTCCATCACAGACGGTGTGGACGGCTACCTGGCACGAAAACGCGGACAGATTACGACGCTCGGTATGTTGCTGGATCCTCTGGCGGACAAGCTGATGGTCACCGCAGCGTTCATCATCCTGGTGGCCTACAACCCGCGCGTGATGGTGCCATGGATCGCCGTGCTGGTAATCGGACGAGAGTTCCTGGTAACCGGCTTGCGGTCGATCGCCGCGAGCGAAGGTTTCACCATCGACGCCAGCGAAGTCGGCAAGCTGAAGACAGTGATTCAGATTGTGGCGGTTGTGGCCGCCATCCTGAACCACCGCTGGGATACCTGGAACTGGTGGGGCTTCCCGATCGGCGTTCACCTGATCGCCGTGACCGCGACGTATTGGATGGCGTTCGTCTCGATGCTCTCGGCCGTGGACTACTTCGTCGCCTTCTGGAAGAAGGTCGACCACGCGAGCGATACGCGTCGCAAGCGCAGGCCCAAGCTGCTTAGCCGGAAGAAGAAGGCAGATAGTAGAGCGTAGACAGTAGAGTGTGGACAGTGGACAGTAGAAAACCTGCTGGGAAGATTCTGTTATGCCAACGACAAGAAAAAGCGCCCCGACGGGGCGCTTTTCTATTTCTTCGCGACTTGAGAAAGCGCTCGTAGAGGTCAGCTTCTTCCACGTGCCTCGCTCTAATGTCTACTGTCTACGCTCTACTGTCTGCCGCTACGCCTGGGCGCGCGAGTCCTTCTGGACAAAGTGGTACGGCGGCCACGGGCCGGAGAGCTGCATGGCGCAGTCCTTCAACTCGCGGGTCGCGGTGGAGTACTTGTTCTGGTAGCGCTCGACGGTGTTCTTGTCGACGAGATGAGCGATGTCGATGAGCATTTTGCCCGACTCCATGCGCTTGCAGGTGATCTCTTCCTCAATGGGCAGGAACATGCGGTTCATCTGCAACGAAAGAGCGCGGGCGCGGGATTGACGTTCACGCTGATGGGTCGCCGACTCACGCAGATGAGCCAGATACTCCTGACCTGCGGCGTGAATGCCAGGCGCCATTCCACGGGACTCCGGCGAGACGTCGTCGACGAGCACCTTGAGGTGCATCTCGGCCTTGCCGCGCAGACGCTCTACGTTTGCCAGAAAGTGACGCTGATTCGAGCGCACAGAACGGCGCAGAGCATCGTCATCCTCAAAGGTTGTGCCGAAGCGGAAGGGCAGCACGGTGCTGCGGCCAAAGGCACCGGAGATGACGCGGGCATGTTCGCGGGCGGCGTTTGCGGCCTCAATGCCGGTCAGTCTGGCGGTGTCCTCCGGAAGATGTTCGCTCACAATGACGGTGAGGTCTGCGGCTGGGAAGAGGAAGGTCTGGTTTCCGAAAAGTCCTGTCACTCCGGTCAGCGGCATCGGTCGGCGGTGACGTGCAAGTTCGTGAAACGCGTTACGTTCAGCAATGCAGTAGGCATACCACGCCATGGTGTCGAATCGCTCCTGATTTCTACCGCCGCTGGGTACATCGCCCATGCGGACAAATAATGAAAAACATTGCTACTTCTGGCCCCGCACGACAAATCTGTGAGCGGTCGAACAAAAAAATGAATCGCACCAGGACACAGTGCAAAACCCTATTGCGAGCCAGATACTATGCCCGTCGCAGAACGATTTGCAAGTGCGATTTTCGAAGCGCAAGAAGCGGTCTAACAGGTTGTCCCGAAATGAAATACCGATGAAACGTTCCAAGGCTCCTGAAGGCGGCTGCTACACTGGACGGACGTTGAAGTGCGGCCGCCGCGGAGCTTTCCGTGAAGCGTGCTTCGGACGAAGACTTCTGCAGTACGACGATTGAGAGCTACAGAAATAGTGGACATTCAGAACACATCCCTTCCCCTGACGACCTCCAACCGCAATGCACTGATCGGCCTGTTCGTCGGCGTGGTCGTTCTCTTGATCGTGGTCGCTAGTGGATACACGATCTATCAGCACCGCACGAGCTCTGCTGAAACCGCCTTTGGCGAAGCGATGCAGACGTATCAGACGCCGTTGGTGCAGGCTGGTCAGCCGGTGCCTCCGGGCGTCAAGACCTTCCCGGACGCGAAGACCCGCGCGGCAGAAGCAGCAAAGCAGTTTGCCTCTGTTGCCGACCAGTACGGCATGACGCAGCCGGGCCGTCTGGCTCGCTACTTCCAGGGTCTTACGTTGATCGAGCAGGGACAGAACGCTTCTGCAGAGACGACGCTGAAGGACGTGGCAGGAAGCTGGAACGGCAATGTATCTGCGCTGGCCAAGCTCGCACTCGCACAGCTTTATCAGCAGACGGGCCGCGATCCCGAAGCTGTGACCCTGTATCAGGAGCTCGGCAAGGGCAAGGCCGCAACGGTTCCCCCGGGACTGGCGCAGATTCAACTCGCCGCTCTGTATGAGTCTGAAGGCAAGAGCGCTGAGGCCAAGAAGATCTATGCTCAGGTGAAGGATTCGGACAAGGATGCCAAGGGCAACCCCGGACCAGCTGGCCAGGTAGCGACGCAGAAGCTCGCTCCGCAGAAGTAGTCTGACAAGTCACTGAAGCAGAAGGGCCGCCCAGCTGGGCGGCCCTTCTGCTTTGCCGGGTAGGCAAACTTTCGTACCGCGAAAGTTTTGTAAAAGCTGCGAATAGCTGTAGCTTTTTCCCCTCTGACGGAGTCTACTCAGCAGTACCAAATTGCGACGTGGCCGCCCTGGACACCGATCGCTTCAGTAAGCTTACGCACCTCCAGCCCGCGCAACACACCGCAAGCGTGAGGGCCCATGAAACAGAGAATCCTTGTCGTCGATGACGATCGTCTTGTTGCCGATACGCTGAGCCAGATTTACGAGGTCAACGGCTTCGACAGCGTGGCTTGTTACTCCGCAAGAGAAGGTCTTGAGGCTGCGCGCAAACACCGGCCTGCTCTGGTGGTTTGCGATGTCACGATGCCTGAAGAGAGTGGGCTGGTGCTGGCCGAGCGCTTGAACAACGAGATGCCGCTCTGCCAGGTGCTGATGTTTACGGCCTTTGCGTCGAACGTCTCGCAGGTCCATCTGCAATCGCTGCGGTTGAAGCGCGAGCTGAGACTGCTCGCGAAGCCCTGCCCTCCTGCAGAGCTTCTGCGCGAGACGTATGACATGCTGCAGCGCAAGAGCGCCTGAACGGGCTTTCCGCACGGGCAGCGCGCGTACACTGGAACGCGATGGCCGGGGATTCTAACGACAACGAGAAAGTACCGACACTGGCGGAGTTACGCGCTGGCGGTCGCGGGTCGCGACGTGCCCGTGTCGCTGCGCCCGTGGCCTCTCCGGAAGCCAGCGGATGGCTGTTTTCATCGGAGCCTGCGGCTGAGTCTGTAGCAACACCCACAGGCAAAGCTCCTGCTCCAACACCACGAGCGACAACGCAAGTAGACGCGCCTCCTCCGGCTGCGCGGGGTCGCGAAGTCGCGCCTGCAGCGGTTGAGCCAGCGGTGCTTTCGGTCAGCGAGCTAGTGCGCCGCGTTCGAGGTGTCGTCGAGCGGCAGTGGGGTGCTGTGACGGTGGAGGGAGAGATCTCCAACTGGCGCCCGGCAGGCAGCGGTCACTGCTACTTCACGCTGAAGGACGGCGGGGCACAGTTGCAGATCGTGATGTTCCGCCGCGAGGCGCAGCATCTTCGCTTTGCCCCGAAGGATGGCGATGCGGTTCGCGTGACCGGCATGCTGAGCCTCTACGAAGCGCGCGGCCAGATGCAGATGGTTGCCCAGCGCATGGAGCAGGTCGGGCTGGGAGCCATGCTGGAGGCCGTGCGGCAGCTGAAGGAGAAGCTGCGCCGCGAAGGACTGTTTGATCGCCATCGCCCGCTGCCCGCGTTTCCGAAGTGTATCGGCATCGTCACGAGCCTGCAGGGTGCGGCCCTGCGCGACATTGTGAAGGTCTGTCGCCGACGCCATGCGGGCGTAAACCTGTTGATCTATCCGGCTGCAGTACAGGGGCCGAACTGTGCGCGAGAGGTTGCCGCAGGTGTGCGCTGGTTCTCGCGGCACCCGGAGCAGGTGGACGTAGTGCTGGTGGCTCGCGGCGGCGGTAGCTGGGAAGATCTGCACGGCTTCGATGCCGAAGAGATTGCGCGGGCGATTGCGGAGTGCGCAGTGCCGGTCATCACGGGCATCGGCCACGCACCGGATTCGGTGATTGCGGATGCGGCTGCAGACGTTTGCGCGCCGACGCCTTCCGCAGCAGCGGAGTTGCTGACTGCCGCGCAGCACAGGATCGAAGAGCGCGTTGAGCGGCTGGCCGCGAGGCTGGAACGCGCCGGACGCTATGAGTTGCTGCGAGCACGGCAGCGTTTTGCGCGACTCAGTGCGGACAACATTCTGCGCGGGGCCAAGGATGGGCTGTATCGCCGGGCGCAACGTGTCGATGAGCTGGAGTATCGCGCGGAGAACGCTGCAGAGCGGCTTTTGCGGATGCGGCAGAGGAGCGTCGACCAACTGCAAGCGCGGCTGCAGCAGCGTCATCCAGCGCTGGTGGTTGCGGAGGATCGTCGTCACTTTGAGGAGATGCGTGGCAGGCTTGAGCGGCTGCGTACTGCAATGATTGATGGACGCGAGGCGAAGCTGGACCGTGCGACGCTGCGGCTGGAGGCGTTGAGCCCGTTGAAGGTGCTCGACCGCGGCTACTCGCTGGTGTACACGAACGAAGGCTCGCTGGTGCGATCGGCTGCGCAGTTGCACTCAGGCCAGGGGATTGTGGCGCGCTTCCGCGAAGGCAAGGTGCGGGCGCGTGTGGAGTATTCGGAGTAAAGAGCGTAGGCAGTAAAACGTAAGAGGGATGATGCGGAAGTATTTTGGGACGGACGGAATTCGGGCTGTGGCGGGCGAGGCTCCGCTGGATAAGCGCACGGTCTATGCCGTGGGCGTGGCGCTGGCGCGGAAGTTTGGCGCAGACTCGCATGTTGTGATGGGCATGGACACGCGCGAGTCCGGCGAGTGGATCGCCGCAACGCTGAGCGCAGGGCTACGCGCCGGTGGTGCGGATGTTGAGTTTGCCGGCGTGATTACAACGCCTGCGGTGGCTTTCCTGGCGCGCAAGCACGGCTATGCGGCGGGAATCGTGATCTCCGCCTCGCATAACCCGTGGCAGGACAACGGCATCAAGGTCTTCGGCGGCAATGGCTACAAGCTGGCCGATGCGGTTGAGCTGGAGATTGAAGCCGAGATGGAGCGCGTGCTCGCCGAGGGTGTGGAAGCCACGGAAGCGGACGCGTTGCCGGAAGCCAACGAGGCTTTCCGCCGCGAGTACATCGACTTTCTGTTGACTGCAGTGCCGGGCATTTCGCTCGACAACCACAATGTGGTAATCGACTGCGCGAACGGCGCGGCGAGCGCTGTGGCTCCGCAGTTGTTTGCCGAGTTGCGCGGCACGGTAGAAGTCACCCACGCTTCGCCGGACGGCCGCAACATCAACGAGAACTGTGGCGCGACGAAGCCGCATGTTGTGGCGGCGGAAGTGACTGCGCGTGGAGCGTCGATGGGCTTCACCTTCGATGGCGATGCTGACCGCGCGATGTTTGCGGACGAGCACGGCAACGTCGTGAACGGCGATGCCGTGATGCTGGTCTGCGCACGTGATCTGAAGGCTCGCGGGCTGCTGGCCAAGGACACGGTCGTGGCGACGACGATGTCGAACATGGGGTTGGAAGCTGCGTTCAAACGCTCGGGCATCTCGATGCTGCGGGCCCCGGTGGGTGACAAGTACGTGCTCGAGGAGATGCAGAAGACGGGCGCGTCGCTTGGTGGAGAACAGTCCGGCCACATTCTCTTCCCTGCCCTGGCGACGACGGGCGATGGCTTGATGACGGCGCTGATGGTGCTCGATGTCGTGCACCGCTCGGGCAAGACGCTGGGTGAGTTGATCGCCGATCTGAAGAACTTTCCGCAGGTGATTGTGAACGTGAAGGTACGCGAGAAGAAGCCGCTCGAAGGCTTCCCGAAGATCGCCGCCGCCATCCTCGCAGCAGAAGAGGAGCTGCGCGACTCCGGCCGCGTGGTGATTCGTTACTCGGGCACGGAAGCGCTGGCACGCGTGATGATCGAGGCCGAGAGCGAAGAGGCGATGCAGCGTCACTCAAAGGCGATTGCGGATGAGATTCGCGCGGAGCTTGGGGTCTAAGGGTTTCGGCTAAGGTCGCGTGGCTGAGCGACGAGATCTGCGGTCGTTAGAAGCACGGGTGGTGAAAAGCGGCGGCACCGAATGGTGTCGCCGCCTTTCCTTTATGGAGCGAAGGTGCCGGAGATAAAACGCCTTGACGCGGAAGGCGGCTGGCGGCTGGCGGCTGGGTTAGGACACGGCCTGCGAGAAGACGCGGAGGAAGTTGCCGCCGCCGATCTTGGCAATCTCGTCCGGGGTAAAGCCTGTCTTGAGCATCGCATCGACGACCGTGTAGTAGAAGCCGGTGGTTTCGCCTTCCCATGCCTCGTTCGTGCGCTCACCGACGCGAGCGTGCTGCTGGCCGGGGCGGAAACCATTGCCTTCGGGACCGCCTTGTGGCGGCGGCCCCTCGTGATGCTGTCCCCCTGGGCCGCCACCCGGAGGCGGCCCGAAACCACGAGGCGCGGGCTGGGTGAGCTTGGTGTCGGTGCCGATGCAGACGTGGTCTACGCCGATGACGTCGGCCATGGCGCGAAGGTTCTGCGCGTACGCGAGCGGTGTGTCGGCGAGATGCGTCCAGACGCCTACAAGGCCGCCGTGATCCGCCATCAGCCTTGCCTGAGCCTTGCTGATCAGGCGTGGTCGCATCATCTGCGCCATGCGGGGGTTCTCGCCGAGGCGCCAGTCAGGGCCGGTGTGGGAGATGACCGCCGGACGTGTCGAGGCTTTCAGCGCCATCTCCGTGGTCTGCGTGTTGGCGTGGGCGAGATCGACAAGAATGCCGAGACGGTTGCAGCGCTTGACCACCTCCGCACCGAAGGTGGTGAGGCCGCCGAAGCGCGGAGGATTGGTGTAGACGTCGCCGAGCGGGGTGCTGGCATCGCTGTCGTGCAGCAGGCCGAGGACGCGCAGGCCGCGACTGTAAGCCTCCTCCACGCGCTCGACATGGCCTTCGAGGAAGTGCGAGCCTTCAAGCGCCTGGATGACGATGGGATGGCCATGCTCATGGGCGGCGCGAACGTCCTTCGCGCTGAGCGCGCGCTTCATGTGGTTGAGTTCGAGCGCGCGGTCCATGGAGGTGAGACCGTTCTTGAAGCATTGATAGGGGTCGCCGGGCTGATAGTCCGTGGCGAAGGTCATGCAGATAGCAGCGAGACCGGAGCGCTTCAACTCGCCGCTCAGGTCGATGGCAGGGCCGGGCATTTCGGCAGACGTCAGCGGGACATCAATGTGGTTGTGCGTATCGATGCCGAAGGTCTTGCGGACGATCTCAGCGGTGCGCGAGTCGGCGTTTTCTGCAAACAGACAGTGGGCAGGAAAGACAGAAACGCTCGAAGCGAGAGCAGCATTGCGGAGAAAGCGGCGGCGCGAGTGGGTTATCGAACTCATTGCTAGAGAGGACGGGAGTTCGCGCGGGTTGGTTTCCGAAGAGTGAAAGTTTCTGCGTGCCTATCGTGCGTCACGCAAAAAAGAAAATACCACGACACAACGGTCGCGACGTTTCGCCACGCGTCTCGCAGTAACACTTGCGCAGAAGAATGGCCTTTCGCAGGAAGTTCTGCGAAAGGCCGGATAAAAAGTAGCGTCAGGCGGATACGGTTTCGTGCGCCTCATCGTCGATGATGATCTGATCCGTGCTGGCGACGGACGACGCCAGCGGGAAGTAGGCGTTGCTGACATACTGGCCGAGCATCCGATGCGTATTGAAGAAGGTGCCGTTCATCGCGATGCAGTGCTGGCGCAGGCGGGCGAGCGCTTTCTTGTCCTGCCAGAGCGGAATGACCGCCTCCTCCAGTTTGCTGTAGAGGTTCTGCGCCTCGTTAGAGTCGTCGGTGGCGTCATTCACGGCCCAGCCGGTAACGCCTTCCGCACAGCCTTCGATCCACCAGCCGTCGAGCACAGAGAGCGAAGGCACACCGTTCAGCGCGGCCTTCATGCCGCTTGTGCCAGAGGCCTCGTAGGGCCGCATCGGCGTGTTCAGCCAGATGTCCACGCCGCCGGTAAGCTGTTCGCCCAGGTCCCAGTCGTAGTTCTCGAGATAAATGATCGTCAGCTTGGAGTTATTGAGTTTCTTCGCCGCGGTGAAGACATCGCGAATCAACTGCTTGCCGCCGCCGTCCGCAGGGTGAGCCTTGCCGGCGTAGAGAACCTGCAGGCCGCCCAGCTTCTGCGCCAGCGCCTCAAGACGATCGGGGTCCTGGAAGAGCAGGTGTGCGCGCTTGTACGTGGCCACGCGGCGAGCGAAGCCGAGCGTGAGCACCATGGGGTCGAGCGAGAGGCCGGTACGCTGCTTCACGGTGTCGAAGAGGCGCTGCTTGCCGATCTCGTGCGTCGCATTAATCACCGTCGGCTCAATGCCGTAGACCGAGCGCAGGTACTCGTTGTCATGCCTCCACTCGGGGATCTCCTTGTCGAAGAGCTGAGTAAACGGCTTGGAGAGCCACGTTGCGGCATGAACGCCGTTGGTAATCGCATGCACGTTGTACTCGGGGAACATCTGCTGCGAGACCTTGCCGTGCTGCATGGCGACGCCGTTGACGTAGCGCGAGAAGCGCAGCGCCAGATACGTCATGTTCAACATTCCGTTGTGCAGCGCGCCGAAGCGGTCGATGACGGAGAGCCGATCATGCCCGAGGATCTGCCCTGCCTGATCGAGCGAAAAGTGGTCGTGGCCTGCGGGCACGGGCGTGTGCGTGGTGAAGACGCACATCTGGCGCACGGCCTCGGCGTCGGCGTCCGTGGCGGTATGCAGCGGGCCGCCAGCGATGCGGTCCTCCAGCAGCGCAATCGTCAGCAATGAGGCGTGGCCTTCGTTCATGTGGCAGACGGTGGGCTGCATCCCCAGCGCATGCAGCAGATGCAGACCTGCGAGGCCGAGAATGCCCTCCTGGCAGAGCCGGTAGTAGGTGTCGCCGCCGTAGAGCTTGTCGGTGAGGTGACGGTCCCAGTCGGCGTTGCCGTCGACATCGGTGTCGAGCAGGAAGACGGGGATAATGTGGCCGGTGCAGCCGACGACATCGTAGCGCCACGCGCGGACGGTCAGTTCCCGGCCCTGAAGCTGGATGGTGATCTGGTGCTCGGCGGCGGGGAGATTTTCAGGCTGCCAGACGACATCAGACTCCGTCTGCTGGCCGTCGAGGTCGAGGTGCTGCTGGAAGTAGCCGCGACGGTGGCAGAGCGAGACCGCAACCATGGGCGCGCCGGTGTCGGCAGCAGAGCGCAAGGTGTCTCCTGCGAGCATTCCCAGACCACCGGAGTAGGTCGGCAGCGCCTTGTCGAGGGCGATCTCCATGCTGAAGTAGGCGACGTTGCGTTCAGAAAGCGAAAACGGCAGGTGCTTGGGCTGTGTGGGAAGGGTCATGCGGAAGGAATGGTCCTCTCTGGGCTGGGCTGTGGCCTTCGTTGGGCTGTGGCCTTCGGTGCTGGCAGCAAACAGGTTCCGGGGAGCGAAAAGGATTGGGCTCGGCGGCGGCTTTCTGCTTAGGATGCTCCCAAAAGCCCCGAAGCCGCCAAAAATCTCAGGCGAAAAGCTATCTTTTGATAGCCGTGTCGCTTTTTGTCAGGACAATACCCTCCCGCTTCCAATGCACACCCGCAGAGAGGCTGAAGCGAGTGGCGGGACGATACAATCTGCCGAGATGGTTGAAAAGCACCGCCAAGTCGAGCCAAAGGACAAATCCGAAGAGGATTTCGATCCGGAAGCGCAACCTCAGGAGGATTCCGGGGTTGAGGAAGACATGGGTACGCTGGCGATTCAACCAACGGGCTACGAGGCAGGCGAACGGGTCGGGAGTGTCATTGCCGAACTGACGCCGGAGCAGGCGGCCAAACGCCGCGAAGCTGCCGCGCGAGGCGACTTCCGCGAACTCTCTGACGCCGAAGTCATGCTGGAGCTAAAGACCGGCAACCTTCAGGCGTTCGACGTTCTGCTGGCCAAGTATCGCCGACAGATTGTGCACTTCATGTTCCGCATGGTGCACAACCAGGCCATCGCCGAAGAGCTTGCCCAGGAAGTGTTTCTGCGCGTCTACCGCTCGCGGGAGACGTATCGCGCGGAGGCCCGGTTCTCGACGTGGCTGTATCGCATCGCTACGAACCTCGGCGTAAACCACGCTCGCGACACGCGTTACGAGCGCTCGGCGCAGACCGTGTACCTCGACGATCCAGACCCAGAGACGGGTACGAAGCCGGACGTGGCCGACAGCACACCAAACGTGGAGAGCGAGATTCTGCAGGATGAACGGATGCAGGCGATTCGCAATCACGTACTGGCTCTGCCGGAACGCCAGCGGACCGCCGTGCTGATGCACAAGTATGAGGGGTTGGACTACAAGCAGATCGGCGAGGTGCTGAAGCTGTCCGAGTCCGCCACCAAGAGCCTGCTGTTCCGGGCTTACCAGACGTTGCGAGAGAAGCTGAAGGACTTTGTTTAGGTTGCAAAAGAGACTGGGTGGACCGATAGCTGGTCTGCCTCGTCTAGAGAAATTGAAGACCACCCCGCACGATGACGGGAGGGACATAATGAACACGATGGTTGATTGCAAAGAGTACCGCTCAAACCTGGCCGATCTGCTGCTTGACCCCGGCTTCGCCGAAGCGCATCCCGAGATGGAGGCGCACGCGGTCGGGTGCAACGAATGTGGACAGGAACTGCGTGAAATGCGCGAGACGATGGCGATGATGGACGCGTGGACCGCGCCGGAACCGACGCCGTACTTCGACACCCGCCTGAAGGCGCGCCTGCGTGAAGCTGCCGCAGAAGCGCCGGAAGGTCTGTGGGCTCGTACGAAGTCGTGGCTGATGTTCTCCACGAATCGCTCGTTCCGCCCGGCAGTGGCTGCTGCGCTGGCTGTGGTAATGGTCGCTGGCGGCGGTGGTGTGCTGATGATGGAGATGCACTCCCCCCATGTCGCACAGGTTCATGCACAATCGGCAGCGGTGAACGATTTGAAGATTATGGACAACAACGCCCAGGCGCTGCAGCAGATGGACCAGTTGCTGGATAGCTCGGACGATGGCTCAAGCGACTCGCCCACGACCTAAGAACAAGACACAGAAGCGAGCGGAACGGTTGTTGTGATGGCTCCGTCCAGAATAGGATGGGGCCATTGCATCGGAAGGCGAAAGAATGATTTTCGGAAGGCCAATTCGGAGGAAGGCTGTGCGTGTGAAGAAGGTTTTCGCCGCTGCGGCGTTGCTTCCGCTGGGGTTTTCCGCAGTCGCCGTGGCGCAGCACCAGCAGCCTGCACCGATTGAACGCCATGCTCCCGCTCCGATCGAGCGACGCTTTCCGGGTGGACATCCGAATGGTGGCCAGGGTTTTTCTCACGGCAATGGTGGGGGAGGCCAGCTTCGCGGTCAACACCTGACCGAGTGGATGAACTCGCACAGCAATCTGACTCCGCAGCAGAAGCAGGAGGCGTTATCGCGCGAGCCCGGCTTTCGCGATCTGCCATCTGAGACGCAGCAGCACATTCGCGACCGCCTGAGCCAACTGGAGGCGATGTCTCCTGACCAGCGGCAGCGCATGATGAGCCATGCCGAACAGATGGAGCGGCTGGACCCGAACCAGCGTGCCGATGTTCGAAGCGCCATGCTGCAACTGAGCGCGTTGCCGCCTGACCAGCGCCGTATGGTCTCCCATGAGTTCCGCGAGTTGCGCAGCGTACCGATCGCTCAGCGAAACGAGATCCTGCTGGGCGGCAGGCTCAATTACCTGAACCAGCAGCAGCGCGTCACGCTCGACCACCTGATGGCGATTGAGCCTTTGCTGCCTCCGCAGGGACGATAGCTCTTCAAAAACGCACAGAAACGCCCGCCAATACTTTCGGTGGGGCGTTTCTGTTGTTAGCTCTTGAAGAAGTTCTTCGCCAGGAACAGGACGTTCGCTGGGCGCTCGGCTAGGCGGCGCATGAAGTAGGGGTACCACTCGGTGCCGAACGGCACGTAGACGCGCATCCGGTAGCCCTGCTCGACGAGCTTGCGCTGCAGATCGCGACGGATGCCGTAGAGCATCTGGAATTCAAACGCCTGTTTGTCCGCGCCACCCGCCTCCACAAAGCGGCACATCTGGTCGATGATCGCTTCGTCGTGGGTTGCGATGCCGCAGAAGACTCCGGAGGTCGCTGCGCGCTTCATCAGGCGTATGTAGTTCGCGTCGACGTGTGCTTTGTCAGGAAATGCACGGTCGGCCGGCTCTTTGTACGCGCCCTTGCAGAGGCGGATGCGAATGCCCTGTGCCAGCAGGCGCTCCATGTCGGCTTCGGTGCGGTACAGGTACGCCTGCAGCACCGTGCCCACCGCGCCGGGGTACTCCGCGTTCAGGTGCTCCGTCATCTGCACAGTGGCTTCCGTGTAATCGGAGCCTTCCATGTCGATGCGAACGAAGTTGCCCGTAGAAGCGGCCTGAGCGACCAGGTTGCGGACGATGCCCTCGGCCAGCTCCGGCCCGGCGCCGTGGCCGCCGATGTCCATACCCATTTGTGTCAATTTGAGCGAAACGTTCGCGCGCAGGCCGCGCATCGCAATCTCATGCAGCGTGCGCTGGTAGACCGCTGCTGACTCCTCCGCCTGCGAGACGTGGAGGACGCTTTCGCCCAGCGAATCCAGCGTAACGTCAATGCCTTCGCGGTTCATCGCCTCAGCGGCAGCCGCGGCTTCCTCTACCGTTGTGCCCGCGACAAAGCGTCGCGAGACGCGGCGGCCAAGCGTCGAGCTCTCAGAGAACGTGCGAAGACCCGGATTCGTGGATAAAGAAATGAAAAGTGAACGGAGCATTTGATCGCTGGTTCACAGGATATGACAAATATTGTTTCAGGCAAGTTGCATTCGGCTGCGGTGGAACCCAGCGCCCTTCTCCCTGCCAGAAGAAACGCCATGCAAGCCTTCTGCGTGCTAGTGAGAGACTTCCGGCCGCTGGCTGGATTGCTCCAGCGTCCCGGAGCGACGGGTCACCTGCGGGGTCACCATCGCGGCGGTGTTTTTGAACTCCGCAATCGCCTCGTCGTAGCGTCCACGCACGCTGTTGGTGCGGATCTGTGCCATCTCTTCGAGCATCTTCATGCCGTCCTTGAGATACGAGATGCGCGAGCGCTCATCATGGCCCCAGGTCACGGGTACTTCCACAATCTTGAACCGCAGACGGCGGGCAATGAATAGAATTTCAGGGTCAAAGCCCCAGCGTTCAATGGTTTGCAGACGGAAGATCACCTGCGCGGCATCGTGCTTAAACGCTTTGAAGCCGCACTGCGTGTCCTTGTACGGCAGACCAATGAACTTTCGCGTGACGTAGTTGAAGCAACGGCCGAAAAAGCGGCGGTACAGCGGCTGATGAACGATCTGGCGCTGCTTGTCGAGCCAGCGCGAGCCAATGGCAACATCAGCACCCGCTTCCAACGCCTTGAAGAGCCGTTCGGCTTCCTCGATCGGGGCCGAGAGGTCGGCGTCCGTAAACATGACGATCTCGCCAGCGGCCTGCAACAGGCCGTTACGGACAGAGAAACCCTTGCCACGGTTGCCGGGGTTCTGCACGAGCTTGATGTACTGGTAGCGATCCATCCAGCGGTGGATGATGTCGATCGTTTCATCGGTCGACCCGTCATCGACGACCAGCACTTCGGCATCCCACTGGCGCTGGGCCACAGCCAGCACAACACGCTCGAGAGTGTCCTCAATTCGCTGCGCTTCGTTATACGCAGGAATAACGATACTCAGCCGCGGCGGGCAGGCAGGAGACGTCGATTCTGTTCGTTCGGTATCCATGTGGAAAGGGAGCGCATATGCCCCATTTTGCAATGGGTCAGGGCGTCTACACGCCGCTTCATCATACACGGTTGCTCTCTTGACTAGACGATGCAGAACGCGAAAGGACTCGGGAAATCTGCGGCGTTGTCCGAGGAGTGCTGGTACACTCCGGCACATGTCGACGATGCCCCCTCCGCCACCCTACAACGTACCTCCAGCCAACTACCCAGCCTACGGATATGGCTACCCACCACCTCCTCCAGGCGGCAAACGCTCCGGCTGGATCTGGGCTCTGGTTGCCATCGCCATCGTGGGCGTTGTGATGATCATCGTGGCGGCCATCTGGGCGTCGGCGCTCAAGAGCATTGTGAAGTCCGGCGACGGTAATGTGTCGTCCTCGACCTTCAGCTCCAACTCGATCGCTGTCATCGAAATCAACGGCGTGATCCTGGACGCGGACAAGATCGACAAGCAGTTGGAAAAGTATGGCAATGACAGCGACGTGAAGGCGATTCTGCTTCGCATCAACTCCCCCGGTGGCGGCGCAGCAGCCTCGCAGGAGATCTACCACGAGGTGATGCGCGTCCGCACCGAGAAGCACAAGCGCATTGAAGCTTCCGTGGAAAGCGTCGGCGCTTCTGGCGCGTATTACATCGCCAGCGCCTGCGACAAGATTTACGCCAACCAGGCCTCGGTCGTCGGCTCCATCGGCGTCATCATGTCCTGGACAAACTACGGCGACCTGATGCGCTGGGCCAAGATGAAGAACGTCACCATCAGCAAGGGCGAACTGAAGGACGCAGGCGATCCTACCCGCGACCTGACCCCGAAGGAGCAAGCCTACTTCCAGGGACTGGTCGACAACATGTACGGGCAGTTTGTGCATGATGTTGCCATCGGCCGCCACACCACCGACGCACGCATTCTCCCGCTGGCGACCGGCCAGGTGTGGACAGGACAACAGGCCTTGCCGCTTGGGCTGATCGACGCCGAAGGCGGATACCACGAAGCCCTGCTCGATACCGCAAAGTCTGTTGGGATCAAAGGTGAGCCATCCGTCGTCAAGCCTTCCAAGGAAAAGCATGGCCTGCTTGGCCTGCTGTCGGGCAGTGACGATGTCGACTCTCTGATCCCCACACCGTCACAGCTACTGAACCGGTCGCCAGGCTTCTTCTATCTTTGGAAGTAATGAAACCGAAGTAATTCAAAAAAGTAACAAGCATGAGTAACATAACGTGAAGTAACCAATAACTCGATCACATAAAGGCCTCGATACTTTCGCATAGCGAATATCGAGGCATTTTCTTGTGCAAAAGTGGATTTATAGATAGCCAAATCAAAAGTTTGCGAGCATTCTTGTGAGGCAAAGAAAACAGCGATCTAACGTTGACGAAAACGCAGGATTACGCCTCTTTGTGCGCATTTCCAGTAACGCTGTGTAGAGAGTTTTCTCAAGATAAAAAACGACTAGTCCATGCCAGCTATATCTAGCGGCAAAAGACTGGCGACCAGCTACGGAAGTGTCTCTATCAAGCAGGAGATAAGATAATGATTTTTTCCCGTCAAGGGTTTTTCTCAGGTGTGTTGGGTTTAGGGCTGCTACTCCTTACGGGGTGCGGCATGGGTGCAGGGGATTCTGTTCAGCAGAATGTAGCCTCCACGGCGTTCACCGGCCGTTCCATGGGCGGCCAACAGCCACTGGTCGGCGCCACGATTGGCGTCTACGCGTACGGTACGGGTGGCTACGGTTCAGCCGCGACGCTGCTTGCGAGCACGACAACCGATAGCGGCGGAAACTTCGCCTTTGCCTCCAGTGCATATACCTGCCCGCAAAGCGATACCCCGGTCTACCTGCTCTCCACCGGCGGTGACCCCGGTGCCGGCAGCGTGAACGCGAATGCCGTTCAGGCGATTGCCCTGGGAACCTGCACGGTGGCGAAGCAGTCACACATCGTGATCAATGAAGTGACCACCGTGGCGATGGCGTACGCTTTGGCTCACTTCTTCAACACGAACCTCAGCCTTAGCGCCGCTGGTGGTGGAGCAGCGGGCGATAACTTCGGCGGACCGTCATCGACCTCTAGCAGCATCACAACGTTTTCGCGCGGGCTGGTGCTGGGCAATAACGTTACGGTGGGGCTGATTGCCAGAAAGAGCGACGGCAGCGCGACCGTCTCCTCCGGCAACATGACGACGGAAGCCGCCAAAGTCTACGGCATCGCGAATATTCTTGCTTCGTGCGTGAACTCGACGGGACAGACCAGCACGTCGGACACCTCCAGCAACTGCGGACGTCTGTTCAACTTCACGTCAACGTCCGCCTCCGGGCGCCCCACCGATACCCTTCAGGCCGCGGTCCAGATGGCTCTGCATCCGACCGTGAACGTTTCGGGGCTCTACATCCTGTCGCCGAGCACGCCCGCCTTCGGTTCCGGCCTCAGCTCGCAGCCTAATGACTGGAGTCTGGCGATCAGCTTCACCAACTCAGCGATGGGCATGGGTGTGGACACGAATACGCTTTCCACGATCGACATCGATAGCTCCAACCGCGTCTGGTTCCCTTCGACGATCTCAGGCGGAACGGGCGTCGCCTACTTTGACCCCGCTACGACAACCTTCAACGGCCCCTACAACGGAGCAGGACTGGTGCATCCGGAGCAGGTTGCAATCGACGGCAACGGCTATGCCTGGGCGACAGACACACAAGGCGCGGTTCTGGGCGGCTTCAATACCAATACGCCGACGTCATACTCCACGCTGAGCATCGCGGGATCCACGAGCTACTCCCTCGGCGTGGACTCCAGTTCGCAACTGCGCGTAGGCGTTTTGGCTTCCAGCAACTACAAGCTGGCAACTGTGGACGCGACACGCTCGACGTACTCCACGGCGAACTCTCCGACAGGGCTGCAGGCAGCCTATCTCCCGCAGAGCATTGCCAGCGATGCCAGCGGCAACCTGCTCTTTACGCAGTACAGCAGCTCGGTTCCCCGCTTCTACGACTACTACCTGGCAAGCGGTGCAACGTCGGTGACGCAGCGAGGCTTTGCCAATGATCTGGCAGGCCAGGCCGCGTTCACAGGTGGAGATCTCGTCGGCGTACGCTCCTACAACAACGGCGGTGGCAACAATGCCGTGGACGGCCTCTGCTTCCAGTCGAATGGCACTTGCGGCTCGATGGGTGGGGCGAAGACCTACAACCGTCCCGCAGGTATTGCCGTCGATGGTGATGGCACGCTCTGGCTGGCTTATAACCAAACAGCGTCCGTGGCGTCCATACCGCAGGTAAGCGGAACCGGGAAGGCGTATTCGAACTACTTGAACTCGAACACCCAGTTCACCAGCTACGTGCTGAACCACAACAGCACCTACGGCGGAACACTGACCAGTCCCGAAGGTATAGCGGTCGATAACGAAGGCAATCTTTGGGTGGCGAACTCTGGCTGCAGCACGAGCGGCTGCACCCCAGGATCGTTTGTCCTGACGGTACTGCCCGGACAGGCGGCTCCGACAATCACACCCGTCTCAGCCCAAATCACCAGCGGAAGCAATTTAGCAGGCACCTACCCCGCCTACTAGACCGAGCTAACTATCACATCCCAAACGGCCTTTCTCACACGAGAAAGGCCGTTTGGCATTCGGGGTCAGCGCTGAAAAACGCACAAACTTGCGAATCATCTGAAACTTGACAGCTTTGATGACGTCAAAAGTCGTATGTCGGGTTGGTCGAGCGGTACAAAAACCCAGCGAATATGTCGTATTACGCCATATTCGCTTACACTGACAGTGAAACCACCCCCGCAGCCATGCTGCGTATCTTGTTTGGGAGTTTTTGACGATGACGAAGGCTGATCTCGTTGACCGTGTCGTTGCTTTGGGCGATTTGACCCGCCGTGATGGTGAGACGATTGTGGACCTCTTGTTCTCTTCAATCACCGAAGCCCTGAAGGCTGATGACAAGGTTGAGGTGCGCGGCTTTGGAAGCTTCCGCACACGCCGTCGCAACTCGCGAACAGGCCGCAACCCGAAGACGGGCATTTCGGTGGCTGTACCGGCGAAGCGTGTTCCGTTCTTCAAGCCAAGCAAGGACATGCGCGACCAGGTGAACCCCGGCGGCCAGCGCTCCCTGCCCAAGGGCACGGTGGTAGCGGCGGCAGTGGAAGAACACCAGCCTTCGGCCGTATAGGCAAAGCAAGAACCATTTGATTTCGTGAGAACGAGGGCGGCCGAGGCCGCCCTTTTGCATTCCTGCGGAACCAAACGAGGGAAATTGCCGTATTGTGTTGCCATGACTCCTGCAATTGCTGCCCGTGGACTCGTGCGTTCGTTTGACAACTTCACAGCCGTCCACGGCATTGACCTGGAAGTGGCTCCTGGGCAGTTTTTTGGCTTCCTCGGGCCAAACGGCGCGGGCAAATCGACGACGATCAAGATGCTGACCGGCCTGCTGGCGCCGACGGCTGGCTCCATCCAGATTCTGGGGCAGGACCTCTTCGCCAACCCGCTGGAGGTGAAGCGTCACATTGGCGTTGTGCCGGAGGGCATGGGGTTGTTCGGTAAGCTAACGGCACCGGAGTACCTGGAGTTTGTGGGACGGATGTATGGGCTCGACCAGCAGACGACGCGCAAACGCGCGGCCGAGTTGCTGGAGTTTATGGGGCTCGCCGACGAGTCGAAGAAGCTGGTCGCGGATTACTCCCACGGCATGGGGAAGAAGCTGGCGCTGGCTGCTGCGGTGATACACGGGCCGAAGGTGCTGTTCCTGGACGAGCCGTTCGAGGGCGTTGACGCCGTTGCGGCCGGAACCCTGAAGAACATGCTGCAAGGCATGATCGCGCGTGGCGCAACGATCTTTCTGACCTCGCATGTGCTCGAAATCGTCGAGCGCCTGTGTTCGCACATCGCCATCATCGACCGCGGCCAGATTGTGGCAAACGGCTCGCTGGAAGACCTGCGAGCGGGCGTGCAGGCAAAGCTGCCGAACGCCGAAGACGGCTCCACACCCGAACGGCTGACGCTGGAACAGATCTTCTTGAATGTTGTGGGTAAGAGCGGCGTCGACCAGACTGTACATGAAGGGGAGTTGGCATGGCTGAGCTAGACTCTTCCACTTCAGGCTCTGCCGCGTGGACCGAGACGCAGACCTGGGAGCAGTACCGCGCGATCGTCTGGCTACGCTGGCGCATCTTTGCCAACGGCTTTCGCCGCAAAGGCGGCAAGGGTGAGTTGATCGGCCTGATCATCGTCATTCCGCTCTTCCTGCTGGTCGTAATTGCTCTGGCGTTCGGCGTCGCCGCTCTCTGCTACCTGGGCGCGGCCAAGCAGCGCTATGAGCTGCTGACGATCGCGACGTGGGGCATCTTCGCACTCTCGCAGCTCGTGAACATCAACATGGGCTCGGCGGGCACGACGTTCGACCCGACGCAGCTTATCCGCTTTCCACTCAGCACCCGCCGCTACACGCTCATCCGGCTCTTCTTCGGCATGATGGCGCCGGGCAACATCACCATGGCGATACTTTCGCTGGCTGGAGCGATCGGCCTGACGGTGGGACGGCCTTCCCTATGGCTCTATGGCTTCGTGAGCTTCGGAGTCTTTACGCTGGCGAACGTCATCTTCACGCGCATGATCTTTGCGTGGGTCGACCGCTGGCTTTCCACACGGCGTGCCCGCGAAGTCTTCATGGGCCTGATCTTCCTTTTCTCCATGGGCATTCAATGGGCGAACGTAGAGTTCAACCTGAACAACCACCATCACCATAGGCACCACCATCAGTCCGACGACGAAGATGAGGCTCCCGAGGTGCAGGAGCCACCCAGCCCGACCGCGCAGCGCATGATGAAGGTGTGGGCTGTGGTGAAGCCTGCCACGCAGGCCCTGCCTCCAGGGCTTGCCGCTGATGCCATAGCCAAAGGTGCTGTCGGCAAGCCGCTGTGGTTCGTGGCAGAAACTGCAGGCGTGGCGACGTACGGCCTGCTCTTCTTTGGCATCTTTGGCCTGCGAATGCGGACGGAGTTCCGCGGCGAAAGCCTGAGCGATGCGGCGATTGGGGTGAAGGCCAAGCCTGCGGCAAAGGCGACAGCGCATGAGACGCATGCTTCCTCAATTCCTCTGGCTGCGGCACCTGCCACCGGCCCGTCGCAGTGGGAGCTCTATCTGACGTTGCTGCAGAAGGAGTTTCTCTACCTGCGGCGCACGATGGGGTTGATCTATGGCCTGGTCGCACCGCTCTTCTTCGTCTTCCTTTTTGCGGGACGATGGGCGGCGAAGTCGCACTCGGAGTGGGTCTACCCTGCTGCGTTGGCGTACGCTCTGCTGGGCGTTGTGCCGATTAGCTACAACGCCTTTGGCCTGGATGGAACGGGAGCGCAGTTCTACTTTCTCGCCCCCATCCGCCTGCGGGACGTGCTGCTGGTGAAGAACGTGCTGAACAGCATCCTGGGTCTGATCGAAGTGCTTGCCGTGACGGCGATGATCAGCTACATGGCCGGGCTGCCCAGCGTGAGCATGCTGCTCGGCAGCATGTTGTGGGCGCTGATGACGCTGCTGGTCGAGCTCACGGTCGGCAACTACCGCTCGATCAATACACCGAAGAAGGTCGACCTGCAGAAGATGGGGCAGAAGCAAGCCAGTCAGGCCAGCGCCCTGATGAGCATGGGCATCCTCGTCGTCTCTGCCGGGCTGGGGTGGTCGCTGATGATGCTGGCGAAGTTCAGCGGGCTGGCGTGGATTCTGCCCGTGGTGCTCGCGGCCATGGCTGCGGTGGCGGCTTTCTTCTACTGGCACAATCTGGAGAAGATGGACGAGTACGCCATGCTGCACCGCGATTCGCTCTTCGAAGAACTAGGCAAAAAGGCCTGAGCCCCACAAGCAAAAGACGGGCAGCGAGTTTAACTCGCTGCCCGTCTTTTTGTGGTTTCATCTACGTTGCAATACCGATGGCACTGATCATGCGCCCGGTAAAGCCCGCTTCGCCGCGATGCGTGAAGTACTTGAGCTGACCGTTCTTCAAACGCGTGCAGGCGGTGCACTGGCCGAGTACGGTGATCTTCTTCGCGCGCACTCCAGCGTCCAGAAGCTGGCGACGGTTGGCCTCGTGCAAATCGAGATGAAGTTGCAGCGAGTTGCCACGAGCCGGGGCTGCGGCGTAGGCCTCGTGGAAGAGCGAGGGTGCGTAGCCAAACTGTGATTCGAACTCGGAGCGAAGCTCTTGTCCGACCGAGTAGCAGCAGGAGCCGATCGCCGGCCCTATCGCCGCGATGAGGTCCCTGGGCCGCGAGCCGTACTCCAGCTGCATCGTGCCGACGCCGCGTTCGACGATGCGCGCAACCGTGCCGCGCCAGCCTGCATGGAACGCTGCGACGACTCGTTTTTCCGTGTCTACGACGAAGACAGGAACACAGTCCGCTGTCTGCACACCGAGTACCAGACCTGGCAGATTCGTCATCAGGGCGTCGCCGCGAAGCTGCGCCTTGCCTTCAGCCGTAGCCAGCGGCCCGTGGCCGTCTTTCACCAGGCGGACGATGGGAGTGTGGGTCTGCCGCACCGTGACAAGTTCGCTGTCCGTCGCGCCTCCGGTCACGGCATGGAGAAAGCGGTCGCGATTCTCGCGCACAGCCTCTGGATCGTCGTCCTTCGTCCAGCCCAGATTCAGCTCTTTGCGACCTTCGGAGTTATAGACCGTGGAGGAGCCGTTCAGCCGCGTGGAAAAAGCAGCCTGCAGCCACGCATACTTCTCCCAGCCAGGAACGCGTTCGAGGCCGGGGGAATCGTCGTTTTTGGGGCGTGTCGTCAACGCAGGCTTTAGCGATGGAACGCGCGAACCACCAGCCCAGGCACTGGTTCGCGTCGCGCGACGGCCGTGTTCCAGACCGATGGAGGCGAGAAGCGAGTCAACCCTGGCGGTGTCCACCGGGGACTCAAGAGGCTTGGGACCTTGCTTTACAGTCACAGCGGCTAGTGTACGCCGCGATTTGCGACTTAAAGAGAATGGCCCCGCTTTCGGGCGGGGCCGGAGAGGCATGTAGGGGAGGGAAAAAACTGAGGATTTTTAGATGTGCCCCAAGACGGGACGAAAAGAGGTAATTACAAAAGGTGGGACTTTACGGATATGCCTCTCAGTTAACTTAGTAGACGCTACAAAACGCCAAATGGTTTTACTGAATTGTGAATATCTCAAAATAAAGTACAAAAAAGTGTATCGCCCTGCGTTGCTATGCTTTGAAAGGCGTCTCGTTCGATCGGAAACGCCGTCCCCTGCCCCCGGATTCCACGAAAGTTCTCCTGCCACAACAACTTCCCGCTGACGGATGCGGCCCGGCGTGGTAAGTTCTGTTTGCATCGCAACTGATTCGGCGGTAGGATACCGCGATTGTAGGCACCGGCTAAGCCACGCATGAATACTGAAACCCAAATCGCCTCCCACCTGCTGCGTTCGCGGCTCGGCAAACTCTGCGTTGCCCTGACCGGAACAAGCGCGAACGATATGGCCGACAAGGCCAATGCCGTGCTGAACGAGACAAGCCTGCTGGAGTTCCGGCTGGACTACATCGCCAAACCAGCCGCGGCGCTGCCCGCGTTGAAAAACTGGCTGGAGACGCACGGTGCCGTCGTTGTCGTGGCGACCTGTCGCTGCCAGGAGTACGGCGGCAAGTTCACCGGCTCGATCAGCGCCGCGTATGACGTGCTGCTGAAGGCCGCGCAGGCGGGTTTTCAGATCATCGACCTCGAACTGGAGTCGGCCGAGAAGCTGCCGAAGGGCTCCATCGAAAAGCTGCGCGAAACCGGCGCGTCGGTGATGATCAGCCACCACGACTTCAAGCGCACGACCGACCTCGATGCCCTCTATAAGAGGATGGCGGTCTTCGCGCCCGACTTCATGAAGGTCGTACCCACCGCGCAGAAGCTCAGCGACAACGTCTCCCTGCTCAAGTTCCTGGCCAGCGCAGAAGACCGCGGATCGACGCCGGTCGTCGGTATCTGCATGGGCGAAATGGGCATCATCTCCCGCGTTCTTGGCCTTCGCGCGGGTTCGGCCTTCACCTTTGCCGCAGCCAACGCCGGCGAAGAGACCGCTCCGGGGCAGATCGCCGCACGCACGCTGATCGAAACCTACCGCATCGAGCAGATCGATAAGGCGACCAAGGTCTTTGGTGTCGCAGGCAATCCGATCCGCTCATCGATGTCCCCCCTAATGCTCAATACGGCGTTCCGGCGCGAGACGGTGAACGCCGTCTATCTGGCGCTGCAGGCGACCGATGTGGACGACCTCTTCCGGCTGGTGCGTGAGGTGCCGATCCAGGGCCTGAGCGTGACGATGCCGCTGAAGCAGGACGTGATCAAGCACCTGGAGCGTACGGACGCCCTCAGCCAGAAGATCGGCGCGGTGAACACGATCGCCCGGATGCCGGACGGCAAGTTCTACGGCTTCAACACGGACGTTGCCGGCATCGTCGGCCCGCTGGAGCGGCGGCTGTCGCTGCGAGGCGCCAAGGTTCTCGTGCTGGGTGCTGGTGGAGCGGCGCGCGCCGCTGTCTTTGGCTGCGCAGACAAGGGTGCGGAGGTTTCCATCCTGAACCGTACGCCCGAAACAGCTCAGAAGCTGGCTCGGCAGGCGGGTGCGAAGGCGATCAAACGCGAACAACTACTGAAGATGCAGTTCGACGTCATCATCAACTGCACGCCCGCTGGCATGAACGGCAACAAGACCGTCGCGGTGCTGAAGCCGGAAGAGCTGAACGCCCGGCTGGTCTTCGACACGGTATACAACCCGATCGAAACGCCCTTGCTAAAGATGGCCCGGGCCAAGGGGCTGCCCGTCATCACCGGCGTTGAGATGTTCGTGACACAGGGTGCTCGCCAGTTTGAGATCTGGACAGGCAAGCCCGCGCCTATCGAAGAGATGCTGCGAGTTGTGATCCATGCCCTGCGTCAGGGTGCGGAAGCGCCTACAGATAACATCGACCCGACGGCCCCGGCAGGCAAGGTGCTGACCGCGACGGCAGCGGAAGCCGCAGCAGCGAAGGCAGCCGCAGCGGCTCCGGTAGCGGCTCCCGTGGTTCCAGCAGCACCCGCAAAGCCAGCGCCAGCCGTCGCGAAGAAAGCGGCTCCGGCGAAGCCTGCAGCACCTGCGAAGCCTGTCGCTCCAGTGAAAACGGCTGCGCCCGCAAAACCTGCCGTTCCAGCGAAAAAGGCAGCAGTTCCAGTGGTCGCAAAGAAGGCGGCCCCACCAGCAAAGAAGGTGGCAGTCCCAGCAAGAACGTCTTCTTCAAAGAAGGTCGTCCCCGCGAAGAAAGCCGTGCCTGCCAAGCTCGTAAAGAAGAGCGTCGTAGCAAAGAAAGCGGCTCCGGCGAAGAAGGTCGCGGCTCCCATGAAAAAGACGGTCCCGGCAAAGAAGGCCAAACCCGTAGCCAAGAAGGTCGTTCCCGCAAAGAAAGCTGCGGCAAAGAAGACCACAAAACGATGAGGCGTGGTCTCGCAGCGATAACACTGTTTGCCGCGTCTACCGTGTGCGCACAGGTTCCTGAAGCGAACCCGGCACGTCCAACCGTTACCAATCCGGCGACGTTGCCACCGGTCGGCTACCTGCAGTTTGAGCAGGGCTACAACGGAGCGCTGCGCTCCCCCGAAACCGATACACAGTACAGCGTGGTGCAGACGATCCGGCTGGCCGTGGAGTCACACCTGATGCTGCAGATGGCAAGCCAGCCGTTTGCACGCAGCCTGGTCGACGGCCAGCCTACGCGCGACGCAGGCGACGTTCTGCTGGGAGCAACCGTCGTCCTCTTCTCCCCGCATGAGAGCGAAGAAGACCGTGCGGCAGAGGCGAAGGACCGCCATCTGCACAGCTATGTGAAAGCAGCCGTGCCGACGGTGTCGCTGTCCTACCAGGGACGCGTCTACCAAGGCAGCGCGCCTGATCTTGACATGGGATCGATGCGGCAGGGACTCACGCTGCTCGCCTCAGGCCACTCCCCGATCATCGACGCGCACTACGACAGCAACCTCGTCGTGAACGAACAGGTGGACGACAATGGGGTCCGTCGCGCGCAGGTGGGAGAGACGATCTCCTTTGACCGTCCAGTGATCTCGCAGAGCGTGCAATTCTCCGGCGAGCTCTATCACTTCACCCAGCCGCTGGTTCACGCTGATCCCACCGGACGCCCCGTCGGACGAGCGCACATGGTGGCCGTTCTGGCTGCAGCAAGTTATCAGATGAAGCCGAACCTTGTCTTTGACGCGGGCTTCTCTCGCGGGCTCACCTCGACGACGACTCGCTGGCAAAGCTTCGCAGGTTTCACTTACCTGCTGCCGCAGCGACTATGGCCGCAGCGTAAACGCGGATAGCAAGAAAGAGTGGGGAGGCCAATAGCCTCCCCACTCTCGCGTTTGCTTGTTACGGCAGTTATGCCACGGACTTCTCGATGTAAGCCGCCAGCGCCTCCATGCTGGCCTTGCGGCCAAGGAACGCCTGCACAAGCTCACGCGCAGGCTTGCTGCCACCGGGTTCCAGCACCTCGCGGCGATAGCGTTGCGCAACCTCGCTGGCAAGCTCGCCCTGTGGGAACTGCGCAAAGAACTCCAGCGCGATCACCTTGTCATAGAGGTAGGTGTAGTAGTTCGAGGTGTAGCCGATGAGGTGCGTGAACGCCGCGTACATACGGTTGCCATCAACAAACTCGTAGCGCGAGAAGCGGTCGTAGCCTTCGCGCAACAGCGTGTCGAGATCGAGCGCCGCCGCACGGCGGTCGTGTGTCTCCATCGAGTACGTTGCGTACATGACCTGCGTCAGCGTACCCAGTCCACGGCCATGCGCCGCAGCACGCGTCATGCGGGCAACGATATCGTACGGAATCGGCTCGCCGGTTTCGTAGTGATGTGCAAAGGAGCGCAGGAGTTCGGGGTCTTCGAAGAACTCTTCCAGCATCTGCGAAGGAACTTCGACGAAGTCGCCTTCCGTCGCTATGCCCGACTGCAGCCCCCAGCGCTGCTTCGCTCCGCCCAGCACCTCGTGCATCAGGTGGCCGAACTCATGGAAGTAGGTCACGACGTCGGAGTACTGCATCAGGCCGGGATCACCCTCTGCAGGCTGCGGGAAGTTGCAGACCAGCGAGGCTTCGGGCAGGCAGTGTCCGCTGACGCCGCCGACCAGCGAGCACTCCGAGAACCACTTGCTCTTGCCTTCGCGTGGGTGCATGTCGAGGTAGATGCGGCCAATCGCTTCAGGGGAAGCGGACGTCGTGTCGAAGACGCTGTACGCCTCCACGCTCGGGTCCCAGACGGCGGCGTTCGCATCGCGCTCGAAGCGCACGCCGAAGAATGTTCCGGCTGTCCGCAGGATGCCCTGCTGCACGGCCTGGTACGGAAAGTACGGACGCACGGACTGCGAGTCGAAGTTGTAGTTCGCGCGACGGTACTGCTCTTCCCAGAAGCGCGCATCAGACAACGTGAGCGGAAGCGCGGAAGCGTCATGCTCACGCACGAACGCCTCCAGAGCGGCAAACTCTTTCACCGCCGTGGGGCGCGAGGCGGCTTCTACTTCGTCGAGGAAGCGGCGCATGTTCTCTGCCGAACCCATCATCTGGTCAGTCGTAGCGAGGTCAGCGTAGGAGCGGAAGCCGAGCACCTCGGCCATCTCCTCGCGCAACGCCAGCAGGTCCAGCAGTACCTGCTTGTTCGCCGGGTAGCCGCGACCGTTATACGCCAGATAGATTGCGCGGCGCAGATCGCGCGAAACGGCGTAGTTCATCACCGGGGCCATGTCCGGCGGATCGGTCGTGATGCTCACCGGGCCCGTGGCGGTCAGCTTGCCAGCGACTTCGGTGACACCTTTGCGAGCGAGAAAGTCCACGGGCAGGCCGCGAAGCTGCTCCAGATCGCTGACCTCCACGCTGCGAACATCGTCCTGCACAGCGCGGCTGAACTGCATTGCCAACGCGGTGGACTGCTCGCTGAGCGAGCGGATCTTCTCGCGCGTTGCATCGTCGCGGTCCACGCCGGAGAGCTTGTAGCCGAGCAAGGTGCGCTCGTGCAGATACTTCGTCGCCTCATCGGCAGCAGCGACATCAACGGCTGCCAGCGCGTCATAGAGCTCACGGTTCAGCGACAACGACACACCTTCCGCAGAAACCGCCTGCGAGAGGTTCTGCGCGGCGTCGCGAACTGCCGCCTCAGGATGCACCATGAACATCACATGCGACTGCGATCCGGCCATGCGCAGATGCCAGCAGGCGCGGTCATAACGCGCGAGCGTATTTTCGATGGTGCGTGCCGAGGCTTCCGCCAGCAGCGTGGCGACTTCAGCGCGCGCAGCGGCGAGATGATGCTCCACCCAATGTGTTGCTTCTTCAGCGGTTGCGGCGTGGGCCCAAAGGTGAAGCTGGTCAGCGGGGACGGTCGTATTCTGCATTGCTAGAGAGATTCCTTTCCTGCCTGTCACAGTGTACGGATGCACAAACACCGCGTCGCGACTCTACAATGGGAGCCATGACGGCTTTGCGTTTTCTGCGGTTCGTAATTGCGCTGCTTGCCCTGGGCGGCATGGTGGACTCCTTCCTCGCACTACGCATTCACAACCAGGACCCGAGCATCGCTCCGCCCTGCGCGGTCACAGAGCATTGGGACTGCGGCTCCGTAAACCACTCGCGCTACGCCGTCTTCCCGCCCGAAAGCTTTGACGAAGCCCCCGGCTCCAAGAAGGTTCACGTCCCGGTTGCGACTGCGGGCATCATCGGGTACGCAGTTATTGCCGGACTGGCACTGCTGGCTCCGTTCTGGATCACGCTGCAGATTGCCGAGATCGGCTTTGGATGCGCCGCGATGCTCAGCTATCTGGAAGCGTTCGTGATGCAGAAGTGGTGCATCTACTGCGTCTGGTCGCAGGGCATCGTCACCACGATTCTCGTGCTCTCGCTGCTCGGCGTCCTGCTGCAGCGGCGTGAGCGACGCAAGCTGGCAGCCGTCTCGTACTAAGCGAGGAGATCGTCTATGTGGCCGAAGGTCATTGCTCAACTGATTGAACTACTGCCGCACGTCACGCGCCTGGTTCCCATGGCGGACCGCTTCCTGCAGTCGCGCGCAGGCAACGACGATGCCACGCGCGAGTCGATGGACAAGCTGCAGGCCGAGCTGGGCAGAACCATCTCTGCGCAGGAGAGCGTCTACCGGCAGATCAACGAACAGGGCGAACGCATCGACACAGCACTTGGCGAAGTCCGCTCCGCACGGGCTGCAGTCGAAGCCAGCGCAGCACGTCTGGCAGGCGTCGAGGCCAAGGTTGGCTCGCTGCGCGGCCTGCTGGTCGGCACAGTGGTGCTGAACGTTGTCCTGATCGCACTGGTGATCGCCCTGCTGGTGAGGCACTAGGTGCATAATCAGCACCCGAGTGAAACAGGTGGCGTCGAACGCATTGCTCACAATCTCCGCAACCAGCGCCAGAAGAAAGAACGCAGCCGGACGCAGCAACGTCTGATCGCCGCGGCGATGCTGGTGGTCGCGCTTTCGCTCTTCGGCATCGCCGTTTGGCCTGCAACGCGAGCGCACCTGCAGGCGATGGCCGTACTCGACCTCGTCGCGAACCAGCCGGTGCCTGCTGCGGTGCGACGGGTGGTGGGTGAGCCGGTAAAGACCCGTGAAGTCACGATCCAGACCGCGACCGGCCCGGTGCAGGCAAGGATGTACGAGCCTGTAGGCAAACCCGATGCGCCGGCGTTCATGGTGCTGCATGGCGTGCATCATCTCGGCATGAACGAGCCCCGGCTCGTTGCGTTTGCCTCGGCGATGGCCTCCTGCGGACTACGCGTTCTGACGCCAGAGCTGCCGGACATCAAGGACTATCACGTCGGTACGAACTCCATCGCCACCATCGGCGAAACAGCGACGTGGCTCGCGCAGCAGAACGGCGGCCATCCGGTCGGTGTGATGGGACTTAGCTTTGCAGGCGGGCTTTCGTTGCTTGCCGCCGCGAATCCCGAGTTCCGCGCCAGCATCAAGTTCGTCGTCGCCATCGGCTCGCAGGACGCGATGCAGCGCGTGGCGCAGTACTACCGCACCGGAGAAGACGCCCGCCCCAGCGGCGGCGAAGAGTTGCTGCCGCCACATGAGTATGGCGCGCTTGTGCTCGAGTACGAACACCTCGAAGACTTTGTCCCCGCGCAAGATGTAGCCACGATGCGTGCGCTTCTGCGGGCCCATCTTTATGAGAACGGACCCGACGAGAAAGCGACACTCGCTGCGATGACCGACGCGCAACGCGCTGAGGCCAGGCAGTTGCTCGATACGACCTCCCCGGCAACGCGCAGGCTGCTCGCCGCGGATGAGACCCGGCACATCACCGAGATGGCAGGCGTCAGCCCGCAGGGGCATTTGAAGACGCTCACCACGCCGGTCTATCTGCTGCATGGCGAAGGCGACAACATCATCCCCGCGGCTGAAACGGAGTGGATGGCCGCGGAGCTTCCCAGCGAAACGCTGCAGGCAGAGTTGATCTCGCCCGTGCTCTCGCATCTGGACCTCGACGGCCACGGGCCGAGCACACTGGACCGGCTGAAGCTGGTTCACTTCTTTGGAATGATTTTGCAGGATGCGGAGGGACGTTAGCTTGGTCAACATCAACGACATTCAGAATGCCCACAAAAGGATTCACGGCGTCGCCCTTGAAACGCCTCTCGTGCAGTTCGACGAGCGCATCTGGTTGAAGGATGAATCGAAGCAGCCCATCGGCGCGTTCAAAATTCGCGGCGCGTACAACATGATCGCGCAGCTTTCGCCGGAGCAGCTTGGGCTCGGCGTCATCACCTACTCGAGCGGCAACCACGCGCAGGGCGTCGCGTATGCGGCTCGCGCGCTCGGTGCAAAGTCCGTCATCGTGATGCCGAGCGCATCACCCCAGGTGAAGGTGGACGCGACACGCGCACTCGGCGCCGAGGTCGTCTTCGTCGGCAATGCCAGCGCCGAACGCAAGCTGAAGGCGGAAGAACTTGCCGCTGAGCACGGCTACACCGTCGTCCCGCCATATGACGACGAGCGCATCATCGCCGGGCAGGCAACGTGCGGCGTAGAGATCGTAGAGCAGCTTGGCGGAGCCTCCTGCGCCAACGCACTCATCCTCTCCCCCGTCTCCGGCGGAGGCCTGCTCTCGGGCGTCTCGGCTGGCGTAAAACTACTCTGCGAGGCCAACGGCTGGGCAGCGCCGCCGGTCTGGGGCTGCGAGCCCGAGGTCGCAGGCGATGCGAGCGAAAGCTTCCGCACACGCACACTGGTCGAGTGGCCCGCCGAAAAGACGACCCGCACCCTCGCCGACGGTTTACGCACGCAGTCCGTCGGCCCGCAGAACTTCGAGCACATCCTCCGCTTCACCGACGGCATCCTCACCGTCACCGAAGCGGAGTTGCGCGAAGCTCTGCGCCGCATCCTTACGCAGACCGGCATCGTCGCCGAGCCATCCGGAGCTGTAACGCTCGCAGCCGCGCTCTTCCACGCTAATGAGTTGCCGCAGACCGAGCGCGTCGTCGCCATCGTCAGCGGCGGCAACATTGACCCCACATTGCGAGCAGAAGTCGCCGCAGAAGAGCCCGCGTTGCAGAGCTAGGAACGCTCGCTACGGGCAACACGTCTATGCTGTTGGATACGCCTGCGACCGTGATCGCAGACACAAGGTGACCCGTGATGAAGAGAACCGTTCTGGTCGTAACGCTGCTGTGCACTAGCCCCCTGTGGGCGCAGAAGAAGAATAGGAAAGACCCGAACTCGCTCGCGGGTTACGACCGCGCCGCTCGCGCCACCGTGCTGCACACCGCCAACGTGTACGTCACCGCCGATGCCAGCAATCCACCGTACGCACAGGTGACTCCGGGCCACGAGGTCGTGATCGTCGACCGCAACGGTGCCTGGGTAAACGTCTTCGCCAACACCGACGAGGCCGACACCCGCAACCCCGACTCAGCACCCGAGATTGAAGAGCCCGGAGCGCATCCTGACCCCAGCTCCGGCTGGATTCGCGATAAAGGCATCGTTAGCCCGACGACGCCGAAGGGCGATGCCCTGCTCTACGGCTCCGCGCTGGAGTTTGAGTCGCAGGCGATGCAGCCGCACCCGCCCAAGGGCTCAGCCTCGGCTGCTCACTTCCTCTACCAGCGCGTGGCCGAGTACTTCCCTGATTCACCGCTCGCACCCGAGGCGTTGTATCGCGCGGCCGACATCCGCTGGCAGCTGGAGAAGGCAGACATCGGCTCCCTGCCCAGCGCGCACGAAGGCAATAACTACATGCGGCCCCAGCTCTACGACGGCGATCTGAAGAAGGTGATGAAGCGGTATCCGCAGACGCCACAGGCCGCTCGTGCTGCGTTTGACCTGATCGACAACAAGCTCTGCGGCGACTGGCAGGGCCTGCCGAAGTGCCCCGAGATGGAGACCAATGTCTACCTGAAGTACGCCGACCAGTACCCCAACGGCCCGAAGTCTGCCGAAGCGCTTTACGACGCGGCCTACCGGCAGGGAGTGCTCGTCACCATGTACACGGTCGACGACCAGGCAAAGCGGTCAGAACAGGCCAAAATGAACTGCCAGCAGATTGCCGATGATCTGGCCAAACAGTTCCCTCAATCCGAGTACGCCGCCCGGGCCCAGAGCCTCGCCTTTCGCGTGGCGCAGGGCATCCCGGTCTACGGCAGTGACCGCGACTAGCTTCGCCACAAAAAATGGTGACGAAAGTGTCGCATTCTGCAGCGACGACCTGCCGTAAAATCAGCGCATGTTCTTGCTGAAGGTTTTGATTCTGGCCATCGTTCAGGGCCTTGCCGAGTTGCTGCCCGTTTCCAGTTCCGCCCACGTCGTTGTGGCGGAAAAGCTGCTGGGGCTCGACCCCAGTTCGCCAGCCATGACGCTGGTGCTGGTGATGCTGCACACCGGAACGATGTTCGCCGTCATCGTCTACTTCTGGAACCAGTGGAAGCGCTCCTACTTCGCCACCGGCGATGCCTTCGCCCGCTTCGCCATTCGCGCCATCTGGGCCACGGCCCTGACCGCCATCATCGGCTACCCGATCATCAAGGTGATCGAAAAAACCGCGTTCAAAGGCCTGCCGAAAGCAGAGATCGAGATGCTCTTCTCCCGGCTCGACCTCGTTGGCACAGCACTCTTTGCGGCGGGCCTGCTCATCCTCTTCGCGGGGCTGAAGGAGCGGGGCGAAGAGAAATCACAGACGCTTGCCTACGAACGGGCAGCCTCGCGCTCCGGCGATAACGTGACCTTTGGCCAGGCTGGATGGATGGGCGCCGTGCAGGGTCTCTGCCTTCCGTTCCGCGGTTTTTCGCGTTCGGGCGCAACGATCTCGACCGGCATGCTGGTCGGTGCGCAGCGTGAACGCGCCGAGCGCTTCTCGTTCGCGCTGGCTGTCATCCTCACGCCGCCCGTCATCGCTCGCGAGGTGCTCCGCCTGCTGAAGGCTTCGCACGAAGCAACCGCTGCGGGAACGTCAATCGACCTGCACAGCAGCCTCGTCTACTCGCTCATCGGCATGGTGCTCAGCTTCTTCGCCGGTCTCGCCGCGCTGAAGTGGCTCAGCTCCTGGCTGGAAGCGGGTCGCTGGTGGCTTTTCGGCATCTACTGCATCGTGGCCAGCGTCGGCGTTCTTTTCCTGCATCACATCGGTTATTAGCCAGTACACTGGCTCGCATGAAGCGAATGGGAGCCAGTGTCGCCCTCTTCGCGCTCTGCTTTGCGGGGAGCGCGGAAGCAGGACATCCGAAGCACGTTCACGACGATATCGACCCGTACTCCGGGCAACGCATCCTCTCCGTTGCCATCGATACCGGGCGTTGCCTCGTTGAGACCTCCCCCGACCGCAATCCCTCGCACGTCAAGCTGCTGCTCTCCGCAGTCCGCCAGCCAAGCGCCCCGGTCGAATACGTGCTCACGCTCTCGCTGGACGGCGGTGAGTGGATTAACCCCGGCAAGCGTGGCTCTCTCCAGACCGTCATCGACGGCAAGCAGGATGAACTCTACATGGTCGGCCCGAAGAGTGCGTGGAAAGAGTGGCCTGCCTTCTCCGGCACCCGCCACAAAGTGGCGAAAGAGGTGATCCCTTTTGGAGCAGACGAAGAGTTCGTAAAGAACCTCGCCGGAGCCAAGGCTGTTCAGTTTCGCATCAACGCGCAGAACACCTCACTCGAACGCTGCACGGACGCAGTGTCTCTTCGCGACGTGCACGAGTTTCTTGCCCTCGCCGCCACGCTCTAGCTTGCCTGAGGCTTCGTGTAGAGCAGCGCCCAGGCAATTAACGGCAGCTGCAGCGGAAGCCTGAGCCAAAGTACCCACAGCGGCACGCCGGGTAGGATCTCCGGGTGCTGCACCATCCACAGATTCGCGGGGAAAACCGCCACCAGCAAAGCAACCGTGGCCCACGCGGACAGGCGCCGCGTCGCGGGCAACAACACGCCCACACCACACAGAACCTCTGCAGCGCCACTCAACAGTACGAGTTCGCGATGCGCTGGCAGATAGTCGGGCATGATGCGCAGATACGCACGCGTCACCACGAAGTGCCCGATACCAGCGACCACGTAGAGTCCGCCCATCAACGCTCGTCCTGCACGCATCAGTTACTCCACGACTCCATGAAAAGGGCAGCTGCAGATGCAGCTGCCCTTCAGCATATAAACTTCACTCGCCAGGTGCGATTACTTCTTTAAAGCATCGCGATGGTTGCGAACATAGTCGTGCGAGCTGATGACGTGCGCCTGCTGCGTGCTCAACAGTTCACGTATTGGAAGTGGAAGCTCATGCTCAAGCGCATCCTTGTACGCCTTCTTGGCTTCATCCTCACCCTGCTCCGCAGTCGCAAGCAGTTCGTGGTCACCTGCACCCATCTTTGCCTTCAAATCGCCCCAGACGCGATGCAGCATACCAGCCGTTGATCCGGACTCCTTCACATCGGCCATACCTGAGCGATGCAATTCGTTTTCAAGTTCTGCGCGGAAGTTTGCTCGGTGCAGACTCTCGGCTAGAAAGTACTTCTTCAGGGTTTCGTCCTGTAGGTGCTCGCCGATATCCGCAAAACCTTGCTGACCATCCTGCAATGACTGGATGACATGGAGCAGGACCTTTTCAGTCTCCTTGTTCTTCGTCGATCCTTCGAGTGTGTTCGCCATGATCGTCTCCTCTCCCACCTTTTAGATATGTTCGTGATGCGGCTAAGGTCCGCCGGTTGCACGCGATTCTCCTGCGCCGGCAACAAACGGGAGAAATCGCGAAAACCCCGTTCCCTTAACCACATTCGCTTCTTTGCGAAGCTTTTCAACTTCGCCGTACACATAGAAAGATGCAGTGAATGCACAGAGCGTTGACCCACTGATTTTGAAAAGCTTATGACGATTTCATCGCATCACACATAACGCAACAAGCGAAAGGGAGCGGCCACGTGGCCGCTCCCTTTCACTTGTTTGCTGTCGTCTTTGTTACTGCTGGCTGTCTGGCGTGGACTCCTTCACACCAATCGCAGCGCCCGAAACCACCAGGTTCACGCGACGGTTCTGAGCGCGGCCTTCCTTGGTTCCGTTATCTGCAACGGGGTGAGTCTTGCCATAACCCTGCGAGGTAACGTTGTCCGCAGGCACGCCGTTCTGGGTAAGGAAGTCCTTCACGGCGTTTGCGCGATTCTCACTCAGCTTCTGGTTGTAATCGTCTCCGCCCACCGAGTCGGTGTAGCCTTCGACGTGTACCTTCAGGTCGGGATAGAGCTGCAGGATCGTAGCAACCTTCGCCAGCGAAACCTGCGTTGCCGGCTTCAGCGTGTACTTCGCGGTGTCGAACAGCACATCGTTCATATTCACAATCAGGCCGCGAGCATTTTCACTCGTTGCCAGAATGCCGTTGAGCTGCGCCTTTAGCTTTTCACGCGTTGCAGCAGCATCCTGAGTTGCAGCATCCGCCTGCGAACGGGCACGGGCCGCTTCCGCTTCGGCACGAGCACGATCTGCATCGGCCTGCGCCTTCGCTGCGGCTGCACGGTCGGCCTGAGCCTGGGCATCGGCCGCCGCCTGCTGCGACTGTGCTGCCTGACTCTCTGCCGAAGCGCGCGCATCACGCTCTGCCTGCGAGCGCTCCGCTGCCTGCTTGCGCAGCGTAATCAGACGAGCGTCCTCTGCACGCTGTGTTGCTTCGCGAGCCTGCGTGAAGATCATCTTCACATCGCGGTGCTTCGAAGCCTGCATATCGTCAGCGTTCTTCAAGTTCAAACGCATGCGCTCAACAACGCCAGGAGCGTACTTCTCCGCACCTGCAGCAAGAGCGATGCGAGCCGCATTATGCGCCTCATACAACGCCAACGGATAATGCTCACGATCTGTGATCGGATCTTCTACCGACTTCGATCCGCCCGTGTTGGCATACAAGCCCTTTGGCAGCAGAGAGTAGTGGATGTTCACATGCTGAAGGATGCCCTCGGTCTTGTCAGAGAAAACATTCTGGAGCACCACCACATCGCTCGGCTGCGACACAGCGAAGTACGGCTCCGCGGTCACGATCATGCCAAACGACTGATACGACGAGCTCACGCTCAGGCTGGCCTTATCCCCTGCAAGCTCAAGCTCGCCAAGGTTCTGCGGACGGCCATCTGCCGAAATCGCCCAAAGCACGTACGTCAGATACTCCGGGCCAAAGCCGTTAGCCGGGGTCAGTCCCTTGAAGTTCACCGAGATATTTGTCTTGCCGGTCGCGGACTCTACCTTGCCTTCGCCATACGCGTTAGGCATCAGATTTGTACCCTTGAAAGCAATCTTCGTTGAACCAGAACGGTTCAGATAGTTCACGGCATCAAGATCACGCTCAACCACCTTCACGTGATAGATGTACGTCCCATTTGGGCCGTCAGCGACAACTACGCCGTGCTTGGCTCCGGGAGCAATGGTGGTCGGGTTGGCTTCCTGCGCGAACGCGCTGAGGGATGCAACCGAAAGAAGTGCCGTGGCTGAAAGCACACCGGCGACTCGCATGGTCTTGCTGAACATTGCTTAGGTTCTCCTTGCTGGTTCTTGCTGCCCGAAGCACAGCCTGCGGGCGTGCGTATTGAACGCGACAAAGAGATGGATGCCTTCCTTCATAAAACGCGATGCCCGCGAAAGATAGTTCTTTCACGGGCAACCCTTTGAATCTAAGCACCATAGAAGCGGTGAACTCTTTCACCGCCATGAACATGAGCCATCCCCACGCTGAAGCTGACAGCAAAAGAAATCAGTCGGCTTAGCAAGGCGATCCCGTAATAACGAATCCAATATGTCTGGTAGGAACGATAGGCATCATCTGCTGCCGACATGGAATGCATGTTCCGCACGTAATGAAGCATCCCATGAAGGTCCGAAGGAAATGACAACAACTGAACCAGCGCGAAGAGAAAAGCGACCACTGCGACAGCACGCGTAACGAGACGGAAAGTGGCGTCATTATCCATTATTGGTTCAGGATAGCAACCTCTCCCAGCCCCATCGAGTGCGCGATCTTCTCTTTCCACTCTTCCGGTCCAGTAATGTGGACACTGTTGCCCTTCGCATCGACCGCCACCGTGACCGGCATATCCACCACATCGAACTCGTAGATGGCTTCCATGCCAAGGTCTTCAAACGCCAGCAGCTTCGAGTGCTTGATCGCCTTGGACACCAGATACGCCGCGCCGCCGATTGCGATCAGGTAGACCGCTTCGTTATCGCGAATCGCATCAATGGCCGCAACGCCACGCTCAGCCTTGCCCACCATGCCGATCAGGCCGCTCTGCTCCAGCATCTGCCGCGTGAACTTATCCATGCGCGTTGCTGTCGTCGGCCCAGCCGGGCCAACAGCTTCGTCGCGAACCGGATCGACCGGGCCAACGTAGTAGATCAGCTTATTCGTGAAGTCGACGGGAAGCTTCTCGCCACGGGAAAGCATCTCGGTCATGCGCTTGTGCGCTGCATCGCGGCCGGTCAGCAGCTTGCCGTTGAGCAGCAGCACGTCGCCTGGCTTCCACGTCTTCGTCTCTTCCTGCGTCAGCGTGTCGAGGTTCACACGCTTGCCTCCATGCGCCTCATACGTCATTGCCGGCCAATGCTCCAGCGACGGCGGATCAATGTAGACCGGGCCATCGCCCTTCAGCACAACGTGCGCATGACGCGTCGCCGCACAGTTCGGAATCATCGCCACCGGCAGGTTTGCGGCGTGCGAAGGCCAGTCCAGAATCTTCACGTCCAGCACGGTCGTCAGGCCGCCAAGCCCCTGTGCGCCGATGCCCAGCGCGTTCACCTTGTCGTAGATCTCCTCGCGCAGCTTCTCGACGTTCGTCTTCGCTCCGCGGGCCTTCAACTCCTGCATGTCGATCGGGTCCATCAGCGCCTGCTTGGCCAGCAGCATCGCCTTCTCCGCCGTGCCGCCGATACCGATGCCGAGCATTCCCGGCGGGCACCAGCCTGCGCCCATCGTCGGCACCGTCTTCAACACCCACTCCGCAACCGAGTCGGACGGATTGAGCATCGCAAACTTCGACTTCGCCTCGGAACCGCCACCCTTCGCGGCCACAGTAATGTCCACCGTATTGCCCTGCACCAGCGAAACCTCGACCACGCACGGCGTGTTGTCGCGCGTATTCTTGCGCGAGAACGCAGGGTCAGCCAGGATGCTGCCGCGCAGCTTGTTGTCCGGGTCGAGCCATGCTTCCCGCACACCCTGGTCGCACATCTCCTGCAGCGTCATCGTCGAGGGCGCGCTGCCGCTGGCGAAGTGACACTCCATGCCGAGCTTGACAAAGATGGTAACGATGCCGGTGTCCTGGCAGATGGGGCGATGCCCCTCGGCACACATGCGCGAGTTCACCAGAATCTGCTTCATCGCGTCCTTGGCCGAGGGAGACTGCTCCAGCTCGTAGGCGCGGTTGAGGTTCTCGATGAAATCGATGGGGTGATAAAAGCTGATGTACTGCAGCGCGGCACGCACGCTCTCGATGAAGTCGTTCTGCTGAATAGTCGTCATTGGCGAAGCCTCTTTTGCGCTTCTAAGGATACGACTACGGCTCAACCTTCATCCAGAACGTCGCGGCGCTTCCGCGCGATAACTGAACAGCTTGCTTACTCGGCCGCAACCGTATGTGTCGGCGCAACCGGCTTCGCCACAGCCCGATCTGTCAGCTTCGCGGCCAGATCCGCCGCGATCAGCGCCCCATGAAAACGACCGTTTTCGATGAAGACCTCGTTCGTTCGCTCGCCCGCCACAACGACGCCCGCGAGATAAATCCCCGGAACGTTCGACTCCAGCGTCTCCTTGCTGCAGACAGGGCAACGAGCGTTCGCCGCATCCAGATGAACGCCCAGCGATTCGATAAACGTAAAGTCCGGTTGATAGCCCGTCAGCGCGAAGACGAAGCGGTTCGGCAACGTCTTCTCGCCTTCGGGTGCCTGCAGGGTGATCGAATCTTCCGTGATCTTCGTGCAAACCGTATTGAAGTACGCCCCGATCTCACCGTTCTTGATGCGGTTCTCAATGTCCGGCTTGATCCAGTACTTGATGTGACGATGAAGCTCCGCTCCGCGGTGGATCAGCGTGACGCGTGCTCCGTGCCGCCACAGGTCTAGCGCCGCTATCGCCGCGGAGTTCTTGCCGCCGATCACGAGGACATCCTCTCCCGCGAAAGGGTGCGCCTCGTTGTAATAGTGCGCCACCTTGGAGAGCTCTTCGCCGTCGATGCCGAGCTTGTTCGGCAGATCGTAGTAGCCCGTGGAGACGATCAGCTTCTTCGCCCGATGAATCGTCGTCCGGTCAAAGCGGTCCACCGTGTGAACTTCAAACGCCCCATCCGAGCCACTGACACGAACGACACGCTCATACTGTCGCACATCGAGCGCATAATGTTGCGCCACCTTGCGGTAGTACTCCAGAGCTTCGCTGCGCGTGGGCTTCTGATTCGTCGAAGGAAACGGCATGTTGCCGATCTCAAGCAGCTCCGGCGTGGTGAAGAACGTCATCCCTGCCGGGTAATGAAAGAGCGAGTTCGTCAGACATCCCTTGTCGATCACCACCACACGCAGGCCAACATTCTGCGCGTCAATCGCGCAAGCCAGGCCGGTAGGACCAGCGCCGATCACAAGGACGTCAAATAATTCTTCGCTCATAGGACTATTGTACGGAGACGCCAGAGGCGATCAGACGAAGTCCCTTCCGCCTAATGCTCAATGACGATCGGTGTTCCGTCGGGAACCGCACGAGCGACCGCATCCACCTGCGCATCCGTGAGTGCGATACAGCCCTCCGTCCAATCGACATAGCCCTGCAAAGCGCCGAGCCAGCCAAACCCATTATGAATACCGTGGATCATGATGTCCCCACCAGGATTGACACCACGAGCTTTCGCCTCAGCCTCTTGAATCGGCGTGGGATATCCCACGCGCAACGCATTATGGTACGTGCTGTGAGGGTTATGAGCCACGATGAGGTAGCTTCCCTCCGGGACTTTTTTGTCCCCCTCCTGCAGCTTAGGCCCAGGCCCACCTCGCCCCAGAGAGACGTGAAAACGAGCCACTTCCTGGCCGCCGCGATACAGGGAAAGACGATGTTCATGCTTTACGACAACGAGCCGATCAACTCCCTGCAAAGGAAGCGAGGAAGCTCCGCGACTCGAACACCCTGCAAACACAACAGCCGTCGTCAAACTGACGACGGCTGCGACAAAACTTCGCTGACGTGACATACGTTATGCATCCAGGTCCACAAGCTTGTGGCTAATCGCAAACAGGGCCAGCTCCAGACGCGTGCTCACGCCCGTCTTATCGAAGATGTTCGAGAGATGCCGCTTCACCGTCTCTTCCGAGATCGTGAACTGCTTGGCGATGTCCTTGTTCGAGCAGCCCTCGACGATGCAGGTCACCACTTCCAGCTCTCGCGGCGTCAGACCGTACGTCTTCTTCTCCGGCACGGCCGCGGCCTGCTGCATCAGGTCATTCAGCGCCGCCAGCAGGTTCGCCACGCGCTGGCCGCCGATCCAGTAGTCGCCGCTCAACACCGAGCGAATGCTCTCGCCCAGATCGCCGGCAACGGCGTCCTTCAGCACAATGCCGCGAGCGCCGATCTGCAGCGCCTCGATAATCTGCTGCGTGGAGATCGTGCTGGTCAACAGAATGATCTTCACGCGCGGCGAGCGGCTCATGATGGCGCGCATCGCTTCCAGCCCCGGCAGCTTCGGCATCTGCATGTCGAGCAACAGGATGTCCGGCTCGCGCTCCAGCGTCTCCGTAATGGCCTGCTCGCCATCGGCAGCTTCGCCTACGACCTCAAAGCCTTCTTCGCTTAGCAGAATGTTTTTGACACCGAAACGCACTACAGGATGATCGTCGGCAACGACAATACGTACGTCAGGTGCGATTTTGGCGGTCTTCCTGGTGTTAGGCATGTATCTCCATCAGATAGCAGGGCCGGTACGGCTTATTTCGTGGACACGGGGAACTTCTCGTCCAGAATACGCTCCAGTCGCTGACACGCAGCCGCGAATTCTGCAATAGCACTCGTATCAGATGCGGTTCCCTCTTCTGTGGTGGCCGCAAGTTGATAAAGCTCTGCCGCCCCTACCATGCCGCATCCACCTTTGATCGAATGCGCCTCGCGGTGCAGCGCCGCGCGATCCCCGGTTGCAACAGCAACGTCCATACGCACCAGCCGCTCGCGCACATCGTCCAGCGTAAGGCGGTAAACGCTACGTAGAGCATCGGCTGGCAGCGTCGCCAGCAAACGTGCGAAGACCGCTTCATCCAGCACAACGGCCGAGCTTGTGCGCTCGACGGGCGTGCGCAGGGACGCGACAAGTTGCTGCCGTGCCGACTCAAGCGCTGCCTGAAACTCTTCCACCGTGAAAGGTTTCTGCAGAAAGACGTCAAGCAGCTCTTTCTCACTCTCCGTTGGGAAGCTTCCACTCATGCCAAGCAGCACCATGCCTTTCGGGCGAACCGCCAGCAAGCGTGCTGCGAGCTCCCTGCCTTGAATGCCCGGCATGTGCAGGTCTGTCAGGATCGCCTCGAACGCTGTGCCTTCATCCATCCGCAGAAGCGCTCCCTCGCCGGAGCTCACCGTCTCGACGAGGTACCCGGCGATGCCGAGCAAGGCTTCCAGAAGTTCGCGCATCACGGGATCGTCGTCGATAACAAGGATGCGAAGCGGCTGAGTCATGGGTACCGAGCTTCAGCCTACGCGGGCAACGCATGGCTCGCAACCGCGTTGCGCGAAAATCATTTCGAAGCGGCCTTCCTTCTCGACTCGGGTACAGTGGAGGGCATGACGAATGAACCCGGTTCGCCCGACGCCAACGACAGCGTTTTCAGCAGTTCAGAAAACGCGGAGCTCCGTTCCCGTGTCTCACGGCTGGAAGAACAAGTCGCCGAGCTGCGACAGATGGTTCAAACCAGCGCGTCTTCTCGTCAGCCCCTTCTTCGTCGCACCGCACCTGCGCCTCGGTCGGTATCCACCGAGTTCACTCCGGCATCCTCGCCGGTCTTCGCTTCCGTGGATGGCACGAAACCGGATGGCAGCAAACCCGTCAGCATTGAATCCCGACTTGGCTCGCAGGTACTTAGCAAACTTGCGGTGATCCTTCTGCTCGTGGGCGCAGCATGGTTCCTCAAGTGGGCCTTCGACAATCGCTGGATCGGCCCAAGCGGCCGCATCCTTATCGGGCTCGCGGCAGGCAGCGGTCTCATCCTGTGGTCAGAGCGCTTCCGCCGCAACGGCACCCCGGCCTTCAGCTACGCTCTCAAAGCCGTCGGGACTGGTGTGCTGTACCTTTCGCTCTGGGCAAGCTTCCAGATCTTCCACCTCGTGCCCGCGCCTGTCGCCTTGCTGGGCATGGTGCTCGTCACAGCCTGGAACGCCACCATGGCCATCACGCAGGACGCGCAACTGCTGGCCGCGTACGCTCTCTTCGGGGCTTACATCACGCCCATGCTGCTCGCCACCGGGGGCAACCACGAGATCTTTCTCTTCAGCTATCTTGCCGCCATCGCAGCAGCTCTGCTCGCGCTGCTTCGAGCCAAACCCTGGAACCTGCTCCTGCTTGGCCCCCTTCCCATCACCGCGGTCTTCGTCGCGATCTGGGCCATGCAATCGTTCGCCCCCGACCTGCTCGGACTCACGCTCGCACTCGTTACCCTGCTCTGGGCCATCTTTGCGGCCATCCCACTGCTCGCCAGCCAGGCTGACTCTGCGCTGGTCAACGTGATCATGCCCGTCGCCACGGCGCTCTTCGGAGCCTTCTCGGTCTACGCCTTCCTCGCCGGTTCCCGCCGCCCTGCAATCGAACCGTGGGCCGCTCTGCTCTTCGCCGCAGCCTATTTGGCGATCTCCCGCGTCCGCCACAGCGCCGTTGCTTCCGCCATCCACCTTTCGCTCGCCCTCAGCTTCATCACGGTCGCCATCCCGCTCAAACTCACCGGGCACGGCATCACCGCAGGTTGGCTCGCAGAAGCTGTCGCTGTCATCTGGCTGGCTTCCATGCCCGGGCTCGAAGCCCGTGCCCGCGCCGTGCTGGGACACCTCGCCACTGCCGCCATGCTGCTAGGTGTCGGCGGCGCACTGCTGGGGCCAGAGGTCTTCGGGCCAGGACGACTTGTCTTCTTCAACCGCGGCTTCGCTACCGAACTTGGCGCGCTGCTTGTGCTCGGCGTCATCCTCGCCCGAGCGCCGAAACTCGTTACCGGCGTCCGTTTTGCTCCTGATCCAAAGCTTCTCAGCATCGTCGCCTTCTCTCTCTTCAATCTCACGCTGGCCACCACCGCCTATCGCCAGATCAACATCGTCTTCGCTCCAACCTCCGCCAACGACGACTACATGCACATGCTGGCTCTCGGCGGTTTTGCCTTCTCCGCGTGGCTCGCCGTGCAGGGAGCCGCTATGCTGGCCCTCGGCTTTTGGAAAAAAATCGCACTCGTTCGCTGGACAGGCCTGTTTCTGCTTGCAATCACCCTGATCAAGACCGTGGCGTACGACATGCGTACGCTCAGCACAGGCTTCCGCATCATCAGCTACCTGGCGCTCGGCGCACTTCTGCTCGCCGTCAGCTTTGCGTACCAGAAAGGTCTGCTCGGGCTCGATCATGTGCTGGACCAGAACGACGAGGTCGCACAATGAAGCTTCTTACCTGCGCCCTCGGCGCTCTTCTACTGCAGTCTGCGGCCTCCATGGACGCTCCACCGGCAGAGCCCGCGCACCTTCGCTTTGAACGCGCCATCAACATCTCCCCCGGCCTCCACGGCACCACCTGCGCCGTGCTCGACGCAACCACCTTCGCCCACGCCGAGAACCGGGCAGGCAATGACCTTCGCCTCTATCGCAACGGCACCGTCGAAACCGCCTACGCTCTCACCGAAAGCTCCGCAGCCACCAGCGAGCCCGTCGCCGCCACGGTGCAGAACCTCGGTATGACCGGCGACGCCATCGCCTTCGACCTCGCCATGCCTTCGCGTCCGTACTCGGCCGTAAACCTCGTGCTCAACGCGCACGACTTCGTAGCCACAGCCGAGGTCACCGGCATCGGCCTCGTCGCCCACTCGACACCCATCCAGCTTGGTACCTTCACGCTCTTCGACCTTACGGCGCAGCACCTCTCGCGCTCCACGACCCTGCCACTGGCTGAAGAAACCTTCCCCACGCTGCACGTTGTGCTGCACTTCACCGCGCTCGACGGCAAGCCGAAGCCGCTGCCCGTCGAGGTCCTTACCGGGGCCACCGTCCCGCCCAGCCGCGAAGCACAGACCGTCTACACCACCGTCGTAGAAACCTCCACACTGCATCAGGAGGGCTCTGCCACGGTCGCTCGCCTCAACATCCCGGCACACGTCCCCGTCGAGCGCCTGAGCGTAGAACTCCCTGCGGAGTTCCACACCAACTTCGTTCGGAACGTCGTCCTTCGCGACGTCACCCGGCACGACGACGGCAGCCACGGAGAAGAGCTCAGCGGAGAGATCTCTCGCGTACAGATGCCTGCACGCATTCCAGGAGCCTCCCCCATTCACTCCGAGCATCTCTCTGTCAGCGCCGTGCTCGCCGCCAATATGGACGACGCAGCCACCATCGAGCTCCGCGTGCAAAACGCCAACGACGCTCCTTTGCCCATTACCCGCGTCGCATTGCAGATGCGCCAGCGCCGTCTCTGCTTCGACGCCGCCCCCGGCTCAAGCTACACGCTGAGGTACGGCGACAAAGCCCTCGCCGCTCCCGTCTACGACTACGCCCGCCTCTTTCAGGGTGGCGACGTCGCCGCGGCCGCCTGGCTTGGCCCCGAACAGCCCAACCCGGCCTACGCTCCTCGCAAAGACAGCCGCCCCTTCACCGAGCGCCATCCGGAGCTACTGTGGATCGCCCTGCTCGCCGTCGTCGCCATCCTTGGCGCAACGGCCGTCAGCCAGGTAAAACATCGCAGCGGACACCACTAAAGAAACAACATCACGAAGCAGCGTCGGAAACGTCTACCCTGTTGTGGTGCGTGTTTCTTTTCCAACTCTCCTGATCACCCTGTGCGCGGCCGTCGCGGCCTCTGCCCAGACGATTACGCCGCCTGCTCTCACCGCAGCGCGCGATGCCCTGACCGCTAAAGACGCGGTTCGCGCCAGAACGCTCTACGAGGCGTACGCCAAGGCCCATCCCGATGACGCCCGCGGCCCCAAAGGCGTAGGCGACGCCGACCTGATGCTCCATGAGTACGAGGCCGCAGAGCTAAGCCTTCGCCACGCCGTCATGATCGACCCAGGCATGTGGCCTGCACACAAAGATCTCGTCCTGGTAGAGGCAAAACTGGGCCGCTGGGAGGACTTCGACAGCGAACGCGAGTTGCTGCGTCAGGCCCGCAAGCGCGGCGCCGACAACCTCTCACCGCTCGAGTCTGACCTCATCGACAGCTTCGACGTTGCCGGCAAACAATGGCTCGTTCGCGAGTACTTCGTCCCGATGGGGCGCTCCGAGGCCCGTTACAACTTCGAACACTTCACCCCCGAAGGCAAAGTTTCGGAGTACATCTCGCTCGAACGCGCAGAAGCCGCCAAGACCGCGCTCGAACGCGACCCGCAAGTCCGCATCGGCAAAGACAAGGCCGAAGCCGCCAGCGGCGACTTCTCTCTGAACTGGTACACAAGTAGCGGCCACGGAACGATCCGCCACTACGCCAGAGAGCCGGGCTATCGCCAGCTTCGCGCAGACGTCCTGCGCTGGCTGCGACGATCCAACGCGGCCCCCCAAAAACCCGCAACGAAGTAAGCCTGAAAACCATTGGGGCCGAACTCTCAAGAGTTCGGCCCCGATGGCTTTACGCAGAAACTACCGTATCGCGCTGTCTACTTCGCTGAAGAAATCCGGCCGCTTCAGAATCTCGCGAGGCTTCGATCCATCCGCAGGCCCCACCAGACCATCGCGCTCCATCATGTCAATCAGATGCGCCGCACGGCCATAGCCAACACGCAGACGACGCTGCAGCAGCGACGTCGACGCCTTACCAAACTCGAAGACCAGACGTACCGCATCGTCGAACATCGGATCGTTGTCTTCCCCATCGGAGCCACGTCCGCCGGACTCTGAGTTCTCGTCCTTCGGACCTTCGAGGAAACCTTCGACGTACTCAGCTTCGCCCTGTGCGCGCCAGAACTCCGTAACCCCGGCGATCTCCTTCTCGGTCACAAAGGGCGCATGAACACGCTGCAGACGCGACGTTCCCGGCGGCAGATAGAGCATGTCGCCACGACCCAGAAGACTCTCTGCGCCGTTGGAGTCGATGATCGTGCGCGAGTCCGTCTTGGTCGCCAGCCGGAAGCTCATACGCGTCGGCACGTTCGCCTTGATCAAACCCGTGATCACGTCCACCGAAGGACGCTGCGTTGCCAGCACAAGATGAATGCCAACAGCACGCGCCATCTGCGCCAGACGCGTGATCGACTCTTCTACATTCGCGCGGTCGAGCATCATCAGATCGGCGAGCTCGTCGATGATGATCATGATGTACGGCAGCGGCTCCTGATTGACGTCCTCGAAGAGATACTCGCTGCCGTTATCAAAGAGCTTGTTGAACTGGTCGATGTTGCGAACGTGATTGGCAGCCAGCAGCTTCAACCGCCGCTCCATCTCCTTCACCGCATTGCGCAGAGCATTCGCAGCTTGCTTTGCCTCCGTAATGATCGGCGTAAACAGATGCGGGATGCCTTCATACATACCAAGCTCGACGCGCTTCGGATCAACGAGGATCATGCGCACTTGCTCAGGCGTGCTCTTGAAGAGCACGCTCATGATCATCGCGTTGATCGCCACCGACTTACCCGAACCGGTCGAGCCCGCGATCAGCACATGCGGCATCGCCGCCAGATCGGCCGTCACAATGCCACCGTTGATGTCCTTACCCAGCGCAATCGCCAGCCGCGACTTCGAGTGAACAAACGACTCGCACTCCACCACATCCCGCAGCCAGATCGTCTCGCGTGAGGTGTTCGGCACCTGAATACCAACGGTGTTCTTGCCCTGCATCCGTTCAATCAGCACGCTCTCTGCAGCCATAGCGAGGCAAAGATCGTCGGCCAGTCCGGTCACCTTGGCGTACTTCACACCGCTGTCCGGCTTGAACTCAAACGTCGTCACAACAGGGCCGGGATTGATCTGCTCCACCTTGCCTTGCACGCCGAACTCCGCACACTTCTCCACCAGCAGACGCGCCTCTTCACGAAGCTGATCTTCGCGAATCTCGGCCTGTTCGTCCGAGTGGTAGAGCAACGACGAAGGCGGAAGTTTATAGCCACGAATCGACTTCGGCGTAATCGTCATCGAGCGCACATCCGCATCCGCTCGCTTGCCGAACGCGATGTTCTGATCGCGAAGGTTCGCCATCGGCGAAGGCATCGCAGGTGGCTCAGGCACAGGGTTGATGCGACGCGGAGCCGCAGGAACTTCCTCGATACGATTCGCCGGGGGAGCCATCGGCGTGATCGAAGGCCGCACCAACTGCGGACGCAGCGGCTCGGCAACAGGAATGCGCGCAGGCGGCGCTTCGGGGATGTCGACATTCTCCAGCGGGCTGCGGCCAAACGTCGCACGCTCCGGCGCATCCAGCCAGCCATCATCCTCCACCGGCTCGTAGCTTTCGCCGTGCTCCATCACCGGTTCAGATGCGCTGAACGGCAACTCCGCCTCGCGCAAAGGTGCAGCGGCCGCGGCGAGCTTTGCAGCGAACGGTGCAGCAGCAGCGGCGGCGGTGGTGAACGCCGTCGCCGTGGGAGCATCGACATCCGTGCGCGGAAGCGAGTCCCACACCGAGGGCGTTTCTCCTCCAAAACGAGCGCGGTCATCGTCCTCGCCATCACCTTCTGCAAGCGCCTGCTTGCGGCGGAAGAGCGACAGGAAGCCAGCCAGCAGGGAGTTCTGCTGCCGCGCATCCTTTGCCTGCTGCATCTCCTCAGGTATGGGCTCAGACTTCAACCGCGCAGCCGCGCGAGCCTGACGTTGATTCAACTCCGCTGCTTCTACAGCTTCGGGTGCATGATCGCGGTGAGTCCGCCAGTTCGACCAGCGGCTGCGCATCGCACCAACGAACGCAAACTTCGTCGAGAACCACTCCCGCGCCATCGCCAGCAGGAACGTCGTCGAAAGATAAAGCGAGAGCGCCACCATGAGGCCAGCGATCGTCACAGCACCCGGCAGGTTCACAAACTTTACAAGCCCGTCAGCGATCAGGCGACCTTCGACGCCAGCGATCGGCAACGCATGACGCCACAGAAAGTGACCGGGCAGCAGAGCAATCACCGCAGGCGCAAAGAGCAGCCAAAGCACCATCCCCAGGAGCTTCGCCGCAGCAGCCCCCACGGGCTTCGAACGCATCCAGCTAACGCCCACGCGAATGAGCGACAGCGGCAACACAAAGATGGCAACACCAAAGATCTGCAGCAGCAGGTCGCTGCTGTACGCACCAATCAGCCCTGTCCAGTTGCGCGCCGGGCGCAGTGACGAGATCGAAGCGACCGTATTAAACGATGGGTCCGAAGGCGTGTAGGTCGCCAGCGCAAGCAGCAGAAGGCCTGCGGCGGCCAACACGCAGAGGCCGAACATTTCGTTCAGCCTGCGGCTGCGCGTAGGCGCGTAAACGAGTCGCTGTGGTCGCATACTTGGGTCCCCTTGAAGCAAACACGAGGCGCGGTCAGGGCCGAGCATCGCATGCGCTGGTGCGCCGCGGAGGCCGGCCAGAACACAATGACCACCAGAGCATCCTCAATTCTTCCACGCCTGCCGCCGCAAATCACCGGGGCGGAACCACGCTCGACACCGCTCCACACCCAAACGAGCTCCAACCGGAGTTCGCGGCTTCCCGGCAGATTGTGCATCATAAAGACGTAGGCACCACTATCCATTCGCCAGAGGGGCGACGGAAGTCGGTCGCCGGAAAACAGAACGGGGACAATCGATCGTGGCAATTTCTCTTAGAGGCAAGCGGGTATTTGTGACCGGCGCAAGCGCGGGTATCGGTGAAGCAACGGCAAAGGAGTTCGCCAAACTCGGCGCAAAGGTGCTGGTCTGCGCCCGTCGCCTCGACCGCCTGAAGACGCTCGAAGCAGAGCTCCGCTCGCTCGGCGCGGAAGATACCTTCAGCTTTGAACTCGACGTTCGCGATCGCGACGCCGTCGAGGGCACACTTGCCACGCTGCCCGCCGAGTGGCGCGAGATCGACGTGCTGGTGAACAACGCTGGCCTCAGCCGCGGGCTGAATAAGGTCTACGAAGACGACGTGCAGAACTGGGAAGAGATGATCGACACCAACGTGAAGGGTCTGCTCTATGTCACACGAGCGGTCGTTCCCGGCATGGTGGCCCGCAACACCGGTCACGTCATCAACCTCGGTTCGATTGCAGGCCTCGCAGCGTATCCGGGCGGCGCGGTTTACTGCGCCACAAAGGTTGCCGAACGCTACATCACCGACGGTCTGCGCATCGACCTGAACGGCACCGACCTCCGCGTCACCACCATCGACCCGGGCATGGTCGAAACCGAGTTCAGCAAGGTGCGCTTCCACGGCAATGAAGAGCGCGCCGCCAAGACCTACGCCAACCTGCAGCCGCTCACCGGCGAAGACATCGCCGACGCGATCGTTTGGGCTGCCACTCGTCCGGCACATGTGACGATCCAGACGATGGTGCTCTGCCCCAACGCGCAGGCCAGCGCGTACGTAGTCACGCGTACGACGTAGGGAATAGTGGTTAGTGGTTAGTGGTTAGTGGTTAGTGGTTAGTGCAAAAGTACGCCGCGCAATGCGCGGCGTACAGTCACAAAATACTAACCACTTGCCCTCACTACTTACTCTTCACCGCGATCACTTCAATCTCGGCCAACGCGCCTGGAAGAACCAACGCAGCAACCTGAACAGCCGAGCGAGCCGGTTTGTTCGGCTGCTCCTTTGTGCCGAAGAACTTCGTGAAACTGGCCTGCAGGCCGGGGAAGTCCAGCTTGTTGCCCTTCGCCGGATCGGCTGCGAGGAAGACCGTCATCTTCACCACGTCCTTCATCTCCAAACCCTGGCTCTTCAACAGTGCCTGGATCTTAGTCAGGATGCTGAACGTCTGCTCCTGCGTATCGCCAAAGACAGCCGCCGAATTCTTCGCCGGGTCAGCAGGGGTAAGCGGGTCAGCGATCTGGCCCGAGCAGTACAGCGTGTCGCCTGCCCAGACCGCTGCAGCCAGCGGGCTCTTCTCGTTCTGGATGTGCTTGACGGCGGTCTGCGCGTGAGCTGCCGTAGTAGTAGCAGCTACGGCAAGTGCGGCAACGAGTGCAAACTTCAGCTTCATACTCTTCTCCTTAGGCAAAGATCTTGTCCGTTTGCGTGGCAACGCGCGCCTGCTTCACGCGGTCTTCAATCAGGCGAATGACGCGATGGCTACTCTCGGCTGCGCCTTCCTGCCAGCCGACCAGATGGCTCATATGGTCGCCGGTAAGGAAGATGCGGTCATCAGCCTTCAGCAGAATCTCGTAGTTCTCCTGGTTCGGCGCAATGACGCGGGCGGTCGCGCGACCCGAGCCCTGTGTCACGGCCGAAGCATTGCGCCCCTGCCCTGCACCGTAGGTGTCGATCCACGAGCCTTCGTTCCACTTGATCTGCGCCCAGTTCAGGTACATCGGCTTCTCGAGCTCCTTGCCATGCCCGGGATGCAGGCGCTCGATGCTCTTGCGACTCTCAGCCAGCTTGCCTTCGAGCGGCATCATCACCAGCGGAGTCGTGTGCTCTTCCGTGTAGCCGGAGACAAAAACGCCGCGCTCCTTAAAGAAACCTTCCGACGGAAACCACACCGGCGAGCAGCCAACGTTCACAAACTCCAGCCCGCCGTAGACGTTGTAATCCTGCTCCCAGAAGCGGCGGCTCTCCCACGCGATCTTGTACGCATCGCCGTAGGTGCACTCGGAGATGATGTTCTGCACCGGCTTGCTCAGGTCGTTCGGAATCTTCTTCAGCAGCGAGAGCGGCAGGCCGCAGATGCAGAAATCCGCTTCAAGCTGATGCGCTTTGCCTTCGGACTCATAGCCAATGCGCACGCCCTTCGCCGTCTTGCGAATCTCGGTCACCGGCGAGTTGTACTTCACAATGCTTCCGAGCGACTTCGCAAACGCGTACGGGATGCGGTCCATACCGCCAACCGGCTGGAACATCGTCGCCTGCCAGTCAAAGGTCTCCTCAAACAACATGCCGTCCCAGAAGCTCGCGTCGAGCAGCGTGTGCATGTCGAGCGGCTCCAGCAGCTTACCCGTCTGCTCACCAGCCCCCGGAGCAATGGCGTAGCCAGCGCGGTCGGAGCCAGCGTACTTTCCGGTCTTATCCAGCGGACCATAGAGGCTTAGGAAGTCGAGCATCCGCTCGCGGTCCTGCTTGGTCATCTCCTGGTCGAGCGAACCACCCTTGATCGACTTCATCAACAGCTCGGAGACGTGCCCGCGCGTGTCGTTGATCGCCTGACGCTGCTGCACCGGCTTGCCGCCGTTGGCGTTATCGTTCTGCAGGAAGCTCGAACGCGTGGTGTTGACCTCGACCTGTAGCTCGACTCCCAGCTTCTTCGCATAGCCGAGCATAAGCTTGTGTACTGAGGGCAGGCGCGCGGGGCCGAAGTTCTGGTAGTGGCCTGCGTCCCACGTGCAGTGCTGCTTGGTGCCGTCGAGAAACTCCACCGTATCGCCACCGCGAACGGTCCAGTTACGACCGCCGGGACGCGAACGCGCTTCCAGAAGCGTGACTTCGTAGCCCAGCTCGCGCAGCTCATACGCTGCCACAAGTCCACCGATCCCACCGCCGAGAATCGCGACCCGAACGCCTTTGCCAGAGTTGGGTGCCGCAGCAAGGTTCGGCGTACTCGCCGAAGCGTATGTGGGGAAAAGGCCGAAACCCTGCATCGCGACGACTGCGGCCGAGTAGCCTCCGGCCTGTCCGACGCGCGTTAAAAACTGCCGGCGAGTAAGTCCCATCCGTGACACCTGTCCTCTATTAGGTAAAGCTGGGCGCAAGGCGCCAGCGAGGGCCCATTTATGAATGACTGGTTACTGCTTGATGGTTTGACTGTATCGCAACCCGGCGAAACGGCTGAACGCTATTCGTTCAGCAGCCGCTGCAAAGCTTCTTCATCCAGCACCGCAACACCAAGCTGCTGCGCCTTCTCAAGCTTCGATCCGGCCTCTTCGCCCGCGACGACGTAGCTCGTCTTCTTCGACACCGAGCCGGAAACCTTGCCGCCAGCAGACTCGATCAGTGCCTTGGCCTCGTCACGAGTCAGCGTCGGCAGCGTACCCGTCAGCACAAAGGTCTGCCCTGCAAGCTTCGTCCCGACCTCGCGCTTTTCTGCGGTCATATCTACGCCAAGCTCACGCAGGCGTTGCACCATCTGCGCGTTGCGCTCTACGGCAAAGAAGTCGGTGATCGCTTCCGCAACCTTGGGGCCCACTTCGTTCACGGCTTCGAGCTCTTCGCGCGAGGCTGTCATAAGATTCGCGACATCCCCAAAGTGCTCGGCAAGCAACTGCGCCGTGCGGTCGCCGACGAAACGGATTCCAAGTCCCATCAGCACGCGCGCAAGCCCTGCCTTGCGCGAGCGGTCGATCTGCGCCAGCAGCGCATCCGCCGTCTTCTGCCCGATGCGGTCGAGCGACATCAGCTTCTCGACGTTCACCTTTTCCACGTCATAGAGGTCCGCGAGCGAACGCACTAGCGGCTCGCGGACAAGCACAGGCTCGCCGCTTTCGGAGACTTCCGCCGAAGCCTGCGCCTCAACCGTTTCGCTATCGCCTTCGGCAGCCGCTTCGCCGCTCTGGCCGAGCAACTGAGCGACCATCGACTCCCCAAGGCCTTCGATGTTCATGACGCCGCGCGAGGCCCAGTGCTGCATCGCTCCCGCGATCCGCGCAGGGCAGTTGTCGTTGACGCAGCGCCAATCGACCTCGCCCTCTTCCTTCACCAACTCGCTCAAGCAGATCGGGCAGAGCGACGGAAACGTAATCTCGCGTGTCCCGCGAGCGGCCTCCGTGACAACGTGCGTGATCTTCGGAATCACATCGCCACCGCGCTCGACCGCTACCGTGTCGCCGATGCAAACGCCAAGCCGCTCAATCTCGTCTGCGTTATGCAGCGTGGCTCGCGTAACCGTTGTACCGCCGATAAAGACCGGCTTGAGCGCCGCAACGGGCGTAATTTTGCCGGTGCGACCAACCTGAAAGAGCACGTCTTCAAGCACCGTGTTCGCGGCACGCGCGGGAAATTTGTATGCGATCGCCCAGCGCGGAGCCTTCCCTGTGAAACCGAGGCGGCGCTGCTGCGCGATGGAGTCCACCTTGATGACCACGCCGTCGATGTCGTACGGCAGCGAGTCGCGCAGTCCCTCAGCCTCGTCAATAAAGGCGAGCACCTCGTCGATCGTCTTCACACTGCGCGTCTGCTTGTTGACCAGAAAACCCGCAGTTCGCAGAGCAGCCAGCGCGTCCGTCTGCTCCGGGATAAAGCTCTCACCATCGCGCAGCAGGAAGTAGGCAAAGTACTCGAGACGGCGCTGCGCAACCACGTTCGGCTCCAACGTGCGGATCGTGCCAGCCGCAGCATTGCGCGGGTTCGCCGCAGGAGCCATACCCGCAGCAACGCGCTCTTCATTCATCTTCTCGAAGGCCTTCTGCGGCAACACCACTTCGCCACGCACCTCAAACGACTGCGGCAGACCTGCAGCCTGCAGCTTCGCCGCGCTGACCTGCAGCGGCACGCTGCGGATGGTGCGAACGTTCGTGGTGACATCCTCGCCGATAGAGCCATCGCCGCGCGTAACGCCAGTCGACAAGACCGCATCCCCGCCTTTGCCAGGAACATAGTTCACGGCGAGTGAAAGCCCATCGAGCTTCAGCTCGCAAACATAACCGACCTTTTCGCTGGCCGCTAGACCGCCCTGTACGCGCTCCGCCCAACCGCGCAACTCCTCGGCGTTATAGGCGTTGTCGAGCGAAAGCATCGGCCGCGAGTGCGCGACCTTCGTGAAGCCGTCCTTCGGCTTGCCGCCGACGCGCTGGGTTGGCGAGTCCGGCGTAAGCAGCTCCGGATGCTCCGCCTCAAGGCCCTTCAGGCGGTTCATCACCGCGTCGTACTGGGCGTCGTCCCACTCAGGAGCGTCGAGCACATAGTAGAGGTGCTCGTGGTGACGGAGTTCTTCGCGGAGGGCCTCGATCTGTTCTTCGACGGTCAGCATGACAAGAAAAAGTATAGGACGCGCAGACGCGGTAAACTGGTGATCAATAAGGAGAGTTTCCAGATGGCGCACATGGTGTTCTGCACGAAGTACAAGCAGGAGATGGAAGGGCTCGACGAGCCGCCGTTTGACTCGGACTTCGGACAGAAGATCTTCAAGAACGTCTCGAAGAAGGCCTGGGACGAGTGGATCGAACGGCAGAAGATGCTGCTGAACGAGTATCGTCTGCAGCCGTGGACCCGCGAGGCACAGGAGTTCCTGGTCGAGCAGATGAACGAGTTTTTCTTTGGCACAGGCGGCGAGCTGCCGAAGGAATACGTCGCTCCTACCCACTAACCACAAGATTTCCGTAGGGTCGTCCAGGTTTTGGACGGCCCTGCCGTAGTACACTGTTTTTACCCCCGCGCGAGCCGCTTTGGCTGGCGCTGTTTGTTGTAAGTCGGGACGTGGCTCAGCCTGGTAGAGCGCACCCTTGGGGTGGGTGAGGTCGCTAGTTCGAATCTAGTCGTCCCGACCATTTACTTCCATCTTCACAATGAATCTGCCGTACCGGCTGAGCGATAAAATCGCTCCGTTCGCAGATTTGTCCTTCCACAAAACCCTCGCCTGCACTCTGCGCATGAGACCAATGTTTTACCCTTGATGGCGAAGGGGACGACCATGCAGCACTTCGCTTCAGACAACTATTCGGGCATGTGCCCGGAGGCGCTTGAGTATCTCGTGCGCGCCAACAATAGCGACCACGAACCGAGCTATGGGAACGATGCCTGGACGGCACGCGTCTGCCAGGCCTTTCGCGATCTCTTCGAGACGGACTGCGAAGTCTTCTTCGTCTTCAATGGCACCGCCGCCAATGCCCTTGCTCTGGCCTCACTCTGCCGCTCGTACCAGTCCGTCATCTGCCATGAGTCTGCTCACGTCGAAACCGATGAGTGTGGCGCACCGGAGTTCTTCTCCAACGGTTCAAAGCTGCTGGTAGGCAAAGGCCCCGCAGGCAAGCTGGCTCCGGCTTCCGTGCTCGAAATCATCCATCGCCGCAACGATATTCACTACCCTCGCCCTGAAGTAGTAACGATCACGCAGGCTACCGAGATGGGCACCGTCTACAGCGTGGACGAGATCAAAGCCATTACCGCAGTGGCGAAGGAGAACGGGCTCAAGGTGCACATGGACGGTGCGCGCTTTGCCAACGCCGTCGCACATCTCGGCGTCTCGCCGGCAGAGATTACCTGGAAGGCCGGAGTCGATGTGCTCTGCTTCGGTGGCACAAAGAACGGACTCCCCGTCGGCGAAGCGATCGTGTTCTTCGACCGCGCCCAGGCAGAAGGCTTCGCCTACCGGGTCAAGCAGGCAGGCCAACTCGCTTCCAAGATGCGCTTCATCTCGGCCCCCTGGCTGGGACTACTTGAAAACAACGTGTGGCTGCGCAATGCGACCAACGCCAACGCCATGACCTCGCTGCTCTATGAGCAGATTCGTGACATTCCCGGCGTACAGGTAATGTGGCCGCCGGAAGCGAACGCGCTTTTCGTCGACATGCCCCCTCACGTTGCAGCAGACATCCGCGCCCAGGGATGGATCTTCTATGAGTTTATCGGCTCCTGTGCACGCCTGATGTGTTCGTGGGACACGACGCAGGAGTCCGTGATGCGTTTCTCTGCAGCACTTGCAGAAGCCTGCAGCAGGCAACCCGTCATTGCCTGAATTGGGAACCGAACCTTTACAGGTTCCCTTTGGCACTTCAGTGTTAATCCAATTTGCACCTGAAGACCGTAGAGTCAGAAGAACCGCAGAGATGCGGTTCTTCTAAACATATGAAAACTGGATACCTCTGCTTTGTTTCGCTCGCAAGCCTGCTTGCATTGGGCGCGGATCGTGCTACCGCACAACACCTGATGCAGAATCGCGTGCGCTCGCTCGAGATTGCCGCAGCAACACTACCAGCAACAGGCTGGCAGCTCGAGACAGGCGTTCAGGAACCCAGCGCCGCTCAGGGTGATGTACACCCTATCGATCTGAGCCATCGCTACACGCAGCCCGTAGAGCAAGGGACGAGCGCTCCGGCAACAACGGTTCACCGCCGGCATACCGCATCGCATCCTGCGATAACGAGGCGATCCTCGGTTTCGAGCAGAAGCCGCGTTTCTTATCGAAAATCGACTCGCGCGCACATCAGCTCCAAGCACCCTGTCGCAGCGACGGAATCCGTTGCAAACAACACAGGCAGCGACACGCTGATGCCGCTCGGAACCGATATTGTGCCCGCAACGAGCGTGCCGCACAGCAGCGGTGAGACGTTGCCGCCCGTAACGTATATCCCGCGCACCGTGTATGCCCTGCCCGCGGCAGACGATACCGCGCAGCAAGCCGCAGGCAACGACTCCGTCGTGCCGCTGGGCAAAGAAGTGGTGCCGCCAACGAACGTGCCGCAACCCTCGGGCGACTATCTGCCCCCACTCAAATCAGTGCCGACCAATGTGTACGAGCCTGTCGCGAACGACACCCCCGCTGCGGGCAGCGATCGCATCACCGGGCTGGGAACGGAGATTTATCCGGCTCCTAAAATGGCGACGCCCCACAGCGAAGCCCCCGAGAAGCTCGTCTACGCTCAGCCGGGACAGCCGGGCACAATGCCGGCGTACACCATCCCCGTCAAGCCAAAGCAGAACGCACAGCCTGCGCCGATGCCCGGAGTCATCTTCCCGCAGCCTGGGCAAGCCGATCCGCAGACCGGTATGCCCATCGGTGTAGTGCCTGCAGGAACGACGTTCCCCCAGGCAGAGGCTTCCCCCGTCTCCATGCAGCCGCAGACTCAGGGAATGTATCTGGCATCCGTTCGACGCGAGGCTCCCGTGTCCGAAGGACAGGCCGAACCGGTGGTGATGAACCCAGGCGTCCGGCCGTTCCATGCGCTTGGTGTGCAGTTGAAGATCGGCGCTGCCGGTGGCGGACTCGACCTGGCGATGCCGGTAGCGAGCAGGATGAATATTCGCGTGGGCGCAAGCGGCGCGCAGTATCACGGGCCCTTCTCCTACGACGGCCTCAAGTTCAACGCTGCGATCCAGTTGATCTCGAGCAATCTGGCGCTGGACATCTTCCCCTTCGGCAACACCTTCCGCATTTCGCCGGGAGTAACGTTCTACAACGGCAACAAGATGACGGCTCAGCTCTACGTTCCGGGCGGGAACAAGTTTTCGCTGAACGACGACGACTACACCTCCGACCCGACAGATCCGGTGCACGGCAACGCGTCCATGACGTTTGGCTGGCAAGCCGCGCCGAGCCTGACGATTGGAACAGGCAACATGATTCCGCGCTCGGGCAAGCACCTCAGCTTCCCGTTTGAGGTCGGCGTACAGTACATCAACAACCCGCGGATCAACTTCGTGCTGCAGGGTTCAGCATGTGGGTCGCAGAGCGGATCGTACGGCTGCTCGTCGTTGGAAACGGACTCCGAAGCGCAGGCTGACCTGAAGCAGGAGTTGAACGACATCAACTCGGACATTCGTCCGCTGCGGTTCTATCCGATTCTGTCCTTCGGTGTGGCCTGGGCGTTCCACTTCGGCGGAGATCGCTAAGCGAACAGACACATTGCGGAGTGGCCGCCGGGTCGGAGTAAAATCGGCGGTACTACCGCGATGAGAATGTTTTCCCGAATCAAGATCTGGCGTTCCGCCAGCGTTGCTGTGGCTGCGCTCTGCGTCATGACGGCCACCGTGGCCGCTCGCGCTGCCGACCCGAAGCCAACGGCGACACAGCAACTGCGTGGGCCGCTGGGGCTGACGGAGACAGGCGTGCTCGACGGCGCCGCCTATCGGATCGACATTCCCGCAGACTGGAACGGCTCGCTGGTGGTCTTCTACCACGGCTACTCCATGACTCCGGTGACGTTCCACCTTGCGGAGCGGCTGGTGGGCCAGCAGGCACCGTTCTTCGAGCGCCGCTATGCCGTGGCCCAGAGCGGCTACTCCCTGCCCGGATGGGCGCTACCGCAGGCGTACCCCGAGACCGAGGCGTTGCGGCGCTACTTTGTACGCAAATACGGCCAGCCGAAGGAAAGCTACGTGGCTGGCGGCTCCATGGGTGGAGCGCTGACGATGGTGACGCTGGAGTTGAACCCGAAGCCCTATCTCGGCGGGTTGGACCTGTGCGGTGCCGTCGGGCCAACGTTTGTGAGCTTTGACCGGCGCTTTGCGCTGCGGGCCGCGTTCGACTACTTCTTCCCCAACGCTGCGCCGCCGCTGCTGAACGTTCCGCCGGACTACATTGCAAACGACGCCGAGCGGGAGAAGATCGCTGCGGCTCTGCGCCGCGATCCGAAGGACGCCGAAGCCATGCGAATGCTGATGGGCGTGCATACCGACGCGGGCGTGGCCTGGAATATTGCGTACTATACCTACGTCGTAGGCGACATGATTCGCCGTGCAGGCGGCAATCCCTTCGACAACCGCAACTTCATCTACACAGGAACGAACCCGAACGACAGCCGGGGCGATTTCGCGCTGAACGACAACGTACGTCGCTACGCAGCCGACCCGAAGGCGCGGGCGTATCTGATGCGGCATTACACCCCGAGCGGCCACCTGACCAAGCCGATGCTGGCTGTACACACGGTGTACGACCCCATCATCCCGGCAAGCACGCTCTCGCTGTACAACCAGACGGTGGAGTACGCAGGCTACGGAGCCAACCTTGTGCAGCAGTATGTAAAGCGCGAGGGCCACTGCAACATTACCGCCGAAGAAGAGATGCGGGCGTTCGACGAACTGGTGGAGTGGACGCACAAGGGTCCACGGCCGGAGCCCGGACTGGTGCGGGTTCCGCAAGCCGTGAAGGACGTGGCCAAGCCCGCGCCCTCCGTGCCGGGCGTGAAGGACCTGCCGAAGAACACGCCGCTGCAGCCAGGCGTAAAAGAGCCAGGACCTGTGGGGCGTTCGTAACGTGATAACGTCTGCCGCTTATAATGCTGTATGGCCACAAGTGAGCCGGGGTCTATGATCCCTGGCAGCGGGGAAAACCGGGCAGTTGGCGCGGCAGAAGGCGTTCATGCTGCAGAGACGCCGGAGTTTGCCAGCGAGTCGGGTCTGGGCCAGGAAGCAACTCTGCTCCACGGCGCAACGGTGGCGGCCCAGCCGCGAGCCGCAGTGAATCCGCTGGATGAGCCGAGCGGCGAGTTTGCGCTGGAAACCGCAGGCGACGAACAGCCCGAAAACGCCATGCCGCCGGTGGACCTTCGCTACAACCAGTTCCCCGAAGGCGATCCGCTCGAAGCCACTTTTGAACACCTGTTGACCACGGTGCGGGCAAACCGCCCGCATGACGATCTGAACCTGATTCGCTGGGCATGGCTTTTCTGCCTGCAGCATCATGCAGGGCAGAAGCGCGCGTCGGGCGAGCCGTATGTCATCCATCCGCTGGAAGTTGCGCAGTTGCTGGCCGAGTTGAAGATGGACGCCACGGCGATCGCCGCTGGTCTGCTGCACGATGCGGTGGAAGATACCGATGTGACCCCGGACGACATCGCGCAGCGCTTCGGCGAACAGGTCGCGCACATCGTGGAAGGCGTCACCAAGCTGGACAAGATCAACTTCGCCAACCGCGAAGACCACCAGGCCGAAAACATTCGCAAGATGCTGCTGGCCATGGTCACCGACGTTCGCGTGGTGATCATCAAGCTGGCCGACCGGCTGCACAACATGCGCACGCTCGAGCATCTGAAGCCCGAGAAGCAGGAGCGCATCGCCCGCGAGACGCTGGATGTCTATGCGCCGCTCGCCCATCGCCTCGGCATGGGTAAGGTGCGTGGCGAGCTAGAAGACCTTGCGTTCCGCTATACCGATCCGTTCACCTACACGCAGCTCACGAACGAAGTCGAGTCGTTGCGCGGCGAGGGTGAAGCGTTTCTGAAGCGCGTGGTGGCAACACTGGAAGCGAAGCTGCGCGATGCAGGCATCATCGCCCGCGTGGAGTCGCGCATCAAGCGCCTCTACTCCATCCAGCAGAAGCTGACCGCGCACAACGTTCCCGTAGACCAGGTCTTCGACCTCTTCGCGATCCGCGTGATTACGCAGAGCGAGCAGGACTGTTACGCCGCGCTTGGACTGCTGCATGCAACGTGGCGCCCCGTCCCCGGACGCTTCAAAGACTTCATCGCAATGCCTCGACCGAACCTTTATCAGTCGCTGCACACGACGCTGATCGCGGATGGCGGCCACCAGTTCGAGGTGCAGATTCGCACCGAAGACATGCATCGCGTGGCGGAAGAAGGTATCGCCGCACACTGGAAGTACAAGGCCACCGACAACGTCAGCGCGAAGGATGAAGAGCGTCTGGCGTGGCTGCGGCAGTTGATCGAGTGGCAACGCGAGATGAACGACCCCAACGAGTTCATGTCCACGCTGAAGATGGATATGTACCCGGAAGAGGTCTACACCTTCACGCCCAAGGGCAAGGTGATTGTGCTGCCGAAGGACGCGAGCCCGGTGGATTTTGCGTACGCCATCCACACGGACGTAGGCCATGCGACCACCGGGGCAAAGGTGAACGGACGCATCGTGCCGCTGCGTTCGCGACTGCGCAACGGCGACATCGTCGAGATCAGCACGCAGCAGGGCCATGCGCCTTCGCGCGACTGGCTCTCCTTCACCAAGAGTTCGCGCGCACGCAACAAGATCAAGCACTGGCTGAACGAGAACCAGCGCGCACGCGCGATTGAGATCGGCAAGAAGCTGCTGGACCGCGAGGCACGCAAGTACAAGGTCAGCCTCTCGAAGCACAGCACGGCGGACTTCAACCACGTAGCGCAGGAGTACGGCCTGGGCGGCGAGGAAGACCTGCTGGCCGGCATCGGCTTCGGCAAGTACTCCACGCGACAGGTGTTGAACAAGCTGGAGCCGGGCTCGACGGCGTTGCCGGAGCAGACCGCGCAGGAAGCGCCGGTCGGGAACACACTGGCGCACATGTCTGACGCCGTGAAGCGGGTCTTCTTCGGGAAGGGATCGGACAGCCTGCAGGTGGAAGGTCAGGACGACCTGCTGGTCTATCGCGCACGCTGTTGCAACCCGATTCGTGGCGAGGAAATTATTGGCTACGTGACGCGCGGCAAAGGCGTTGCGGTCCATGCAAGAAGCTGTAGTAACGTGCAGAACCTGTTGTACGAAGCCGACCGCCGCATCGAAGTGGAGTGGTCGGCAGCACCGGAAGCCGCAGGCAAGTCAGGCGGACCGAAGCCGACAACGTATCCGGTCAAGCTGGTGATTGTGTGCGACGACCGTTCCGGTCTGCTGCGCGAGTTCACCGCAATCATCTCCGACGACAACACGAATATTCGCTCCGTGGATTCGCAGCCCGCGAAAGACGGTGTCGTGAACGTCGAGTTCGTTATCGAAACCGTCGATGTACGGCATCTGACGAAGCTGACACAGAACCTTCGCAAGGTAGACGGCGTTCGCGAAGTGCTTCGCGTGCAGAAGATTTAGCCGCGGGCCTTGCTACACTCAGGCGACACGATGCAAAGTCCTCTTCAGTTTGATCGAGCCGTCTATCTTGACGGTGATGCGCCGTTACATTGCACCGCTTGCGGGCGCGAACTCCACCGAGAGTTCTTCACGCTGAATAAGAACAGGATCTGCTCTGTTTGCGCGGGAAGAGTGCAGGAGTGGCTTCCAACGCAAGGCCGCAAAACCCTGTTGAAGTCCGCCGCATGGGGCGTAGCAGCAGCGATTGGCGCGAGCATCCTGCTCTACCTTGCCCTGCAGCTTTGCTACTTGATTCATCAGTCATGGGCCGCGTGGATATGCGCGATCTTTGTGGGTATGGCCATCGGAAAAGCCATGCGAAGTGCAGCCAGCGGAGCAGGCGGCAGGTCCTATCAAGTGATCGCTTCCGTACTGACCTATTGCGCTATCTGCGTCGCGATGTTGTCCGTACTTCTTGGAACCAGGGACGTACCGTTGTGGGCTTTCCTGCTCTTCCCCTTCGCTCCTTTCATCCAGTTGGTTATCGGTGAGCGGCAGATGGCGGCTTATCTGCTGCTTATTGCAGCCGTAGGCGTTCGTTGGGTGTGGATCCAGCTTCCGCCCTCAGCAGTCGTTCTGGTTGGCCCCCTACTTCTTCCTCACACTGCGCCGGAAACAGCAGCCGAGCGGCCCGAACTCCGATTTTAGACAAAAAAGGGCCACTGCCCGTGGCGTTGGCAGCGGCCGAAAAGGAACAACCTTGTGAGCTACGCTCTGCTTCGAAGCGGCGTAGCAAAACCGTGGCGGCGATGCGGGCCGCCCAAACGCTATGCGACCATTCGCGCTTCCTCTGGCTCGCAGATCGCTTCAAACGAGCCACTCTGCGCGTTGAACTCGCTGAGGATGCCGGAAGGAATATCGAACATCCAGCCATGGAGCCGAAGCTTGTCCGCGGCGAGGGCTTCGGCCACCGCCGGGTGCTGGCGAAGGTGCTCGAGTTGCGCGAGCACGTTCGCTTCCGTGAGCAGATGAAGGCGCTTCGCCGGGGTGAGGCTGCGCGTGTCGTCAAAGGTCCGGCGAAGCCAGTTGGAGGCGGGGCCAGCGTGGTCAAGCCACGAAGTGACGTCCGGCAGATCATGACGATGCGCGCGTTCGAGCAACTCCTTCATCGCGCCGCAGCCGGAGTGGCCACAGATAACGATGTCGGCGATCTTCAGCGCGCGGATGGCGTACTCGATGGTCGCGGCAATGCCCGAAGGATCATTGCCGGGGCGCGGAACGAGGTTCCCCGCAAGACGAATGGGGAAGATCTGGCCGGGCTCGGCCTGCAGAATCAGCTCCGGCATAACGCGCGAGTCCGAGCAGGTGATGAAGAGCGCTTCCGGCGACTGGCCGTGCGCGAGACGCTCGAACGCGGGCTGTATGCGTGGGAAGACTTCGGTACGAAAGCGGGCGTAGCCCTGAAGTAAACGGTGCATGGAAACTCTCCTGTGGCCACTCGCTGGGGAGAGCGGGCGGCTTGTGCGGCGACGCGTGGGGAGGCGCGGCGGGTCTTTTGCGGAGAGCTTCAGCAGGAGGTGCAGGGCCTTGGCTGCGATGCGGCAAACGCAGACAGCAAAGTCCGGCGACTTCGTTTGGCGAGACCGCGTTCAGGGTGCGAACTCAACAGCCGACAACGCTGAGTACACCGAGGAAACGAGGCTGCCGTGCTGAAGCTGACGGGCAGACTAGGCGAGTTGAGGAGGACCGCGAGGATCGCCGGGAGCGCGCGGCGCGCTGCCGACAGCCACGACGTTGCGCGTGGCAAGAGGATGCGAGTGAAGGGGAGCATCAAAACGCAGAGCCGGGGCCGACACAGGCAGAGCTGAAGCGATCGCAGGACCGCCGCCCGAGCCAATGTGATGGTAGCTGCCAAACTCTGCATGACCGCTGGCCGAGGCCGAGTTGTCACCCGAGCGTCGACCGCTGTTGGGCGAGCGACGCGTCTGCTGCTGGACCGGCACAGGGTGGTGCGAGCTGGCAAGATGCGACGCAACATGCGCGTGATGAAGTCGCACGACACCCATCACGCTCAGGCCCAGCATGATGCCGGTGAGCAGAAGAGACCGTACGAAATGGCGCGGTGAGTGCATCCTTGGAATGGAGTATGCCACAGCAAATGGTGGCGTTCGGGCCCGAATTTTCCTATCTTCCGATGTCGTAACGCGATATTCCGAGGATTCCCTCGACTTTGCTTTTCTCAGCCTTTCCCACGCACTGAGGCAGCGAAAAGAGTAAGCGTCTGCATCTATCTCCCTGTCTGCAGGATGAATAAGTCACAAGTAGTCGGGCTCCCTGCACAGATCTGTGCACACGATGCACAACAAGGAGAGGTACGAGAGATGCTGATGAAACGAATTCACCTGGCCGCTGGTGTTGCGATTCTTTCGCTAGGACTGATTACGGGTTGCAAGAGCGATGAGCAGAAGGCGCTCGATCAGGCCAAGAATGCTGCCTCAGCGACCAACATGGCCCAGCAGGTGCAGTACATCGACAAGAACGGCAACACGGTGACGACGGTGGTTCAGCCTCCGGTCTCCGGCCAGGAGCCGCAGGTTTCCACGCAAACAACGCCACCGCCCGCCGGCACGAAGCCCGCTGAGACGAAGCCTGTCGTGCTGCCCCTCAGCCAGGCCGCTCCGGTACCGCCTGTGACGGCACCCGTGGCCGCCGCCCCGCAGCAGGACACGACGGCTCCGGCAGGCACAACGAGCGGTGCCGCAGCGGCACCTGTAGCAGCTCCAGTAGCTCCGATCAACCTGACGGTTCCTGCGGGAACGACGCTGGCGATCCGCATCAACGAGCGCATTGACGTGAAGCATACTCCGGCAGGCTCGCACTTCTCGGGTGAGTTCGCAGAGCCAATCGTACGCAACGGTTCGGTGATTATCCCGAAGGGTACCCCGGTACGCGGACGCGTAGATGCTTCGCATCGCCGTGGACACTTCAAGGGTGCCTCCATCCTCGAACTTCGCCTCACCTCGATGACGCTCGGCGGCAACGAATACGCCCTGGATACGCATGACAACGTCCACACCAAGAAGGGCAAGGGCAAGCGCACGGCAGGCTGGATCGGCGGTATGACCGGTGCAGGTATGCTGATCGGCGGCATCGCTACCGGCGGCGTTGGTCTGGCTATCGGTGCAGCTTCCGGTGCAGGTGCGGGTACTCTGATTGCCGGAACGACGGGCAATCGCGACATCGTGATCCCGGCTGAGTCGGTGCAGCACTTCCGCCTCTCCGATGATTTGGTCGTACAGCGTTAGGCCTTTGATTGGCGAAGTACCAATAGGGCCTGTCGTGGAAACGGCAGGCCCTTGTTGGCTTTGAAGTAGCATCCAACGCGAAATACGCGGTAAACAGCGGCGTTCGCGTACAATCGACCAAAGGCGCTTGCGCCACTATTTCACTGAAAATTTGAAGGCCACCTGCCTATGCTCGCCTTTATCGTTTTGATCCTTGCGGCTCTGACCCGCTTTCTTCCGCACACCTTTCACGGCACGGCGCTGAACTTTACGGCCGTGGGTGCAGGCCTGCTGTTCTTTGGCTCGCGCCGTCCGCGCTGGCAGGCGGTGTTTGCCGTAGCCGTCATGGCCTCGACCGACTTCGTGCTGACGCACTTTGTGTACAGCTATCCATTCCACGCGAGCAGCTATCTCGTCACGTGGTTCTGGTACGCCGCGGTATGCATCATGGCGAGCGATGTGCTGAGCAAGGTGACCACCCTGCGTGTTGCAGCAGCGATCTTCGCTTCGGCAACGGGCTTCTTCCTCCTTTCGAACTTTGCTGTGTGGGTGGGTAGCGGAATGTATCCGCATAGCTCCGCCGGACTGGTGAGTTGCTTTGTGTCCGCTCTTCCCTTCTATGCCAACGATCTGGTGTCGACAGGACTGGTGGCGACGGTGTTGTTCGGATTGCCTGCGCTGGCGAAGCAGCTGGCAGAGTCAACCGCAACGGCTGGTCACGCAGCCTAGTCTTTCGTTACGCAGTAAAGGCCGCGCCAATGGCGCGGCCTTTTACTGTTTGAGGCAGAGGCTTGTGTTTGAAAGCCCCTGCCCCGTCCTTACCGAATGTCCTACTCCCCTTCAACCGGCAGCGAGTCCTTCGAGTTGCGGTCAAAGAGTTTGCGGACGAACCAGACACCAACCACTAGCAGAATCAAGCCAACCACGGTGAGGCTGACCGCCATGTGCTCATGGAAGGCCGTACGCAGGGAATGCGCCAACGTGGGGCCAAACCAGATCGTCAGCAGCGAGCAGACGAGGAACTGGATCATCTTGCCAACGAAGATCGCCAGAATGTACGTCAGGGGCTTCATCTCGAAGACACCGGCGGCGAACTCGAAGAGCTTCATAGGTGTCGGCGGCGGAAGCATGGCCGGGATCATGATGGCCAGGAACTCCTGCTTTTCAAAGCGGTCGCGGATGCGCTCATAGCGCTCGCGGTTGATGCGCTTGAGCAGCACCAGCTCCCCACCCGCGCGGCCGATGTAGTACGGCACAAGCGAGCCAAGGGCTGCGGCTCCGGCCGCGATCAGGCTGTAGGCAAGGAAGCGGCTATGGTCCGTCGCGACGTAGCCGATAAGGACGCCGTCCATCGAGACCGGGATCGGAATAAGCGCCGAATCAATGAGCGATAGCGCGCCTACGCCCCAGATGCCGAGGGGCTTGAGCACCGCGAGCAGCGTCGCGGAGAACTTGTGGAGAAGAATAACGGGATGCAGTTTCACCACGTACCATCTTACGTTGTTCCGCCCGCAAAACCATGTTCGGCAGGCAGACGGAAGTCGCAGAGAACACAGAGCAACCCCTCGCCTGAGCCCGCAACACTCAGCCGTGGTCCGTTTGCCCGGCGAGCAACGCAAGAGCGTGCGGCAGCAATGGCAGGATCGTACGCAAGCCATCTTCCGCGCCACGCGGCGAACCCGGCAGATTCACGATGAGGGTCCGATCCAGCACTCCCGCCACGCCCCGGCCAAGCGAAGCGAAGGGCGTCTGCTCGCGACCCTGCTCACGAATCAGTTCGGCGAGGCCCGGGACAAGACGTTCGCAGACCGAAAGTGTGGCTTCGGGCGTGACATCGCGAGGCGAAAGCCCGGTGCCTCCCGTGGTGAGCACAAGCGCCGCGCCAGAGGCCACGGCTTCGCGAAGCCCAGCCGCGATCCGCACAGCGTCGTCTGGCGCAAGGTGCGCGGGCAGCAGCGTTGCACCGTGCTCGAGCAGAATAGCCGCGAGTGCAGGCCCCGAAACGTCAACCTGCGTGCCGGCCGAGCAGCGGTCACTGGCGGTAAGAATGCAGGCGGTGATGCCATGAAGCGTCATCCGCCCAGCATAAATGCGAGAATGGAGGAGGCGAAGCAGCAAAGAAACTGCTTTGCCAACGGACGGGCCGCAACTGTGAGGGTGGATCGACCGTCTGACACTTAGTACAAGCTAGATGCCACCTATCGACCCGAACCAGCCAGAGAGTTTTGAGACGACGCCACCTGCCTCCCCGCAGACCGGCCCAGTCGTTCCGCATGACAGCGACGGCAACGTCGTTGCGCCGGAGTCCTCGCGCATCCGCACAGCCCGCTACGGTGAGTTGGAAGCGCATGAACTGGTGCATCTGCTGGATTCCATCGAAGATGAACGAGCCCGTGGACGCTTCCGCGAATCGATCTACATCTCCGTCTTCGTGTGGCTGGCGATTGCGTGGTTCGTGTTCTACGGCCCGCGAGTCCTCTGGCACGCGCCGAAGCTGATGCTACCCAGCGACGCGATGAAGCAACACGAACTGACGATGCTGACCGCGCCCGTGCTGCCGAAGGCGCCGATGATGAAGGCGATTCCGCGCAACGAGCTTCCTCCACCCAAGCCGCAGCTGTCGCAGTCGGACAAGTTCAGCATGGAGAAATCTGCCGCCCCCACACCGAAGAGCGAAGAGCCACAGCCGCCGGCTCCCCAGCCCACGCCGAAGATGGCTCCGAGCAGCGCGCCGAGTCTGCCGGACTCTCCGCAGCCGCGCGTTCAGCCACGTCCTTCCCAGCCGATGGCCGATGCACCGACGCCGCAGGCTAATTCCCACCCGATTCTGCCGCGCAACTCCTCGAACGCCAGTTCGGCGATGAGCGATCTGGCACACTCCTCCCCGCGAGCAACGGGGGCGATGCCGAGCAACGCCGTGGGCGGCAACCTGCCCGGTGGCGGCAATATGGGCGCTGGTGCTGAAATCCTTTCGGACACGCAGGGTGTGGACTTCAGCCAGTACATGGCTCGCCTGCAGCGCGATACGGCGAACGCCTGGTATCCGCTGCTGCCCGAAGAGGTCCGCCCGCCGCTGTCGAAGTCTGGCGAGTGCTACTGGCTGCTGACGATTCTGCCGGATGGCACCATCGGTGGTTGGAAGCTCGAAAGCTCGACGCACGATCAGGCGATCAACCGCTCGGCGTGGGGCTCGATTGTGACTCAGGGCAAGCTGCATCCGCTGCCCAAGGAGTTCCACGGCCCGAACCTGGTCATCCGTTTCCACTACCTCGTCAACACGCAGCGCTAGCGGCGAGGTACGCTGGAGCGGTGACGCCTTCCAAGCCAATCCCTGCCGAACCGATGAAAGAAACCAACGCCCGCGTGCGAGAAGCGATCGCGGAGTACGAAGTACGGCTTGAAGCCAGCCGCGCACGGGAGAAGCTTGCCATGGCGCGGGCTCTGGTGCTCTTCGCCGTCTTCGTCGTGCTGGCGATGGCGGTACGAGCGGGCGCGGAACGGGTGCTGTACTCAGGATGGTGGAAGCAATGGTAGACAAGCCGCTGGTCGTGCTGGTGGGTCCGACCGCCAGCGGAAAAACCGCGCTCAGCCTGCTACTTGCAGAGAGTTTTGGCGGCGAGATCGTCTCCTGCGACTCGGTCGCGGTGTATCAGCGCCTCGATGTGGGTTCGGCGAAGCCTTCCTCGCAAGAACGCGCTCGCGTGCCGCACCATTGCCTCGACTTGTACGCTCCCGACGAGCACCCGACGGCGGGTGACTACGCGCGCCATGCGCGCGCCGCGTTGGACGAAATCAGCACGCGCGGCAAACTGCCGATCCTCGCTGGCGGAACGGGGCTGTATCTGCGCGCAACCCTGGAAGGGCTGGCTCCTGCTCCGCTGCGGGATGAGGGGCTGCGAGAGAGGCTGAGGAAGCGCGCAGAGGCTCGCGGCCCGGGGTATCTGCACCGGGTGCTCGCGCGGCTGGATACCCGGGCCGCTGCAGCCATCCACGCCAATGACACGCCGAAGCTCATTCGCTCCATCGAGGTCTCCTTGGCTGGCCGAAAGCCGCAAACCGAACAGTGGCAGGCAGGCCGCGAGGCACTGCAAGGCTATCGCGTTCTGAAGCTGGGGCTTGATGTGCCGCGAGCGCGGCTCTACGAGCGCATCAACGAACGCGCCGCCGCGATGTTTGATCGAGGTCTGCTAGCTGAAACAGAGGCTATTCGAGCCGAGTTTGGGGACGATGCTCGCGGACTGACGACGCTGGGCTACCTGCAGTCCCTGCAGCTTCTGCGCGGGGAGACCGAGAGGAACGCCGCCTTGGCCGAAGTTCAACAGGGGCATAGAAACTACGCCAAACGGCAGATGACCTGGTTTCGTCGCGATAAGGATATCCAGTGGCTCGCTGGTAGCGGCGATGAGTCGCTGGTGCAAGGCGAAGCACTCGATGCCGTTCGCAATTTCCTGGGGACAGTCAGCCCAAAGGCTTAGGGTTGCAGCTTGCCGTCGAGTGTCTGGGCGAGGACGTGATTTTGAGTGTCCAGCTCTACCGTCGCGGTAAGCGGGGTGCGGCTGCGGGAACGCAGGATCGGGACGTCGCCCATGAAGCGCGGATCGGTGAAAGTGACGACCGTAGGCTGCCCCGGCGTGATCCCCAGGTCAGGACGATCGACCGCGATCCAGGGCATCGATGACCAGTCAAGATAAGCACGCCCGATGGGCGACTCGATAGCCGCGCGGATCGTGGGATCAGCCGTATTGGCTTTACGCTCCGTGGTGTCGGCCGAGAGGATGGTGCCACGGTAGGTATCGATCTCAGCGAGCAGGTATGCCGGGCCGAAGTCGGTGACGGCGTGCCAGCGGAAGACGCTAAGCGGATCGGGGCTAACCAGCGAACGCTGCGCCGTGAGGATCGGTGTAGGCGAACCAGCGTCGTTCGGTGCCGCGAGCGCCAGAAACTGCGCCTGGGCAAGTTGCCCTGCGCGGAGATGCTCATAGACACGCAAGAGGTAATAGCCCGCAATCACGGTGAGGACAACCTGCGCAGGCGCCTTTGAGGAGAAGGCGCGCGATCGCGACCGGGTACTGGAGATCTCGCTGCCAACCAGCCGCAGTAGAGCGGGCAAAAGCAACCCTGCGAGCAGGAAGACAAAGAGTAGCGGATCGAAGATGAAGACGATCGAGGCCGCGTACCAGTGCGGATTGAAGGGCGCGAAGGGACGGATGCCGTAGTTGTTCGTGAAGTCGAGCAGCAGGTGCGAGCACAGCGCGAGCAGCATGAGGAGATAAAGCATCCCCCACCGCACCGGCGCTGCCGTGATCGAACTCAGATCGCTCACACCCCGATTGCGAGCTCGTGCGAGCCGCCAACGATGTAGCCCATAGAAGCAGCCGAGCAGAAACGCAGCCTCAAGCGGCAAGCCAAGGAAGGTATGCGTGATCCCACGATGATGCACAAAGCCCGCGACGGGGCCACCTACGCTTGAGACCGTATCGATGTCCGGAAACTCAGCAGCGATCGCCATCGCCGCCGTAGCGTAAGCTGCTTTGCGGTTAAAGCCGGAACGCGCCAGAAGGGCACCGGTAAGTGTGTGAGTAACCGGTTCCATTCTGGCGCGTTCGAGATCCTAAGAACAGAATTACGTTAGTTGGCGCCGACCGCGATCCGGTCAACGAGCATAGCCTGTGCCGGTTCATCGGCAACAGATTGGAGACTCTTCTGCGCCACGATCATCGCCTTCAACTCCGCGGAAGCAAGCATCGCCGGGCGGAAGCCGGAGATGGCCACCAGACCAGGCTCGTCTCCCAAGGCTTCTGAGATGCGGTTCCAGGTGAAGTACGGTGATGTGGTGGGAAGCAGTACCAGAGCGCGTTCCTGCTCAGGCAGAGCAAAGTACGTCGCCCACACGGTTAACGTTGCCAGGCCGCATAGCGCACCTACGAGAAAAGCCGGTGAATAAACAGACTGCAGAGCCTTCGTCGAGTACCAGGTTGACATAACCAAGGAACTCGTCGAAGCCATTCCCATACCCAGCATCACGCCGAAAACCCTGCTGCGATAGGTCAAGCCAAGAGGACGAGCGGCAAAGCAAACAAACAGCAGCAGGCAGAGGGTGAGAACACTGACACCTTGCTGCATCTGGCCGAGCAAAGTCGCGAAATAGCTAGCACCCTGTGTGTGCGGCCCGAGAGCGACCGCAAGCGACAATAGAATGCAAACGCTGGCGACCCAAGCAAAAATCACGCTACCTATCCGTTTGAGCCCATCTAACGGTTTCATCGCAATGCGGTAGGCACCATAAATGATGGCAACTTCAAGCAAAGTCTGCGAAATGACAGAGAACCAATACCAATCGAAGTAGATTTGATATGCCAGTTCGAGCGACAAATGCAAAGTTTTGCGGTGATACAGAATTCCCACTCCAACCAGCGAGGTGGCCACACGGAGCAGAATCAATGAAAAAAGAGCCGGGTATGTACTTACGAGGCGCTTCTTAAGCAGCAAGAGTGCCACTACCAAACCCAATAGTGACAGCACAATCAGCGCATATTGAAGGGCGAATTTCGCAGACATAGAACGCACTCCGAGTGAGACCTTTATGGTATCCCCCTACCGAGCGCGCTGTCACAATTCTTTTCCTACAACCTAAGGGTCATACGCGGATTAGTCGAGGCCGCACTTCGAAACACCACGTGGGTTGCACAGAGGAGCCGGAACAGAGGTGTCGGTCAAAGCAATCTTGGTCGAGAGCGGGCGGCGGGTGGCAGCCTGCGAGGACACGGTGGTGGCGACAGCGCCAGCTACTGCGAGGGAGAGAACGAGAGTGCGAACGGTGAACTTCTGCATGGGGAAACTCCTAAAGGGCTGAACAGGGATGGTCGAATCGAGTAATCAGGTACTTACAGGCGGCAGCGGATTAGTCGAGGCCGCACTTCGAAACACCACGTGGGTTGCACAGGGGAGCCGGGACAGAGGTGTCGGTCAAAGCAATCTTGGTCGAGAGCGGGCGGCGGGTGGCAGCCTGCGAGGACACGGTGGTGGCGACAGCGCCAGCTACTGCGAGGGAGAGAACGAGAGTGCGAACGGTGAACTTCTGCATGGGAAACTCCTAAAGGGCTGAACAGGGATGGTCGAAGCGAGTAATCAGGTACTTACAGGCGGCAGCGGATTAGTCGAGGCCGCACTTCGAAACACCACGTGGGTTGCACAGGGGAGCCGGGACAGAGGTGTCCGTCAAAACTGCAGTCTTGGTCGTGAGCGGGTTGCGGGTTGCAGCCTGCGAGGAAACGGTGGTGGCGACGGCGCCGGCAACAGCGAGGGACAGGACAAGAGCGCGAACGGTGAACTTCTGCATGGGGAAACTCCTTAGAGATCGGTAAAGAAATTGGTTACTAAAGCTGCTAAATTTGGTAGTTCGGTACTGCTTGAAAGTTTCTCTGGACAAACCAGATGTCTACAACGTAAGGTGCATGTAGAGGCTAAGTCCAACGTTTTCCAGTACTTATCTATTTATGCTTTAGTAAACATTACTGAAGTAACTGCATGATTACTTTGGAGCTCATCTCTTCCTCCATCTCAAGGCTCCGTCTGACCTCTCAGTAAGTTCCTGAATTCAGAGCAGGAGTCGTCTGGCGATGTGTTGCGGGGTCGCCTGTGAACTACCAGCCGACGCCAATCGGTCACGTTTTCCGTGCACGAGCAATGGGCTGACCGGGTGCACTGGTATGCTCGGCGAATGGGCCGTGGACCGTATCCCCGCAGTGATCGAGAGCTTCTAAACCGGATTGGCCGGTCCGCCGGAAACAAGGCTGGCTACAAACAACTGGTCAAAGAACTAGGACTGGGCGGAGGCCGCGAGCGACGGTTGCTGGTGGAGCAACTGACCCGCATGGTCGCCCGCGGCGAGCTTGTGCGCCTGGGCGACGAGCAATGGGGGCTGCCGCGAGCGAAGGAGGAGACTCCGCAGCGGCCAAAGCGCTCTCCCGGTGGGCTTTGGGACGGCTTCGAGGCCGAGGATCGCGGTGGGCGCGATCGACTGGTGAGCGGCAAGCTGGATCTGCATCGCGATGGATTTGGGTTTGTGCGTCCTGATGCGGCCTCAGCCGCGCAGGGGCAGACAGCGGTCAGCGGCGATATCTTTGTGGCTCCGAATGAGTTAAACGGCGCGATGGGCGGCGATCTGGTGCTGGTGGACGAGTTCCCACCAGGCCGTGACGGACGCCGTTCCGGTCGGGTAGCCCGCGTGCTGACGCGCCGCAACCCTACCGTAGTGGGCATCTTCCACTACGCGCGAACAGCGCGGCGGTCGCCAGGCTATCAAGAGTCCGGGCTGACAACGAACTACGTCACCCCGCTGGACGAGCGCGTGGGCGGCACGATTGCGATTCCCGAGGGAGCAGAGGTCGTCATCGACCGTGCGGGCAACGCGAATCGAACGCTGGGCGATGAAGCTCGCAAGAGCCGAAAGAAGCGTGGCGCGGCGGAAGAGCTGTCGCTGGAAGGCCTGGCCGTTGACGTGGAGATTACGCGCTTCCCGCAGCGAGGGCAGCCCGCCGTGGGTCGCGTTCTTGAGGTGCTGGGAGATCCCGATGACTTCGGTGTCGACGTGGAGATCATCATCCGCAAGCATCATCTACCGCACACCTTCCCGGCCGACGTACTGATCGAGGCGGCAGAGCAGTCGCGGCAAACGGTGGCATCGCTGAGCGAGGACGAGCTTGTCGACCGCGAAGACTTCCGCGAACTGCCCGTCGCGACGATCGACGGCGAGACCGCGAAGGACTTCGACGATGCGGTCCTGGTGCGTTCGCTGCCCAACGGCAACACCGAGTTGCAGGTGCACATCGCCGACGTCAGCGCGTATGTGCGGCCGGGCTCCGCGCTGGATACCGAGGCACGCGTCCGCGGCAACAGCGTTTACTTCCCGGACCGCGCTGTACCGATGCTCCCGCACGCACTTTCGAGTGGAATGTGCTCTCTGCTCCCGCAGGAAGACCGCCTCGTCATGAGCTGCGTCATGGAGATCGATGCGCACGGCGAGATCGCGGGCTATCGCGTGACCGAAGGCATCATTCGCTCGGCGCGACGCTGCACGTACACGAGCGTGCAGGCGTGCCTGAACGCTGGGCGCAGCATCCCTGAAGCCCTGAGCGAGCCGACCGCTGACGACCTTGCCGAGCGCGAGCGCGTGGAGATGGAACAGCCCGGGATGCCGAAGCGGTTTGACGCCATGCTGGAGCTCGCCCTGCGGCTGAACCGCAAGCGCGTGCGTCGCGGCTCAATTGACTTCGACCTGCCGGAGCCGGTGGTTCAGTTTGACCCGGACGGCAACATGAAGGCGATTGTGCGATCGCAGCGCGGCTGGTCGCACAGGCTGATTGAAGAGTTCATGCTGAGCGCGAACGAGTGCGTGGCCACATGGCTGGAGTCGCAGCAGATTCCCTCGATGTACCGCATCCACGAGATGCCCGACCCCAAACGCATCATCGACTTCGAAGAGACCGCTGCCTCGTTCGGACAGACGCTGGGCATCGGGGCCATGCCGGTAAAGAAGCTGACGATGAAGAGTGACCGGCGCTCGCTGAAGCAGAGCAGCGCACGCGGTCGCAGCGCCGCCCCGGCCCGCACACGCGAAGTGCCGGAGCAGGTACCGGTCACGCCGCAGATGTATCAAAAGCTCATTCGCAGGATCGTCGGACACCCCGAAGAACGCATCCTTAGCTACATGATGCTGCGCTCGCTGAAGCAGGCGCGCTACGCCGAGCAGAACGAGGGACACTTCGCGCTGGCCTCACCCTCGTACACGCACTTCACCTCGCCGATTCGCCGCTACCCTGACCTCATCGTGCATCGACTGATGCGGGCGATGCTTCGTGACGGTGCGTCACCTCTCGGTGGAGCGATTCGCTCGACGGACAAGCAGCCGTGGAAGGAAGAGGCCGCTCCTCCACGCAAGCAGCGTGAGTTTGAAGATGGGCCGATGTCAGTGACGGAGTTGAACGACATAGCCAACGAGTGTTCACTGACCGAGCGCCGTGCGGCCGAAGCCGAGCGTGAGCTGATCGAGTGGAAGAAGATGAAGTTCATGGCGGACAAAGTCGGCGACGACTTCGGCGGCATGATTCTGTCGGTGACCAAGTACGGCTTCTTCGTGGAACTCGACGAAATGTTCATCGAAGGCATGGTGCCAATCGCTTCCCTGCCCGGCGATCACTGGAGCTTCCGCGACACAGACCGCACCATCGTTGGCGCACGCTCGGGACACACCTTCAAACCGGGCCAGCGTGTGGAGGTCGTTCTCGACCGCATCGACCGCGTGCAACGACGGTTACAGTTTGCGCTGCTGCCGGGTACAGAACCTGCGAGCGGCAAGGCCGCAAACCCCAACTCGCCGCGCGCGTTCGGCGAACGCAAGAAGGCAGAGAAGCAGAAGAAGAGTTCGAAGACGTTGAAGCACGCCAAAAGGGCAAAGTACCGCAAGAGCTAGACGGCTCTGCTACTCTGCGGCCAGGTCCGTATGCAAACACTTGCTCCTTGCGTTACTCGCATGAAGGTCGCCGTGAAGACTCGGTTTTCGCTGAAGCTCGCGTTGCTTTGTGCTGGCACTCTTTGTGCGGCTGCGCCGTATGGCGCAGCGCAGCGAGCAGCGACTACGCCTGCAGAACCCAATCTCACGCTTGGCAGCCTTGTCGAGCATCTTCCAGAGCACGTCTCTCCTGCGAACCCGCTGCAGATCAGCATGGTTGCCGAGGAGGCAACAGCCTCCGAGCGGGACAACGCGATCCCTCAGCTCATTCGGTGGACCAGCGATGAGCGCCTGAGAGTCCGCCAGAACGCGATGATGCTTCTGGGGCTGCTTTACCTGCCCGGAGCGAAGCGTCCGGCGCACTCCCCGTACGCTTCGCTTCCGGTTCAATATCTGCCGACGATTGCGGCACACCTTCGCGATCCAGACCTCATCCTTCGCAGGGGTGCGTTTTTAGCCCTGCAGCCCACAGAGCTCAGCGGCTCCGGCCTGCAGGAACTCATTCACCTAGTCCTTCCGATGCTTCGCGAGCCGGACGTTCTGGTGCAGGCTCCTGACCCGTTTTTTATCGAGAGCCAACAAGCGCATTCTTGCGCAAATGAACGCAGAACAACAGGCAAAGTTTAGAGCATCGGTACGCCCAAGACTGCTCCCAGCGGATGGCCCGCAGTTGCTACATTTCCTCACCGCTCTTCCAGGGCTGGAAGAGAACGATGACGCGATCATCACGTTTCTCGATCGTCCGGACCAGACCAAAGAGACTCTCGGCGATAGTCTTCACACGATCGCGCTAGGCAATGCCAGCGAACGAGTGAACGACGAAGCACTTCGTCGGGTCTTTGAGAAGAAGGCCATGACCGCGTATCTGCTGCAGTTCGTTTCCAGCCTCAGGCTAAACGCAACGCAACTGGAGCAGGAGCGCAGTCGCCTGCAAGTGCTCTCTACCGACCCGTCCGCCACGAGGGGGCAGAGAGATGCTGCGAGCGTTGTGCTCAAATGCTGGAACGGCGACCGCCATGCTTTTTGCCAGCCACCGGGCGAAGATATCAACGAGCAGCCGGCTTCTGAGTAACGGAAGACCAGCAACGGCGAGCAAGCTCTGCTACTCTGCGGCCAGCACCTTATGCAAACACTTCTTCGCTGGTTCACTGCAATCGCTGTCACTCTTCTGCTCTGTTTTGCGGCTGTAGGAGCATGGCTTTATTACTGGCCGGTTGCGGGGTATGACCGCGCTTCTGCCGCAGCGTTTACGCCTGCAACGGAAGGCGATGCCAACGCGACGGGATGTCTGCCGAAGCTTCACGTTTATACCGTCGAAGAGTTGAGACCGCAGTTCCCTGCTCTGCGCGCGGCCGAAGGCGACCCGACCGATGGGCATTACACCGTCCAACTGGCCCGCATTCTGAGCTGCCCCGATGCGTCGCAGAAGACGTTTGTGCGACAGATGCGGGAGCTGCGCCTGGCCGCGCATCTGCGTCGGCAGTTTACTCGCGAAGAGCAGATGACGATGTTTCTCAACGTGGTGTACTTCAGCGATGAGCAGCGCGGTATCGACGCCGCAGCAAAGAGCTTCTTCAACCAGACACCGCTGCAGATCGACACCGCAAAGAGAGCCTTGCTTGCAGGGCTGATCGCGCGGCCTGCGTATAGCTCCGTGCTCCAGCACCCTGACCATGCTCTACAGCGCAGAAACGAAGTGCTTCAGCGGATGCGTGAGCAAGGAATGCTAAGCGGCTCGGCGTGGCGCAGAGCGCGTGCCGAACCGCTGTTGGGAAAACGTTAGAGGAGAAGCCTTATTCCGTGGGCTAAAGCCTACGGCTACTCTTTGCCGACGACCAGCAACTGCTCGATCTTGCCGTCCTTCGTGAGATACGTGCTGAGGTGAACGGTGCCCTTCTCAAACTCTGCGCTGTAAGCACCAAAGGTCATGCCACCGCGCTGTGCGCTCCGCAGAAGCTTCACGCTCTTCAACGCGCCCAGCGGAGCGAGCGTGGACTGGAAGTCCGAGAGCGTCTCCGGAGTGAAGTAGTACGCGGCGTTTGAGGTCAGTGCGCTGCGATCAATCTTCGCCTGCTGCAGCTCAGGCAACAACGTGCGTAGTGTCGAGACCAGCGTATCGCCGGACGCAGCAACTGGCTTTGCAGAGTCAGGGAAGAGCAGCGGAAGGATGCCGTGAGCGATGGAGCCGGCCGCCGAAGAAGCCACCTCATTCGTCAACACGACGATCGCTGCACCGTCGTCCGGGAACGCGATATTTTCTGCGACGTAACCGCCGACCTCGCCGCTATGCTCCAGTGCGCGATGGCCGTTGAGCGTGCGCGTAAACACTCCGAAGCCATAGTTAGAGGGTTTACCGCTTGTGAAGGTAAACGCGGTCTCCATCATCTTGTAGCTCTCGGGAGACAGCAGTGACTTCTTCGCGAAGGAGAGGTCCCACTCCGCGAGCGTCGACGGCGGCATGGCAAGATCGCCGTCGCCGTCGTACCAGCCTGCAGCCTCCAGCGGCTGCACACGGACAGGCGCAAGCGCGTGCGAGACGTAGCCGGTGACTTCGAGCTTCTCGCGCTCTCGGTAGGTGTTGAAGACGCCCTTCAGTTGGAGCGGCGTAAAGATGTTTTCGCGCAGGAACTGCATCAACGGCTTGCCGGAGACCTTCTCCACGATCAGGCCGAGAATCACATAGTTCGTGTTCGAGTACTGCCACTCGCTGCCCGGCTCAAAGTCCAGCGGCTTCGTCGCCCACTCGGTCACGTTCTTCAGCGGCGAGACCTCGTGCATCCATGCGGGGATGATGTAATCCTGCGGCGCGTAGTCTTCGTAGCCGGAGGTCATGGTGAGCAGGTTGCGAAGCTTGACGTCGTTCGCTCGCGTGAACTTCGGGAAGTACTTGGCGACGGGGTCGTCGACGGAGAGCTTCCCCTGCTGCTGCAGCAGGAGAATCGCCGCAGCCGTGAACTGCTTGGAGACCGAGCCGATGGGATACGCGATCAACGGTACGGAGGGCCGCGGCGGTTGAACGTTCGCGAGCCCAAACGAGTGTGCGTAGACAACCTTGCCGTTCTCCGCAATGGCGACTGACGCCGAAGGCACGCCGGTATCTTTGAGCACCTTCTGCGCAATGGCTTCTACCTGCTGCTGGGTAGCGGCAGGTAGTTCCTGGGCAAAGGTGGCGACGGTGCAAACGGCAAGAAGTGCGGCGGCGGAAAGGACAAGGCGCATGTCGACAGCATACCGCTGCCAGCCGTCTAGACGTAGCCGCAAAGTGAGGCGACGCGGTGCGCCCACTCGTCTTCCGTCGGCAAAGCAGGCGGCGGCGGCGCAGACATCTGGCCATTGGTGGCAAGAAAACGCATCATCGCCTCCAGCTTCGGAGCAAGCTCCTCTTCGCCGCCCGTGAGCACCGAAGCCCATGGCGTATCGAGCAGAATGTCGGAGACGCCGGAGTCGCGGTGCAGCAGCACAGGGATACCACGCGCCAGCGCTTCGACAGCCGGAATGCCGTAACCCTGCACCGCAGGCATCAGGAAGAGATGGGCGCTGTCGTAAAGCCCATCGAGTGCATCGTCCGGGACGAAGCCATGGAAGTGGACGCGCTCGCTGAGGCCGAGTTCCGCAGCGCGTGCACGCATCGCCTCCAGCAAAGAGCCCTTACCGGCAAGGTCAAACCGCCAGGGGATCTGCGAAGAAAGCGGAGGCTGCTGCCGCTCCAACGAGGCAAGCGCGTTCAGCATCCAGTCGACGCGCTTGTTCGCCTCGATGCGGCAGACGGACAACAGGCGCAACTCGCCATCGAAGGGACGACGGACAAACCCGGACAGGCTCACGAAGCCGCCCATGCGGGCGATCTGTGCGCGGACACCGAACTCCTTGCGGCAGTCCTGTTGCAAAAACTCGCTGGTGACGATCGTCTGGCCGCGGCGAAGCCCAATGCCGATGATCTTGTTCGAGACCCACGTCCGCAGACGCTGCTTGAACGACTGATCGCGAAGCTCCTCCACCTCAAAAAGCACTGGTGTGTCATGCATCAGGCAGTGGAACGAGCCGATGCGTGCCAGCGTGGCGTGCAGAGCAGGTTGGTAGCCGGAGAGCAGCGGCCGAGAGGTGTAATGATGCGTCGCAAAGTACTGTTTGAGCGCCGCGATCTTGGCGCGCACGCCACCAGCAGGCTTTAGCTCATGAATCGGCAGCGGAAAGTCAGCATACTGCGCAAAGTTGCATTGATCTTCATAGACGACCAGGTGCGCCGCGCGTCCCTGCGAATGCAGCCAGCGAGCCATGGCAAGCAGGCTGCGCTCGGCTCCTCCTAGCGAATCAAGCTGCGCGATAACAAGCGGCACGGAATCAGGGTGCTGGAGTGCGTACTCTTGGGACGTCTGCATGGCTGTCCCTCATGGTACGTTGTCTGGCATTGGAACAACACGCGAGGCAGTGACAACGCCACATCCTGCATCTGTAAGTAGAGCAAGAAAAATCGGGCACGGAACGAGAACGAGGCAAACGAAGTGAGCGAGAACGAACGCTGGTCGATGTGGCGAAGCCGCACGTTGTTCCTGGTGTCCGCAGTCGGAGTCGTGCTGATGCCTGATCTTCATGCACACATTGCTGTTCCCGTTGACCGGCGCCGTTGCGCTGGCGGTCGTGCTGCACGAGCCTCGGCTGTGGCTGCGCAAGCGCATGGGAGCGATGGCCTGTGCGTGGCTGCTGCTGGGGGCCGTCACCGTCGCTGTCGTTCTGCCGAGCATCCTGGTGGTGCGCACGCTTGTGGTTGAAGCCATGCAGGCCACGCACTATGTGGCCAGCGGTGACGCCGCAGATGACATGCAGCGCTTTGCCGATCAGCACCACAAGATCGGCCCGCTGCTCGAGCAAGGGCTCGACCAGCTCGCACCCGACCAGGAGGGCAAGCGCGTCGCAGGCATGGCCGCCGGATGGATGGCGACCGGCTTCCGCAACGTTGCGGTTGGCGTCTTCCACATCGGCCTGATGCTCTTCCTGCTCTTCTTTTTGCTGCGCGATGCGGAGACCGCACACGCAACCCTGCTGTCGTTGCTGCCGATGCCGGACAAAGAGGCCCGCCCGTTCCTGAAGCGGCTCGGCGAGGTGACCCACGCCATCTTCCTTGGCCGCTTCCTCATCGCCGGAATTCAGGGCCTGCTCTCCGGGCTGGCCTACCTGCTGCTCGGCGTTCCGGGAGCCCTGCTTTGGGCGGCCATCACCGCCATCCTCTGCCTGATCCCTGCGTTTGGCGCCTTTCTGATCTGGGTTCCCGTAACGATCTACCTCGCGCTGGCCGCAGGATGGACCAAGGCGATCATCATGGCGGTCTGGGGCGGAGTCATCGTCAGCAACCTCGACAACGTCCTCTACCCCGCGCTGGTGGGTCGCAGGACAGACCTCCACACTGCTGTGATCTTCGTCTCCGTCTTCGGCGGGCTGGGGATGTTTGGCTTCGCAGGCTTCGTGCTCGGGCCGGTGATCGTCGCCGCGACCATGCTGCTGGTGCAGAGCTGGAAGCAGCATATGGAAAGCTCAGACGAGCTGGCATAGCGTTTCCCTCTACGCGTTGCCGCAAAGCAGAAAGGCCACCCTTGCGGGTGGCCTTTCGTTTGCCTTGTGAGGCGAGGGTTAGTCGTTTTCGCTCTGCTTCCACTTGAGCAGGTCGCCCAGTGTGGTGGAACCGGAGTTGCTCGAGGAGTTCTGGCTCTTGCTGCTTCCGCCGCGTGCCGATTCCTTGTAGGACTCGACTTCCGCACGTGAAGCTTCTTCGCCAACCGCCTTGATGCTCAGGCCAACCTTCTTCTCTTCCTGGCTCATCTTGACGATCTTGAACTCGTGCTCGTCACCAGCGTTGAGTTCGAGCTGACGACCGCTCTCATCCACTGCTTCCGATACGTGGCAGAGGCCTTCAACGCCTTCAGCCAGCTCAATGAACGCGCCGAACTGAGCGGTGCGAAGAACCTTGCCCTTGACCACGTCACCGACGCGGTGCTGAGCGAAGAAGGTGTCCCAGACGTCCGGCTGAAGCTGCTTGATGCCGAGCGAGAGGCGACGGTTTTCCGGCTCGACGCCGAGAACAACAGCCTTGACCTTCTCACCCTTCTTCAGCACTTCCGAAGGATGCTTGATGCGCTTGGTCCACGACAGGTTCGAAACGTGAACCAGGCCGTCGATGCCGTCTTCGATTTCGATGAATGCACCGAAGTCGGTCAGGTTGCGAACGCGACCTTCCACTTCCATGCCCACCGGATACTTGCCTTCAAGCTCTTCCCAGGGGTTGTCTTGGAGCTGCTTCATGCCAAGCGAAATGCGGCGGTCGTTCGGGTTCACCGAGAGGATGATCGTGTCGACTTCATCGCCGGGCTTGACCATCTTCGACGGGTGCTTCATGCGCTTGGACCAGGTCATCTCGCTGACGTGGACCAGGCCTTCGATACCCTGCTCGAGTTCGACGAACGCACCGTAGTCGGTGACCGAGAGTACGCGGCCACGAACCTGTGCGCCCACCGGGTAACGCTCAACGGCGTCGAGCCACGGATCAGGCGTGAGCTGCTTGAAGCCGAGCGAAACGCGCGACTTTTCCTTGTCGAACTTGAGAACCTTGACCTGGATCTCATCGCCCACGTTGACGAGGTCACGCGGGTGGGTGAGACGGCCCCAGCTCATATCGGTGATGTGCAGCAGACCATCGAGGCCGCCCATATCAACGAATGCGCCGTAATCGGTCAGGTTCTTCACAACACCGGTGAAGACTGCGCCTTCTTCGAGGTTCTGAAGCGTAACGTCCTTCTTGGCGTTCTGCTCTTCCTCGAGGATTTCCTTGCGGGAAACCACGACATTGCCGCGCTTCTTGTTCAGCTTGATGACGCGGATTTCCAGTTCCTGGCCGATGTAGCCGTCGAGGTTGCGCACGGGGCGCACTTCGACCTGCGAGCCAGGCAGGAATGCCTTGATGCCGATATCAACGGTCAGACCACCCTTGACACGCGAAAGGACCATGCCCTTCACCGGGGTCTTCGAGTTGCAGGCTTCTTCGAGAGTGTCCCAGACCTTGTGACGCAGGGCCTTCTCGTGCGAAACGAGATAGCCGCCTTCGGCCTCTTCACGCTCCACAACCACTTCCACGCTGTCACCCACGTTGAACTTGGGCGCGCCGGTGTGATCGACGACCTGGTCCAGCGGGATAAGACCTTCGCTCTTCAGACCGATGTCGACCACGACGTGCTTGTCGGTGATCTTCACAACGGTGCCGACGACGATGGACTCTTCAGCAGTCATCGACTGGGCAGCGTCCTTTTCGGCAGCCTGCTCGCGATCAAAGCTCTCAAGTGCCTTCGCGAAATCGTCCGCGTCGTACTCGGGCTCTTCGTTGATAGCGACAGCAGCAGCAACCGGAGTGGTCTGCTCTTCGATGAGGTTGGTGGCGGTGGTTTCGGTTGCCGGGGTTTCGGCTACCGCTTCGTTGGAGGTGGGTTCAAGTGTGGTGTTCAGGGCTGTGCTCTCGGTTGAAGTGATGTTGTCAGGCATGCTGATGTGTGTTCTCCGGGATCCTTTGTTCACTGGCGTCCGTACATCGAGCAGCGACTTGCAGAGCCGGAACGTTGGTGGCGTGAGGACACGCGGCCAAGGTGGCCGAAACTACAGGTCGAGATGTCAGGCGGGAGTGAAGGTGTTGCTCAACCCAGTGCGTCTTGGATCCCGCACGCATGGGCTACAAGATCAAGTGTAGCAGCCGCCAGAACAAGCGGTCAATTGCAGGGTCATCGAAAACCTTTGATTTTGGCCGCTGCAACGGGCTTTCAACAAAGCACGGCCTTCCCCTTCAGATGCACCACACGCCATTTAGTCGCAGAACGAACAAAGCGCTTGTCCAATCGTCCCTTGAGAAGCCGTCCTCTCCACCCTCGCCGGTATACTCGGCTGGATGGAGGCTCGATGGATAGGCTTTGGACGCCGTGGCGCTACGCGTACGTAACAGGTGGAGAAAAACGTAGCACCAAACGAGGCGTGCCGGAGGCCCTGGAAGCCTGGCCCGGCGACCATCACTGCGTCTTCTGCAACATGCTGGCCTCGGTCGAGTGGGCCGTCGAACATGGCATGGCTCGCGAAGCCGCCGAAAAGTCGACCTGGATCCTCGATCGCGGCGAGTTTTGCTACCTCGTCCTGAACGCCTTTCCCTACAACGGCGGCCATCTGATGGTGGTTCCCTATCAGCACGAAGCCTCGCTCGCAGCGCTGCCTGCGGCCACCACCGACGAGATGATGCGGCTGGCTCGCCGGGCCGAACGCGTCCTCCGCGTGGTCTACAAGCCCGACGGCATCAATATGGGGCTGAACCTGGGCGAAGCTGCCGGTGCCGGAGTCGCCCACCACGTCCACCTGCACGCCGTCCCGCGCTGGAGCGGAGACACGAACTTCATGACAGTCGTTGGCGAGACACGCGTTCTTCCCGAGATGCTCGACGACAGCTGGCACCGCCTCCGCAAAGCACTCGCCGAAGATCCCACAGAAGCGCCCACTTCTGCCGCTTAGTCGTTCGGGCAGCAGAAGTTACCCCAAAACCAGTGCGCCGTACCAAGCGGAGCAGGCAAAGGTTTGCCTGCTTGGTTACCAAGCCAAATCGCGCAAACCCTTGTCGTTACTGCTTATTTTCGTTCTGCTAAATTTTTGTGAACAAGTACCTGAAAGACAACTCCCACCAAAGTACCGGCGTCATAGTTACTAATGATCGCTTTCCGCGACTCGAGGAACTTTGCCATGCCAACTCCAAGCATTTTGCCGATTGATGGTAACCGTAGCTCCTCCCGCCGGAACAGCCATGGCGGGATGGCCTTCGTGACTGAACTACAGATGCGGCAGCCGCAGGACGGTGCTGCCGACTACGCGCCGCTCGCGATTCAGGCTCATCTCGCAGGTTTGGGATCCGAACCGGAAGATGCTCGCCTGACTGGTTCGACGCGCTCCTTATTCCGCCGCGCTCTGGGGCTCAATATTCTTGGCCTCTCTGCTCCGGTAAAGGCTGCTCCCGCGAAGGCAACCGTAGCCTCCACGACGGCAGCAGAAACGACAGCGCGAGCTGTCCTCGAAGAGATCACCCGGCAAGTGGCGTAGCTGGCATAACGTCACAGCACTTCCTGCAAAGAGCAAACTCGATCCTCGGATCGAGTTTTTGCGCTCTGTGCCCTCTGTGCGCCTACCGTTCAGGTGCATTCTCTGAACCCCGAAGCCAGATCGGGATCGCGCGCTGAAAGAAGCGGTCTGAGTCGTTGTGCAGGCAGACCTCCGCATTGGGAGTTCCAGGCCGCTCGCGCGTATACCCCTCGGCGTCCACCTCAAGATGTATCAGCGTCATCGGGCAGGTTGCCGGATCAATCGCATACAGGGCCGCCACCGCATCGAACGCCGTCGGAACCGGCCAGTGCTGGTTCGCCATCCACTGCGCGGTCAGCAGTGCAAGAACGTCCGTCAGCGGTGTGCTGGCACTAAAGATCAACGACCGCTTCGTCTCGTCCACCGGAATCTGCGTGCCATCCAGCGGCAGCACAAACAGAGGAACACCGCTGTCAAAAACCTTCTTCGCCCCGGCAATATCCATCTTGATGTTGTACTCAGCCGAAGGTTGGTTGCGCGGCAGCAGGAACGGCGGCTCGCCGTATCCCCGGCGCACCGAACCACCCATCATCACTATGCGACGAAGCTTGCGAAAGGCGGCCGGGTCGCGCTCAAACGCTGCACCCAGGTTTGTCATCGGACCGACAGCCACAACCGTCACCTCGCCGGGATGCTGCGTCGCCATCTCAAGCAGAAAAGCCACCGCATCGCCATGCGTCTTTGCCGGAGAACGTTCGGCCCAACGCTTCTGCGTAAAGCTCGCCATCTGCGGGTGCGTCTTCTCCGGCCCGGCAAACACCGGAATCTCCGTATGCCCCGTCTCGGCCAGGAAGCGATCGAGCAAACGGGCCCGCAACGCCGTATCACCCCAATCAGCTGTCACACCCAGCAAATGAACCGAAGGGCTGTTCAGCAACAGACCTAGCGCAAAGGCATCATCGATGTCATCGCCGATATCGGTATCGAAGACCACGAGCTGCGGCTTCGCTGGGGACTGTGCAAGAGATCGCAACGGAGCTGCGGCAACAAACACGAAGGCGGCAACAGCCAGGAAACGCTTCAGAGCCATGCCCTTCAGCATAATGCGAAACGGCTACTCGTCGTGAGGGGAGCCGTGCGGGTACGGGCGCATCGGCGTCGCTTCAAAGTTTGTAATCTTCCACCCCGTCGGGCGACGCTGGTAGACGCGCGTGGACTGGAAGCGGCCATGAACCTTGTGCCCGTCGATGCTGCCGTCCAGATCGGCAGAGGAGGTCACAATCGCCACTCTCTGCCCGATTAGCTTCACCTTCACATCGTCCGTGGAAAGGCTCGTGACCATCATGGTGCGGTCGCGCATCCGGTCAATCTGCTGCAACTTGGTCATTACCTGCCCGTTGCCGCTGATCCCCAGATAGTCGTCCGACATCAGCTTGTCCATCACCACGGTGTCGTTGCTTGAGGTCGCCTTCCGCCACTGGTCGTCAATGGCGAGCACTTCGGCGCGCAGATCACGCTTGGCCGCCTTCTTGACCTTGGGTGCAAAGGCAAAAGCCGCGCTCGCAAAAACGAACGCGACCAGCGCGAAAACGATGAGTCGACGGGATGTGCTGAGCAAGCGCATTGACTTATCGCGGATGTTAGACCGGAAGCGTGGCATACGTCAAAAGACGCAGTAGCCCTGGGGAAAGACTACGCAATCGCGTGCAGATTCTCGACATGCCGCTCGAGCATCTTCTGGTAAAGCCCGCCAATCGCATGCTGTTTGAAGTGCTCGGTGCCGCGATGGTGCTCCACCGCCCCCTCATCCCGATACTGCTCATAGATAAGAACCGTGTCCGGATGCCCTTCGACCCAGTGCGGAATGTAGCTGACGCAGCCCGGCTCCTGACGCGAAAGCCGCGTCAGCTCGACGAGATCGTGCTGAATATCCTGGTGGTCTTCCGAGCGGAAGGTCATACGAACAGCGAAGGAGATCATGAATAAGCCCTTTGAAAAGAAAGAACGCGGCGAAGGAAAGCTTATTCCTCCGCCGCGTTGCGAGAAACGAAAAAACGAAGTCTAACCGAGAACAGCAGCAAAATCGGGCAGTGTCATCGTCTGGACACGATCCGGGCCGGTCGAGATCATACCAATCTTCGCTCCCGACTCCTGAGCCACAAACTCCAGGTACTCCTGCGCCAGCTTCGGCAGCTTGTCGTACTCGGTGATGCCTTCGGTCGAGCAGTTCCAGCCCTTCACCGTCGTATAAATCGGCTCAATCGTCTTGAAGCCGCGGATGTCAGCCGGGATCGTATCCGTCAGCTTGCCGTCGACCTTGTATGCCGTGCAGACCTTGATCTCTTCCAGCTCGTCCATCACGTCCATCTTCGTCACCACCAGCCACTCGGTGGAGTTGATCATGTTCGAGTAGCGAAGCAGCGGCAGATCCAGCCAGCCGCAGCGACGCGGGCGTCCGGTCACAGCACCAAACTCATTGCCGCGACGAGCCAGCAGTTCGCCATCCTGGCCAAAGTCTTCTGTCGGGAACGGGCCTTCACCCACACGCGTCACATACGCCTTCGTCACACCGATGACCGTACCGATCTTGGTCGGACCAACGCCCGTACCGGTCACAGCGCCACCCGAGGTGCAGTTCGAGCTGGTGACAAACGGATACGTTCCGTGGTCGATGTCGAGCAACGCACCCTGCGCGCCTTCGAACATCACGCTCTTGCCGTTGTCGAGCGCCTTGTTCAGCATCTCGGCCGTATCGGTCACATACGGTGCCAGCTGCTCGGCAAAGCGAACGTAGTCTTCGTACATTTGCTTCGGATCGAGCGGCTCGGTGCCGAAGAGAGCATGCGCAATGGTGTTCTTCTCGTGGCAGGCGTTGTTGATGTGCGTACGCAGCAGCGAGGTGTTCAGCAGGTCGGCCACACGCAGGCCGTTGCGATGAATCTTGTCTTCATACGCCGGTCCAATACCGCGACGCGTCGTTCCAATCGTCTGACGACCGGGAGCGGTCTCTGCTGCCAGCTCGATCATGCGATGGTACGGCAGGATGACCTGCGCACGGTTGGAGATGAAGAGCTGCTTGGCAGCAGGGTCATGCGCAGGCAGACCAGCGTCCTTCAACTTTTTGATTTCGGCAAGGAAAGCGGCTGGGTCGAGGACGACGCCGTTGCCGATCACGCCCACGCAGCCGGGGCGCAGTACGCCACACGGAATAAGCTGCAGAACGATCTTCTTACCTTCGATGATGACGGTATGACCAGCATTGTGGCCACCGGCGTAACGTGCAACGATGTCGAACTTTTCGCTGAGAACGTCGACAATCTTGCCTTTGCCTTCATCGCCCCACTGGGCTCCAAGAATGACGGCTGACTTCGGCTGGGTTCTGGTGATCACGAGCGGGATGTGCTCCGGAAGGCAAAAGTACGCGGGCAAAACCACCGCGCCTTTGTGTCATTATACCGCCTCAGCTTCGGCAGGAGGCTCAACGTTTCCTCGGAATTGTCAGATCGAGGTCCGTCGCCGCGATCTGCTTGGTCAGCAAAATAATCTGCCCGGTGTGATATTCGAGATGCCCAAACGCCCGCGCCGACGCTGCCATCACGGTCGGGAAACGATAGCTTCCTGACGGCTGCGGATCGATGATCTCCAGCAGACGGTCCGCGGAAACCGCCGCAAACGCCTCCCGGCAAGCCGCCAGCGTGCCCTGCAGCTGAGAGAACGCTTCCCTGCCCGAGAGCTTCGGGGAAAGATCAAACTCCTGCTCACGCTGCCGCACGTCCTCTTGCCCGGCAACACCGTGCAGAACCCACTGCCGGATGTTTCCGTCGAGATGAAGCAGCAGGTTCACAATCGAGTTCTCGTGGTCGCCACCACGCTGCTGCATCTGCTCTTCGCTCAGACGTCCCAGGCAGTGCCCAATCTGCACTTCGCTGCGGTTCAGACTCCAGATCGCGTACTCGGTAAAAGCGGCGGCAAGCGCATTTGCATCGGCCATAATGCTGCCATAGTACCCGGAGCGACGGCTGTGCGAGGATAGCCGCAATGGTCTCCGAGGAAACCCCTTCCCCCGAACTCAGCCAACATGGCCTGCATCGCCAACTGCGTATGCGCGATCTCGTTCTCGCGCAGGTGCTTACCGTCGTCGGCAGTTCCTGGGTCGGCATCGCCGCCGGGCTGGGTCGCGGTGAGTTCCTTGTGTGGGTTGCGGCGTTCGTCTGCTTCTACGCCCCCATGGCTGTTGCCGTCTTCTACCTGAACCGCGCCATGCCCCTCGAAGGCGGCCTCTACGTCTGGGCCCGCAAGGCCTTCGGCGACGCCGTCGGCTTCATGGTTGCCTTCAACGTCTGGGCCTACGCGATCAGCTCCATCGCCGCCATCCTCTTCCAGATCCCCAGCGAAATGGCGTTCATGATCGGCCCGCGCGCCGCCTCACTGCCCGAAAACCATAAGGTCGTCTACAGCATCCTCGCCGTCATCGTGCTGGTGCTGATGTGGGTCGCGCTACGCGGGCTCGGCTGGGGCAAGTGGCTGCACAACATCTCCGGCGCGGCCATGATCGCCGCCTTCGCCCTGCTCATCGTCGCTCCGCTCTGGGCGCTGGCCCACGGTGCGCACATCCACTGGAACCCCGCGCCGCTGCATCTCCCGGCTCATGATCTCACCTCGCTCTCGCTGATCGGCCAGGTCCTCTTCGCCGCCGCCGGGCTGGAGTACATCGCCATCATGGCCGGCGAAACCCACGCCGCCGAAAGCGCCATCAGCCGCTCCGTCATCATCGCCACCCCCATCGTCTTCCTCATGTTCACGCTGGGAACGGCCTCGGTGATGACCTTCCACGGCCTGCACTCGGGCGACGCCATCAACTACGTTGCGCCCATCCCGCAGACACTCGCGCAGGCTTTCGGCGAGCACGGCCCCATGGCCTGGGTCGCGAAGATCATCATGCTCCTGCTGCAGATCCGCATCATCGGCGCAGCAAGCTACCTTTTCACCGGCGCTACGCGCCTGCCCATGACCGCAGGCTGGGACCACATGATCCCCGAATGGTTCGCGCGGCTCAACAGCCGTAAGATCCCGGCCAACTCCATCCTGCTCACCAGCCTCGTGGTGGCAGCCCTGCTGGTACTGGCATCCGCTGGCGTCCACGCCGCAGAAGCTTTCGGTGTACTGAACGACGCTTCCAGCGAGTTCTACAACCTCGCCTACCTCGCCATGTTCCTCATTCCCATCTGCGGCGCACGGGCCATCCGCAAAGCCATGCCCCGCTGGGCCGCCTGGCTATGCGGCATAGGTGTCCTCGCCACGCTCTTCGCTACCCTGCTGAACGCCTATCCGTTCGTCGTCGTAGGCAGCGCCTCGGCGTTCACCGTAAAGATCGTGCTGACAACAGTTGGCGTAAACGCCCTGGGCTATCTCTTCTACACGCTACGCAGCCGTCGCACGGCCTGAGCCCGTCACAATCATCTGAAGCCATCTACAGCAGGTGGCCGATATACTGGGGCTGCTGCCACCCAACCGAATTTTCGTCAGGGAAAAACGCAGCAGGCCACGGCCGTTTGCCACGAGGGTAGAACCATCGATACAAAAACGCAGCGACGGCTGTATCTCGGCTTCCTTTCCAACTGGATAAGCCGCCTTTCCAGCTCCATCATCACCTTTGCCCAGGTTCCCATCTTCCTTCACTTCTGGGGAACCACGCTTTACGGCGAATGGGTTATCGTCAATGCGATCCCCTCGTACCTCGCGTTCAGCAACATCGGCTTTGGCTCCGTAGCGGGCAATGACATGACCATGCGGGAGTCCGCTGGCGACCGCGAAGGAACGCTGCGCGTCTTTCAAAGTTGCTGGTGGCTGATCACCGCTGCCTGCTCTACCGTTGGCCTCCTGCTCGGTCCAGTCGTCTACTTCGCTCCCATCGACAAGATGCTGAAGCTCACGGCGATCCAACTCTCAGACGCTCGCTGGATCATCTTCTACCTCGGCATCGCTGTGCTCCTCGGCCAGCTCGAGCAACTCCTCGGCGCAGCCTACACCTGCATCGCCCGCTACGCCGAAGGCTCGTTCTACAAGAGCATCATCTCGCTGCTGGCCTTCGCCGCCATGATCATTCCGGTGATGATGCATAAAGGCGCACGCACTACCGCGCTCGTCTACGCGCTCGCCAACATCGTCGGCACCATCATTCTTGCGATCAAGGTGCGCTACGACATCCCCTGGCTGCGCTTCGGCTGGCAACATGCCAGCTGGAACGAGATCAAGCGCATGAGCGGCCCGGCCATCGCCTTTCTGGGCTTCCCGCTAGGTAACGCCTTCAACCTCCAGGGAACCGTGCTCGCCGTGCAGTACGCTCTCGGCCCGCTGGATGTTGTGATCTTCTCCACCGCTCGGCAGGTCTCCCGTGTTGCACTGCAAATGGTGCAAATGGTGAACTCCACCTTCTGGCCCGAACTCTCCCTGGCCTTCGGTGCCAAGAACTGGGACCTCGTCAAGCTTCTGCACCGCCGCTCCTGCCAGCTTGCGCTTGGCATCGCTCTTGCGCTGGTCGCAGCCATGATGAGCTTTGGTCCCTGGTTCCTGACCCATTGGACCGCTGGCCACGTCCCACCAAGCAAGGGCCTGCTCGCCATTTTGCTCGGCGTTGTCGTCTGCTACTCGCTCTGGTCCACCAGCTCCACGCTGCTGGCTGCCACCAACCAGCATCAGAAGCTAAGCGTCTACTACATCATCGCCACCGGCCTGACGGTTATCTTCACCTACGTGCTCGCGCGCCATTACGGTCTGTTTGGGGCAGCTTCGTCTCTCATTCTCGGCGAGCTCATCATGAACTACTACGTTCTGCCGACTTCGCTGAAGCTCACCCACGACAACCTGCCCGACTTCATTCGCAGCCTCTGGGACATCCCTGAATCCGTTCGTCCTGCCGCCCTGCTCCGTCGTATCCTCCGCACCAGCCGTCCCGCCGAGGAAGAACAGTGATCGCAGAACTTCGGCTGGATAGCTCCAAACTCTGGTGGGGATACCTCGGCGTGCGCTCAAATCCCGAGCTCAGCGAAGGTCCCGGCACAGCCATCTTCTTCGACTCGCTCGAGCGAGTGCCTACCGACCGACGCGACCAGCCCGACACACGCTTCTACTTCATCTTCTGGGACGGCGTACAGACCGAAGCTCCACTGCAGCAAGCGCAAAGGCAACTCGGCGAAGCAGCCGAACTCGTCGCTCTCTTCGTCGGCAGCAGCGACCTCCCAGCCGGCTCACGCTTCCGCCCACAGCCTCTGTACCCACGCGGAGTTCTGCACTTCAGCAAGCCGGACTCTGAGTTCGACACGGCGGCCCGGCAGCGCATCAGCAAGCTGAAGGTGCGGCAGCGACTGATGCCGTTGAAAAATCTCCTGCAGGCCAACGTCAACCGCAAAGCCGGGCTCGACCTTCTGCTTGGCCGCGAACGCCTCGTCTTTTGCGGTGTCTTTCTCTTTTCCGAGGCCCTGCTTGAGCAGTTCTGCGGATACCACGGCGTAGCCCCTTCCCTCATCCGGGGCCGCGCGCTCTTCGAAGAAGACGCAGACCGCAGCTGGGATAGCTTCCTGCGATACCTCGACCGCGACGGCCGTTACTACGCCGGGCTGCTCGACAGCGGAGACGCTCCCCTCCCCTTCTTTCGCCGAATCATCCGCGTGATGATCCGCAGCTACTTCATCCTCCGCCTCGAGAGTGAAGGCGCACGCATGTTCACCAACGGCTGGACCAGCGGAAGCAATATCAACGTCTACACGACGCCGTTCTACCAGCAGCACCGCTTCCTCGACTTCGGCAGCGTCGCAGGCTCCGGCAACTATCCCCGTCTCTCTGACCTCGCCTACTTCCGCAAGAAAACCGTCTGCGTCGACGATCTCGACGAGCATCCCGACATCGTTCAAGCCGCCCGTGATGGCCGCCTCGAAGTACTCTTCAGCGAAGCCTACGAACGCCTCGCTCCCTCGATGCGAGTTCCTCAGTAGCTGAACCAGCTATCCTGAGCTTGTGCCCGAACTCCCCGAAGTCGAAACAGTTGCCAACGGCGTAGACGCCCGCGTCCGCGGACAGCGCATTGTCAGCGTGTGGACCAGCGGCAAGCCGCAGACCTTCAAAACACCCGAAGCCGAGATCGTCGAAGCCCTCACCGGCGCGACGATCGACCGCGTCCGGCGCGTCGGCAAAACGATCGCCATCGAACTGGCGCGCAAGAAAAAGCCAGCCGGGCAGTTCCTCGTGCATCTCGGCATGACCGGCCGCCTGCTCGTCTCGCAGCAAGCCGTGCCGCTGCCGCCACACACGCACGCTGTACTTTCCTTCGCCGACGGCCGCGAACTCCGCTTCGTGGATCCACGTCGCTTCGGCCGCCTGTCTCTCGCCGAAGGCTACGAAGGCCCCGGCGTTGAGCCCACCACCGTCACCGCCGACGCCTTCTCCACGCTCTTCAAAGCACGCAAACTCGCCATCAAGGCCGCGCTGCTCAACCAGTCCATCCTGCATGGGGTCGGCAACATTTACGCCGACGAAAGCCTCTTCCGCGCCGGCATCCGCCCCACGAAGCACGCGGGCAAGCTCACGAAGCTCGAGCTCCTCAAGCTCCACACCGCCCTGCAGGCCGTGCTGCTACACGCCATCCAGCTCGGCGGCTCCTCCGTCTCTGATTACGTGGACGCCGACGGGGTCCGCGGCTTCTTCCAGCTCGAGCACAAGGTCTACAGCCGCGCCGGAGAAGAGTGCAAAGACTGCGCCACGCCTCTCAAAAAGATCGTCGTAGGCGGCCGCACCACGGTCTACTGCCCACACTGCCAGAAGTAAACGACACAGGGTTTAGAACGCCCGGAACGCAGCGCGAATCTACCGCTCCACCCGAAACCCTCCCCCCGAAACCCTGCATTCACGCTACGATGGGCGTTATGCGAAAAGCCATTCTGGCGCTGACGGTAGCCGCCTTCGGCATCGGCACCTCTGAGTTCGTCATCATGGGTCTGCTGCCGGACCTCGCGCATTCGTTCTCCATCAGCATCCCCAAAGCAGGCGTCATCGTCTCGGTTTACGCGTTCAGCGTCGCCTTCGGCTCGCCGCTGGTGGCGATGGCCCTCGCCCGCGTCGAGCGCAAACGCTCACTCATCATCCTGATGAGCTTCTTCCTGATCGGCAACATCTGCTGCGCCTACGCGCCAAACTTTGAGCTGATGCTCTGCGCCCGCATCATCACCGCTCTCTGCCATGGAGCCTTCTTCGGCACCGGCAGCGTCGTCGCCTCGAACCTCGTACCGAAGAACAAGCGGGCCCAGGCCATCGCCACCATGTTCACCGGGCTCACGCTCGCCAACGTCCTCGGCGTCCCCGCCGGCACCGCCATCGGCCACGCACTCACCTGGCGAGCGACCTTCCTTTGCCTCGTGCCTATCGGCCTCATCGCCATGCTCGGCCTGATCTTCCTCGTCCCCACGCAGCCCCTGGAACCCGTCGAGCTTCGCCACGAAATCGCCACGGTCATCAAGCCCAAGGTGCTGCTCGTACTTGCACTCTCTACGCTCAGCTCCGTCTCGCTCTTCACCGTCTTCACCTACATCGCCCCCATGCTGGGCACAGCCACGCACCTCTCCGAAGGCGCCATCACCTGGGTGCTCGTCCTCTTTGGTGTCGGCATCACGGTGGGCAATCTGCTCGGCGGAAAGCTCAGCGACTGGCGGCAGATGCTCACCATCGTCGGCGGATATGCCGCCGTCGCCGCCGTACTGCTCGTGATGCCGCTAGCCATGCCTTACCGCTGGCCCATGGCCGCCATCGTGCTCCTATGGGGCCTCGTGCACTTCGCCGCCGGAGCACCGCTGCAGGCGCGCATCGTAGAAAAGGCCCGCCGCGCTCCGAACCTCGCCTCCACCCTCAATCAAGGCGCGTTCAACCTGGGCAACGCCCTTGGAGCCAGCCTCGGCGGCGTCATGATCGCCACCGGCTGCAGCTACAAAAAGCTTCCACTCGCGGCCGCTGCCGTCGCAGTCTCCGTGATCTTCATGGCGCTATGGGCCCGCCGACTCGACAAGACTATGCTCTCTGACCCCGACGCCGGTCCGCCGCTGGACTTCGTCGCCTTCCACTAGTCACACGCCCAAATACAAAGTGGGGCATGGCCTAGGCCATGCCCCGCTCGTTTGCAGAAACGTTTAGCTACGCGAGCACATCTGGCTGGCGGCAACCGCTGCACCCAGCACGCGTACCGCCTGGTCATCCGGCACCACTTCCATCGAGTAGTTCTGCAGGCAGCTCATCTTCACCATCTCGCTCAGATACTGCCGCAGCATGTTCATATCCAGGAAGCGGACATTGAAGCCAGTGAGGAAGAACTTACCACCGCCCGAGATATGCACGGCACTCGCCGTTGCTGCAGCCAGCGCACGATGCCAAAGCTTCTTGAACTCCAGGCAGCGATGGTCCGGCGACGTTTTGCGATTGGCTGCTTCGAAAACCTCTTCAGGCTCCATGTCCAGGAAGCGCAGGCGCATTGCACGATGGCCCATGATGCCTTCCAGATGCCCACGCCCGCCGCAACCACAGTAGTTCTCGCGATCATCCAGCGTAACGACCGTGTGGCCGCCTTCCCACGCGCCTTCCATGAACGGGTACACGCCGTAGCCAATGCCCGTCCCCAGCGTCCAGACACGGATGTTGCGGTCAAGCTTGCCATGCGTCGAAGCCAACCCTGCTGCCATCGCGTCTGCATCGTTCAACACGCAGACCCGCGTCTTCAGCCCGCGGTCCGCCAGGGCCTGCGTAATGCGCTGCTCCAGCCGCTCGCCCTTCAGTTGCGGAAAGTTCGGCGCGTCCTCCACCGAACCATTGCGGACAAGGCCCGGAATCGCCACACCGATGGCCTGCAGATGCGACTCATGCGTCCGCGCCAGCGGCAGCACCACATCGCAAATCGCCGCCACAAGCGACTCAGCCGGCAACTCCACCAGCGAGTTGTCGTCGTCCTCATCCTCAGGAATCGGGCTGTCGGGAAAGATCTTCAACTCGCCCGCAAGCGTGCCGTTATGGATCACGCCCGCATAAATACGCTGCGTCAGGATGACGCCAATGGTCGTAACGTGGCCATGGCCTTCGGGCGTACCCGACGTCGGTGGCGGTGCAATGACGGTCGTCGACATAATCGCGATCCCCTCTTCCCGGCTACTTTGTTGGACGGTCATGCGGCCAGAAAGCCGCGAGGTTCTGTGACGGTAGAACGCGAAACCCGCTGTCGTCAACGGGAATCGCTCAATTAGTCGAGACGGGAGACGCGATTGAGGCCATTAAATGCTGCAACCTTGTAGCACTCCGCGAGCGTCGGGTAGTTGAAAACCGTCTCCACGAAGTAGTCGATCTTACCGCCCAGCGCCATCACCGCCTGGCCAATATGCAGCAACTCTGCCGCACCTTCGCCGATGATGTGAACGCCCAGAATCGAGTGTGTTTCGCGGTGGAAGATCAGCTTCAAACGTCCCGTCGTATCGCCGCGAATCTGGCCACGCGCAATCTCGCGGTAGTACGCCAGACCCACTTCGTACGGCACATCTTCCTCCGTCAACTGCTCTTCGGTCTTGCCGATAAAGCTGATCTCCGGGATCGTATAGATGCCATAGGGATAGAAGCTCGGATTCGACACAATCGTCACATCGCCGAACGCACGCGCTGCCGCAATGCGGCCCTGCTCCATCGAGACCGAAGCCAGCGACGGGAAGCCGATCACATCGCCTGCCGCAAACACCGACGGACACTTCGTACGGAAGTCCTTGTCGACCGGGATACGTCCACGCGCGTCAGCATCAATGCCCGCAGCAGCGAGGTTCAACTCATCCACATTGCCCTGGCGGCCAACGGCATAGAGCAACGCATCGCCCTGCAGCTTCTTCTTGGACTCAAGCGTCGCAACAACCTTGCCGTCAATCTCTTCGACCGACTCGACTTCTTCGTTCAGACGCATCGTCACACGCGCATCGCGCAGGTGATAGCTCAGCGCCTCCACCATCTCGGTGTCAGCAAACTCCAGCAACCGCGGGCGGCGCTCAATCAGCGTGACACGCACGCCAAGGGCCGCAAACATGCAGCAATACTCCACACCGATCACACCACCGCCAACGATGATCATCGTCTGCGGCAGGTTCGTCAGGTTCAGGATCAGGTCGGAGTTGATGATCGTCGTGCCGTTGATCTGCACCTTGGGGCTGGTCGCAGGCTTCGTGCCGGTGGCGATCAGAATATTCGTCGCTTCGTACACCGTCGACCCGCGCGAGTTCGTCACGCGAACATGCGTGGGATCTTCAAAACTCGCCACACCCGTCAGCATCTCCACGTTGTTCCGCGAGAGCTGCGCATCGGTCACGTCGACCTCGGTCTTGATCACATGCTGAACGCGGAAGGCGAGATCTGCCATCGTGATGCGCTCTTTCACGCGATAGTTCATGCCATAGATCGACTTGTAGTTATAGCCGGAGAGATGCAGCACAGCTTCGCGCATGGTCTTCGACGGAATGGTGCCGGTGTTGATACAGGCGCCGCCGACGACTTCACGGCTTTCCACAAGGGCAACCTTCTTGCCCACTTTCGCGCCGTAGATGGCGGCTCGCTGGCCCGCGGGGCCGGAACCAATCACGATAAGGTCATACACAGTAGCCATAGGCGTCGAAACATACTCCAGAGCTTTAAGATGCAGACGCCACAGAGGCGCGAAAGTGAAGCAGTGAACCGCTGTCTATTCTAGACCCCTCGGATGAACGGCTCTAGCGATGAACACAAACGGCAGAAGCGAGGCATACACTGGCGCAGATGTTGAAAATGGCGATTGCCGACGAAACCACCACCGAAAACGACCTCAAACGCTGGATGCAGCAGGGTGTGGATTTCGTGCAACTGCGCGCGAAAAGCCTCAATGCGGGCGATCTGTTGCAGATGGCCAAACAATGGCAGCAAACCCTCCAGGGCAGTTCCTCCCGTCTGCTGATCAACGCCCGGGCAGACGTCGCCATGGCGGCCCACGCCGCTGGAGTCCACCTGACCTCCCGCTCGGGCGAACTCACCCCCGCACAAATCCGCTCCCTCATACCAGGAGCCTTCGTCAGCGTCAGCGCCCACACCCTCTGCGACGTGGAACGAGCCAACAAACAAGCCGCTGACCTTATCCTCTTTGGCCCTGTCTTCGAAAAACGCATTGCCGGCCGGATCGTCGTCCCGGGCACCGGCATCGCGGCATTAGCCGAGGCCTGCCGCGCCGCCACGAAGATTCCCGTACTGGCGCTCGGCGGCATCACGGAAGAAAACACCGAAGCCTGCCTGCAGGCAGGCGCGGCAGGCATCGCAGCCATCCGCCTCTTCGCGACGCGGCAGCAATAGAGACGGCGAGCCAAAGGCCGCCGTCTCCCCTCAATCCACCAGACCTACCGCTTCTTCTCTTCCGGGATGAAGTGTTCCTCCACCGCCTTCTGCATCAGGTTCGGCGGCAGCAATCCCTGCGCCAGAATGAAGTCGTGGAAGCGCAGCGGCACAAACTTCGGCCCCAGCGCTGCTTCCGTCTCCTTGCGCAGCGCCAGCAGCCGCGTAAAGCCGTAGAAGTAGCTGTTCGCCTGTCCCGGCATACGGAACGTGTAACGCTCCATCTCCTGGTTCGCAAACGGCACAGAGAAGCAAACATCCTTCGTCAGCACGTCCATGGCCTGCTTCGGAGTAATCTTCCCCGCCTGCAACTCCGGGTCAAGGAACGCACGCGCCGCGCGCAACAGACGGAACTGCAGGCTGATCAACTGCCCCTCTTCCGACATATACGGCTTCGTGATGTACTCCGCATACAAACCCCAGCCCTCGGCGTTCGTGGAGTTGAACGCATAGAGCGCACGCGCCTTCGACACGCCATGCTCCACCATCGAGTCAAACTGCAGTTCATGGCCCGGACGAGCCTCATGCGCAATCAGAGTCCAGCTCGCCGCGTCGAAGGTGTAATCGTCCACCTTGGCGGCCTTCGCCTCGCCCGCTCCAGCAGGCATATTCAGCGGAAGCACAAAGACACCGCGCTGCCCCGTGTTGTGCAGGAACGGCGGCGGCACCATGTGCGGTGCGGGCAACTGCGCGCTCTCTGCCGGTGTACCCAGACGAATAATCGCAGGCCGCGACGGCAGCGTCACAAGCTGGTGCTCCACGATGATCTTCTCAATCTCGTGCAACCGCTTCTCGTAGAACGGCAGGATCGCATCGCCTTCAATCTGCTGCTTCTTCAGCTCCGCGATCACGTCGCGATAATCTGTCGACTTCCATCCATGCTTCTTCGCAATGCTCGCCGCCAGCGGAACCATCTCCGCCTGGTACTCCGCAAACGCCTTGTGGGCCATCGCCGCAATCTGCTCCGGCGTGATGTCGATGCCAAAGCCCTCAAACGCAAGCTTGTACTCCTCCGGGGTCAGGCGGAAGTCTGTTCGCGCCTTCGGCAGCACCGTCGAACGCTCAAACTCGTCATACGCGGCGAGCTGCTTCTTCAGCGTCGCGTAGGCTTCTTCCCACCCCGTCAGCTTGTACTTGGTAAACAGCGCGGCAATGCCGTCCACAATCGCCGGATTGCGCCCAAGCTGCGTCAGCATCGCCTGCCGCGAGGGATAAATCACGCCGGGCTTGGCCATCTGCTCCCGCGTGCGCTCCATCATCACGTCCGTGTACGGGCGATAACCGCCCTCCAGCCCCGCATACTCCTTCAACCGCGTCACCGCCTTCGCGCGACGCTCCGGTGACATCTGGTCATCCAGCAGCACCTGCAGGCCGCCATACACGTCCATCGACGCATTGCTGTAGGGCACTCGATGCTGCCAGCTGAACTCCTGCTCGCGGAACCCCAGCTCCTCTGCGTGAATCAGAATCTGCAGGTCCTGGCGAACGTTCTCGTCCTTCTCCGTCTTCAGCGCGACCTTCAGCTTCGCGACCTCAGCCTCTTCCTCCGCACGCTGCTTCTTCTCCATCGCCAGCGTAGGGACCGAAATCCGCGCGTCTGCCGAGGCAATGCCCTGCGACGACGCCTCTTCCGGCGAGTAGCGCAGGCTGATCTCCAGCAACTGCTTCGTAAACGCATCCGAGCGAGCAATCCAGGCAGGCTGAGCGTCTACAGGCTTCGCCGCAACCGGCGTTTGCGCAGCAGCCGTGGCGGCAGCAGCGAACAGAAGGGCAGAAAGGGCAACACGCACGATAAGGTGGCTCCTGAAGAATTCGGGTGAGATCGGCAACAGCGGCGCAGATATCCCTGCGCGCTGCGTTGCACTCCAGCATACGACCCACATCCGCTCCAGCCTCTAGGTAGCAAAAGAAACAGTGCATGAGAAAATGAAGGTTGGAGGGTGCAGACCATGATGATTACGCCAGAACTACTTGCCGACGAGTCCCTGGAATTTGACCAGGCAATTCCGGCAGGCGAGATCGAGTACGCGCCCGACGTTCGACAGATCGGCCCGCTCGCCATCAAAGGCCAGGCCGACCTGCTCATCGAGCACCGCGGGCCCAAGGAAGAAGTAGAAGACATTCGCCTGCGCGGAAAGTACGAAGGCAACTTCGAACTCCTCTGCGCACGCTGCCTCGACCCCATCCAAAAGCATCTTTCTGGCCGCTTCGACCTCATTTTTCGCCCCGGCGGCGTCGATGCCGAGGCTGGCGAACACGCAATTTCTGAAGATGAGACAGAAATCGGTTATTATGAACAAAGCGGCCTGCGGCTGGAGGACGCCGTGCGTGAGCAGGTTCTTTTAGGCCTGCCCGGACGGACTCTTTGCCGAGAGGACTGCAAGGGCTTGTGTCCGTCGTGCGGCGTGAACCGCAACACTACGGATTGCAACTGCAGCGAAACGCCGTCCGATCTGCGCTGGAATGCGCTGGCCGGGCTATCGTTGCCGCCAAAGTCCTAACGCAGATCTCCGTGCTCACAAAGCCGGCTGCAAAATTTTAGAACTTCCGGATTCTTGATCTGCCGGTTCGCGGTACGTTCGCCGCCTGCGGTCAGGAAACGTTTGAGAGGAATACCATGCCTAATCCTAAGCGCCGCCACTCCAAGCAGCGTACCGCCAAGCGCCGTTCGCACGACTTCCTTACGCCCAACACCGGCGTAGGCAACTGCCCCAACTGTGGCGCCAAGCGCGTTCCCCACACTGTTTGCGCTTCCTGCGGACAGTACAAGGGCCGCCAGTATGGCCCGGACAAGACTGCAACTGCAGCCTAAGTCCCTTTCCTGCAATTTCTAACGCGAACAGCACGGCTCAGGCCGTGCCTTTCGTGTTGAACATCACGATACCTATCGAAAGATTTCCGCCTCACTTCGCGGTACCCTCACTGAGATATGTCCATCGACATCGTTCTGGATGCCATGGGAAGCGACAAAGCTCCCGACCCTGAAATCCGCGGAGCCATACTCGCTGCTCGCACCCTGCCAGGAGTTCGCATTCACCTGGTGGGACCGGAAGACATTCTGCGTCCGAAGCTTCGCGAAGCCCTCAAAGCCTCCTCAGGTGGCGGCTTCGTCGTCGGCTCCTCCAAGCGCGAGCGCCTGCCCATCTTCATCGTCCAGGCCAGCGAGTGGATCTCCATGGAAGACAAGGCCGCACAGGCTGTGCGCTCCAAGCGTGACTCCTCCATGCGTGTCGGGCTGAAGATGGTGCGCGAAGGCCGCGCGGCAGGCTTCGTCACGGCCGGCAACACCGGCGCAGCCATGGCCACCGCCAAGATGGTGCTCGGCTCGCTCCGCGGCGTCGACCGCCCTGCCCTGGCCACCATTCTGCCGACCAGCACCGGAGCACCCTGCGTTCTGCTGGACGTCGGTGCCAACGTGGACTCAGACCCCGACAACCTGCTGCAGTTCGCCGTCATGGGCCACATGTATTCGAAGAACGTGCTGCGGGTCGCCCGTCCGCGCGTCGGCCTGCTCTCCATCGGCGAAGAAGACTCCAAGGGCAATACGCTCGTTCGCGACACCCTGCCGCTGATGCGTGAACTCGGCACACGCGGCGTCATCCACTTCCTGGGCAACGTCGAAGGTCGCGACCTCTACAACGGCAGCGCCGACGTCGTCGTCTGTGATGGCTTCGTAGGCAACGTCGCGCTGAAAACCTCGGAAGGCATCGCCAGACTCGTCAACTCGAGCCTGCGTGAAAGCCTGAAGTCGACGGTGACCTCACAGGTGGGCGCCTTGCTCAGCCAGCGCGCCTTCAAGGCCTTCAAAAAGCGGCTCGACTACTCCGAATACGGCGGCGCACCGCTGCTCGGCGTTCGCGGCGTAGCCATCGTCGGTCATGGCAGCTCAAACGAGCGCGCCATTATGAATGGCATTCGAGTGGCAGCGGAGTTTGCGGATGCTGACGTAAACGCAGCGATTGAAACCGCTCTCGAACCTGCCGCCAGTTGATCCGCCGATAGACGGCAACCGACACAAAACACAATTTGAGTGCGACGTATGCGGTGATCATGTGTGAAGTGTGTACGCATGGCACCGCTACGTGGATGAAGATTCCGCCAATATCTTTTTCGTAATCTGCTGCGTTCGCAGCGGCTTGTTCCAAAATGAACCTCGGGAAACAACCTCCGCACCTAAAAACTTCTCGCGTCGCATCCCGAGGGACTACGATGGACAAGACTTCCCGCAACGCTCTTATCTTCCATACGCATGAGATACCTCCACGGCCCCATCGCGCCACTGCTCCTGCTCGTCATCTCCGGATACTTCTTTGCGGCGTGGTTCTACGCTCCGCTCAGTCTCTGGATGGTGCCCCGGCACGTTCGCGCACAGAGCCGTGAGGCGGTTTTGCACCGCGGATATCGCTGGTTCCTGGTTTTTGTCGGCATTCTGCTGGTCGGGGTTGCGCTCGTTCTCGTAAGCTCGGATTGGCACTACTAATCACCCCCTGCGGAAGCGAGTCGAACTCACCCCATGAGCATGAAGTTTCTTAACCCACCACCCGCTGCGGAACGCGACAACGCTTCGTTTGAACTCCTGCGCGTCTGGGTAGCCGAAGCCAGCCAGCACGTCAGCCTGCGCACCGGCACCTTTCAAGACCCAGCCGCCTGGGGAGTCGTGCTCGCCGACCTCGCACGCCACATCGTGAACGCCGAGGCCATGAGCAACAAAGACATCGACGAGGAAGCGTTCCTCGATCGCCTGCTCGAGTCCTTTGACGCTGAAATCGAATCTCCCACCGACGAAGCCGAAGGCGAACTGATGTAGCCGCGTGGCCTGCGCGTTACATTACGCGGGCCACGCGCTCCAGCTCAGACTGAATAATCTCCGGCGTCACCCCCGCGCCTTCAATGCTGAACGCCACGCCACGCGCCTCCTGCGACGAGATCCCATACCCTCGTCCTGAGAGAAAGTTGGCGACAATTTCGGCAGCTTGAAAGCTATCAACCCCCGTCTGGAGCAGGTCATAGCGCAACATGATGAGGTCAGCCGGGGTGAACTTTTCGATCAGGCAGCGATCTTGCTTCTCTTCGTTGTCCCTATCGGTCATCTCAGCGCCCCTTATAGAAGTGTTGTTTACGCAAGCTGCTGCGTTTCAGGATTAGAAACGCAACCCTCTCCATAGGTTGTTTGCGAATTGTGCGTGTTTTTTGCCGCCACGCAAACATTCCTCGCGCCGCGATATCCTTGTACACATGAGTGAAACAGCGGCGGCAATCGCCAACCAGACAGCGGCACGAGTATTGGACGGCGTAAGAATCGCCGCAGAGATCAAGGCCGAAGTGGCCGAGGAAGTAAAGAGCGCGGTCGCCGCTGGCTACACACCGGGCCTTGCCGTTGTGCTGGTCGGCGACGTAGCTGCATCGCAGATTTACGTGCGCAGCAAGGTGAAAACCTGTGCTGAGCTCGGCATTTACTCCGAGATGCACACGCCCGACGCCTCCGTCACCACCGAAGACCTGCTCGAACTGGTCGCCCAGTTGAACGCCCGCGACGAGATTGACGGCATCCTCATCCAGCTTCCCTTGCCCGCGCACGTCGACACCCAGCGTCTGCTCGAAGCCGTGCACCCCAGCAAGGACGTCGACGGCTTCCACCCCATCAACGCCGGTCGCCTGCTCAACGGCACCGACGCCAGCGAGCTGCTCGCACCCTGCACCCCCGCAGGCATCATGGAAGTGCTGAAGCGCAGCAACATCCCCGTCTCCGGCGTAAACGCAGTCGTCCTGGGCCGCTCCAACATTGTCGGCAAGCCCATCGCCGCGATGCTCATCAACGCCTCGGCCACGGTCACGGTCTGCCACTCGCGCACGAAAAACCTGGCCGACTTCACGCGCGAAGCCGACATCCTCGTCGCCGCCATTGGTCGCCCCGGCTTCGTCACCAAAGACATGGTCAAGCCCGGCGCTACGCTCGTCGACGTCGGCATCAACCGCCTGACCGGTGAAGCCGAAGTTGTCGAGTTCTTCCCCTCGGAGCATCCCGACCACGAGACCCGCAAGGCCACTTTCGCCAAGCGCGGCTCGACTGTCATCGGCGACATCGCACCGATGGCCTTCTCCACCAGCAGCGCCTACACGCCCGTCCCGGGCGGCGTCGGTGCGCTCACCATCGCCATGCTCATGGCAAACACCGTGAAGGCCGCTCGTATGCGGCGAGGCAAATAACCCAATGCTTCGAGTCGGACTCACAGGGGACCTCGGCAGCGGCAAATCCACCGTCGCAAAACTCTTTCAGGAACAAGGCGCAGTCGTCTTTGCCAGCGATGAAATGGGTCGCGCGCTGATGGTGCCGGGCAAGCCAGTCTTCGACGAAATCGTCGAACGCTTCGGCCCCGGCATCCTCGCAGCAGACGGCACGCTCAACCGCCGCGAGCTCGCCCGCCTCGCCTTCGATCCAGAAAACCCGCGCATCGAAGAGCTGAACGCCCTGGTCCACCCTGCCGTGCTGGCCAAGCAGGCAAAGCGCATCGCGCAGCTGCGTGCAGAGCGTCCGCACGCTATCGCGGTCGTCGAGTCGGCGCTGATCTTCTCCGCAAAATCCGGCACAGGCGAGAACTGGCAGGACCGCTTCGACGTCATCGTCATGGTCACCGCACCAGACGACACCAAGGTCGCTCGCTTCGTCGAACGCATGGCCACAGGCCGCGAACTCAGCGCAGACGAACGCGCCGCGCTCGCCACCGACGCCCTCGCTCGCCTCGCTCAGCAGAAGGCCAACGCCGCCTTCGCCGGACAGTCTCTCGTCATCCATAACGAAGGCAGCATGGACGAACTCACCCAACAAGCGAACGCCGTCTGGGAAGAGCTCATCCTCCGCGAACGCGCGCTCTAACCCACCCACATCGTGGCCTGCCCGGAACGTCCCTTCACAAACGCGAAGAGCTTTCCGGGCAGGCCGCTCTGTTTCAGCCGCAATCCGTCCGCCGCCATCTACGGGGCGAACGTTTGATGCGAAGATGAACCATGCCACTCGCCCCTGATGCCTCCAAGCCGCTCTCGCAGCCTGTGAGGCCCTGACGCCAGTGTTCCTCCTCATCACCCTCGCCATCGCCGCGCTCTTCGCCGCCCTCCCCGCCGTGCGCTTCGCCTTCAACCTGCGACGCTACCGTCCGCCGCGCTTCGGCTACGTCGAAGGCGAGTACGTCGCCGTCCTGATCCCCGCACGCAACGAAGCCGAAAACATCGCCGCCTGCATCGCCAGCGCGCTCGCCAGTGCAGAGGTGACCGTCGAACTCTGCGTCTGTGACGACGCCTCCATCGACGCCACCGCGTCCATCGTGCAGGCGATCGCCGCACACGACCCGCGCGTGCATCTCGTCCACTCCGCCGCCCTGCCGCGCGACTGGAATGGCAAGCAGCACGCCTGCTGGAAGCTCGCACGCACCGCCGTGCACGCACCCCTTCTGCTCTTTCTCGACGCCGACATCGTGCTGCACCCGTGGGCCATCGCTCGCGCCGTAGCCGCGTTGCGCTCCCGCGAAGTCTCCCTTCTCTCCGGCCTTCCCCGTTCCCGCACCACTGGCGGTCTAGGCGCCCTGCTTCTTCCGCTGCAACACTTCACGCTGCTCGCGCACCACTCGCTGCGCGGCCTGCAGCGCTCCAGCCAGCCGCAGTACGCCGCTGGCAGCGGACAGTTCCTCCTCGTCGACCGCGCAGCATACTTCTCCAGTGGAGGCCATGCTGAGATCCGAGCCTCCCAGCACGACGGCCTGCAACTGCCCCGCGCCTTCCGCGAGCACGGCTTTCGCACCGACCTCATCGACCTCACGCGCCTCGCCACCGCGCAGCCATCCGCCCCCGCCGCAACGTGGAACAGCCTCAGCCGCCAATCTGCGGAAGAGACGCCCACCTTCGGCAAGCTGCTCTGGCGTTCGTTGTCCTTATTTCTGGGTCAGGTAGCCCCTGCGGCCTGCGCGCTCTGGCTGCTCTATCTCGCCATCACCGACTGGCAGCAACTGCTGCACGGCAGCGTCGCGCTGGATATCGACAGCTTCCTACTCGGTGGCCTTCTACTCTGCATCGCCATAGCTGCAGCCGCCCTGCCGCGGCTGATCGCGGCCTACCGCTTCAAACAACCGTGGTGGTCAGCACTGCTGCATCCGCTCGGCGTCACGCTTCTGCTTCTGCTGCAGTGGACAGCATGGCTGCGCGCAAAATTCGGAAGCCAGGCACTCTGGCGTGGACGCCGCTACTCGGAGTAACGAGCGTAGCTGGTGTTCGTCTCAAACACCGTGCAGTCCTTCACGCGCACGCGCCCCGCGCTCACCCGGACAACCTCATCGGCCACCTTGTCGAAGAAGTACTTCGACAGGTTTTCGGCCGAGGGGTTCACCGTGGTGAATGGCTCAAGATCGTTGATCATCTGGTGGTCCAAATAATCCACCGTCGGCCGCAGCACCTGCTTCAGCAGCTTGAAGTCGAGCAGCATCCCTGCCTCATCCAGCTCTTCGCCAGCTAGTGTTACCAGCACGCGATAGTTGTGGCCATGCGGGTTCTCGCACTTGCCATAGTAGTTCCGCAAGTAGTGGCCAGAGGAGAAGTGAGCTTCGACGGTGACTTCGTACATGATGTATGCGTTCCTAGCGAGCGTCCTCACGACGCTGGCGACGTTGCTCGTCACGTTGTTGCTCGTGGCGGCGTTCTGCCTGCTCAAAGAGCGCGGACATCGTTCCGCCCAGCCCTACCAGCAATGACAGCAGCAGCAAACCCATCGCCGACGTGCGCCACAAGGCGGCGTCCCCCGGCGATCCCGGCCCCTGCGCGAGATGCGTTACCGACAACAGAAAAGAGATGAGCGCGAGCGCCCCTAACGTGCCGGCGAGAATGTAAAGATTGCGGCCCATGCCTGCTCTAGTTTACGCGTCCTTGCGTGCCTTCGGCGGAGGCTGTTCAAAGAACATCTCCACCTCCCGGATATCGTCCGTGCGCCGGTACGGCGGCAGCGAGTCAAGAAACGTAGCCCCATACCGCGTCGTGCGAATACGCGGGTCCAGCAGCATCAGCACACCGCGGTCCGACAGCGAGCGAATCAGCCTCCCAAAGCCCTGCTTCAGCGCAATCACCGCCTGCGGGATCTGTAACTCGGCAAACGCATTGCCTCCGCCAGCGTTGATCGCATCCGTCCGTGCCTTCAGAATCGGGTCCGTCGGCACTGCAAACGGTAGCTTGTCGATAATCACGCAGCTCAACTGCTCGCCCTGCACATCGATCCCCTGCCAGAAGCTCGACGTCCCAAAAAGCACCGCATTCGGCGTATCGCGAAACTGCTGCAGCAAGGCATGGCGCGGTGCTGTCCCCTGCATCAGCAGCGGATACGGCACCTGCCCCAGCAGACGATCGTGCAACTCGCGCATCTGCGCATAGCTGGTGAAGAGGCAGAACGCCCGCCCCTGCGAGATCTCCAGCACGCGACGAATCTTCTCCGTGGCCTGCACCACAAACTGCGGATGCCGAGGTTCCGGCATCGTCGGCGGCAGATACAGTAGCGCCTGCTTCGCGTAATCGAAGTGCGACGACACCACCAGCTCCTTCGGGAACGGAATGCCCAGCCGCTTCTTCAAATGCTCAAAGCTCGGCTGGCCCTCGCCGTCCGCCACGGTCAGAGTCGCCGACGTCAGCACCACCGTCGGGTACCGCGCAAACAGTGTCTCCGTCAGCAGCGTGGACACATCAATCGGCGTCGCCTGCAGATGCGTCGTAAAGCTCGTAAAGAGCTGTGCCTCCGCAGCCCGTGCCGCAATGCTCGCCGAAGCCTGCGCTGACACAATGCCGTTAGCCAGCAGCGGATCGTTTAGCCCCGTCGTTCGCGGCTGCGAGCGCGCCGCATTGCGCAGGTTCGAGCTCGTCCGGCGTTCAATCCAGAAAACGTTGTTCTTGTCATCGCCCTCGAGCAGAAACTTCAGATGATGACGAATGTCCGCCGCACGCCGCCGCAGCCCGGACGCCTCTTCCACCTCGCGCAAACGCTCCAGCTCGCCTTCCAGCCGCGTCAGCGCGTTCGTCGCCCCGATATACGCATCGCCCGCATGTTCAAGGAAGTCCACGCGGTCGCTGAACTCCAGCCTGCCCATGTGCGACGGCCCCACCGGCAGCGCCGAGAAGAACATCCGCGAACGATCACGCAGGTTCGCCGTCGCCGCTTCCACGCCGGACGTGCTCACGCTCTTCGCCCGCAGCAGGCCTTCCGTATCGCGCGCCAGTTCATCGAAGCGCGAGTTCGTCAGCGCCACGCCGAAGTACTGCGACGCCACATCCTCCAGCTCATGCGCTTCGTCAAAGATCACCGCTGCAGCCTCCGGCAGAATGCCCGCATCAGGAGCATCCCCGGCCTGCTGCTTGATGTTCAAATCCGCGAAGAAGAGATGGTGGTTCACGATCACCAGATCGCTCTCCAGCGCCTTGCGCCGCATCGACGTCACAAAGCACTGCTCCCAGTTCGGGCACGTCTGCCCCAGGCAAACCTCGCTGCGCGCGTCCAGCTTGTGCCACAACGCGGAGTGCTCCGGCAACGCGTTCAGCTCCGCGCGGTCTCCCGTCTCGGTCTGCTTCTCCCAGCGCGCAATCTGGTGAAACTGCTCAATCTCATCCAGCCCGCTCAGCAGCGGGTTATCGCGCAACGCATACATCTTCTGCTTGCACAGGTAATTCGCCCGGCCCTTCATGTAGCAGACCCGCAGCGGCCCCAGCAGCGACTCGAGAAACGGAATGTCCTTGAAGAACAACTGCTCCTGCAGGTTCTTCGTTCCCGTCGAGATGATGATGCGCTGCTTATGCTCCCGCGCCTGCCGCAACGCGGGCAGCAGATACGCCAGCGTCTTGCCCGTGCCCGTCCCGGCTTCGACGATCAGGTGGCGCTTGTCGGCAAAACACTGCTCGATCGTCTGCGCCATCTTGTACTGTCCCGGCCGCTGCTCGAAGTTCAGCGTCGACTTGGCCAGCAAACCGCCCTGGTGAAAAAACTCATACAACGACGGTAGCGGGCCATCGACGGCCCGTTGTTCGTGGAGCTTTTCGATCTGGTTTACCAGCGGCATCTAGCTAGCATGATATCCGCCGTTTCTTCGCCCGGCGCATCTTCCCACAACCACTTCTTCGGCTAAGAAAGCTTTGGAGCTTCGCCTTCGGCCATCGGACCGACGTTCAGCGGCAGGAAAAAATCCGCTTCGGGCAGAATCTCCCGCAGCCGATCCGTATCGACCGCGCGAATCCGGGCAATCCACTCGTCTTCGACGTTCAATGTGCCGTCTTCACGCCGCAGAACCAGCGCATCGCCCACCAGAAATGCCATCCACCCACCGAACGCCGTCGTCTCGTCCTGCTCATCGGTCAGCACCAGCGCGAACCGTTTCCCTGCATATCCGTCTAATTCCATCTCTCAATCCTAGTCTTTGCTGAGACTTCAGGGGGCCAACGTGCGACCATAAAAGAAAGAGGATTTATGGCACCGAAGCGCGAACAGAAAAAACGAATGGGCAAAAAACACCGGCAGGCCAGCACCCGGCCTAAGCTCGGCAAGGCCCCGCGCTCAGGCGCTAAAACCGGTGCCCAAATCGCTGGCGCCACGCCCAAGCAGCGCAAGACGATCGCGGCCAAGAAGGCCGCCTCCTCCAAGGCAGCCCTCACGCCGAAGCAATCGCCCGAGTTCGAGCGCAAAGTCACGCTGCGCCCCGAGGACGACGAGGACAAGTACATCGTCGGCCGTCGCAAGAAGTTCTCCCTCGGCGGCTCCGGCTCCTCGCACGAAGAGCGCGAAAACCGCGAGCTCGAAAAGCTCGCCAGCGAAATCGCAACCGCCGCCAGCCACCGCACGCCCGATCGCATGCCGCTGGTCGCCATCTGCGGCCGCCCCAACGTCGGCAAATCCACGCTATTCAACCGCCTCACCGGCACCCGACGCAGTATCGTCGGCGACGAGCCCGGCATCACCCGCGACCGCATCTACGGCGAAGTCGAGTGGGCCAACCGCAATGTTCGCCTCGTCGATACCGGCGGCGTCATCCCCGACGACGAAGCCCTCATCCCCAGCGAAATCTTCCGTCAGGCCAAGATCGGCCTCGAAGAAGCCGACGCCATCATCATGGTCATCGACGGCCGCACCGAGATCACCGCGCCCGACGTCGAGCTCTCCCGCCTGCTCCAGCGCGGCGGCAAGCCGCTCTTCCTCGCCGTCAACAAAATGGACACGGTTGCGCTTGAGTCCTCTGCCGAAAACTTCCGCACGCTCGGCTTCAAGAACGTCCTGCCCATCTCCGCCGAGCACAACTCCGGCATCGGCGATCTCCTCGACGAAGTCTGGGCCGCCCTGCCGCCCGAGTTCGTCGCCGAAGAGCCCACCGAGAACGAAGAAGGCTTCGAAGAAGAGTTCGATGAAGACATGGGCCCCGGCTTCGACGAGGACGAAGACAGCGAAGACGCTCCCCGCGAGCGCAAGCTGAAGTCCCACGGCGAGCACGTTCTCCGCGAGACCAAGGTCGCCATCATCGGCCGCCCCAACGTCGGCAAATCCACGCTGCTCAACGCCCTCACCGGCACCGAGCGCGCCATCGTCTCACCCATCGCAGGCACCACTCGCGACGCCGTGGACGAGGTTGTCGAACGCGACGGCCACAGCTTCCGCTTCATCGACACCGCAGGCATTCGGCGCAAGGGCAAGACCAAGCTCCTGGCCGAAAAGCTCTCGGTCATCATGAGCCGCAAGCACCTTGAAGACGCCGACGTGGCGCTCCTGCTCATCGACGCCACCGAAGGCGTCACCGCGCTCGACGCCAACATCGGCGGCTACGCGCACGAGTCCGGTCGCTCCGTCATCATCCTCGTCAACAAGTGGGACGCCATGACCAAGGTCGGCCCCGACGGCATGCGCCTCTACGACGGCAAGCCACCAGCAGACCGCAAGGCCTACGAGCAACAGGTCCGCGACTCGCTCAAGTACCTCGACTACGCTCCGCTCATCTTCATCTCCGCGCTCGAAGAGCTGAACGTCGAAGAGGTCTTCAAGAAGACCCAGCTTGTCAGCCGCGAACGCCGCAAGCGTATCTCCACCGGCAACATGAACCGCTTCCTCGACTCCGTCGACTTCCAGCGCGCCAGTGTGCCGATGAACCGCCGCGTGAAGATCTACTACATGACGCAGGCCGCCGTGGCTCCGCCTACCTTCATTCTCTTCACCGACCGCGACGTCAAGCTCCACTTCAGCTACGAACGCTTCCTCGCCAACGAAGTCCGCCGAGCGTTCAAGTTCATTGGTTCCCCCATCTGGTTTAAGATCAAAGCACGCAATAAGAAGAAGGCCGAGTAAACTCGGCCTCTTAGCTCCTCCTTCCCTTCGCCCACTTCTCCCTTCGGGCCCCGCACTAGCAGCACACTGCAACGATGCGTTCATCGTTGCAGCTTTCTGTGCTTTCGCTGACCATCATCAGTCCACTTCGTCCACGCGCTGACCGTCACCAGCGTCCGTACGCCCAGCCGTCCGCACGAACGACAGGAGCAAGCATGGCCCGTCCCATTCCGTCCTCAACAATCGTTTCCATCGCAGCCTTCTTCACCCTTCTCGCCACCGGTTGCGGCATCGGTCCGGTAAGCACCTCAAGCAGCAGCGCTTCGGGACTCGCTATGAAGGGCGAAGTCTTCGGCGGCCAGCAGCCCGTCGTCGGTTCGCACATCTACCTGATGGCCGCCAACACCACCGGCTACGGCAACGCCTCCCTCTCTCTGCTGAACGCCGCCACGACTGGACAGTCAGACGCCATCGGAGCTTACGTTCTCACCGACTCCACAGGCTCCTTCTCCATCACCAACGACTACACCTGCACCGCAGGCGCTCAGGTCTACCTCTACGCGCTCGGCGGCAACCCCGGCCTGGCCGCAGGCAGCACAAACTCCGCAGCAGGCTTCCTCGCCACGCTGGGAACCTGCCCCGCCTCCGGCACCTTTGCCTCCACCGTGCCCTTTCTCAACGTCAACGAACTGACCACCGTCGCCACGGCCTACGCCATCGCGGGCTACGCCGTAGACGCAACGCACGTCTCCTCCAGCGGAACAGCAGCCGCAACCGCAGGCATCGCTAACGCCTTCGCCAACGCTGCAAGCCTCGTAGACGTCTCCACCGGAGCAGCTCTCAGCCAAACCCCCTCCGGTGCAGGCACCGTGCCTACCAGCACGATCAATACGCTCGGCAACATCCTCGCCGCCTGCATTAACGCTGGCACCCCCGACGGCTCAGCCTCCGGAGCATGCTCCACGCTGCTTAGTGCTGCCACCTCCGACGGCACCACCAGCGGCACCGTAGCCACGGACACCGCGACCGCCGCTCTCAACATCGCGCATCACCCCGGCGCAAACCTCTCCGCGCTCTACGATCTGCAGGCCGCCACCGCCCCCTTCGCGCCCAGTCTGCCCACCCAGCCAAACGACTTCAGCATCGGTCTGGTCTTCACCGGCGGCGGCCTTGCCAGCCCCTCCGCCATCGCGATCGACGACGCCGGCAACGCATGGGTATCAAGCTTCTACGGCCCCATCACTGAAATTTCAAACTCCGGCAAGTTCCTCTCCGGCAACAGCGGCTTCACGCCCGCCACGCTGAAGTACAGCTATGGCATCGCCGTCGACGGCCTCGGCCACACCTGGGTTTCCAGCTACGGCGGTGGAACCAGCAACGACGGACACATCATAGAAGTAAGCTCCACCGGCACACTGCTCAACGACTACAGCACCAGCGTGTTCGGCCCTGCAGGAATCTCCGTCGACGGCAACAATAACGTCTGGACCGTGAACAGCGCCTCAAGCGGAGTCAGCGGACAGCGAAACGGTGTCGTTCAGATCACGCAAAGCGGCACCATTACAGCGTTTCCCACCTACAACACCACCTCGGGGTACAGTGCGCAGTTCCCGCTCTACGTGGTCAACGACGCCAGCAATAACGTCTGGTTCGCAGGCAACGGTGAATCCGCTGAAGTCGGAGAGCTGAACTTCGCCGGAACAGCCAATGCTAACGCGCCATACACCACAGGCGAAGTCACGACCGCAGATGCTCTGCCCAACGGCATGGCCGTCGATCATTCGGGCAACGTGTGGATCGCCAACTACTACTACAGCGGCGCTGTCTCCGGTAGCCTGGTTGAGCTTGCAGCGGATGGCACGCTGCTCTCCGGCAACAACGGATACACGAACTCCGCGCAGTATCCGGCTGCCCCAGCCGTCGATGGAAACAACACCATCTGGTACTTCAACGCTGCCTCCACGCAGTTCGCTCTGTCACAGATCTCTTCAACAGGGACCCTGCTGACACCAGCCAACGGCTACTCCGGGAACGCAACCATGACGAACGTCGCTGGTTCAGCCATCGATAGCTCCGGTGACATCTGGGCCGCGGACTTTTCAACCAACCAGGTCGTCGAATACCTTGGCGTCGCCGCTCCCGTCATCACCCCGATGGCTTCAGCCATCGCGCAAAACAGCGTCGGCGTAAAGCCCTGACCTGCGCGAGGATGCGCTCCCGTCCAGGAAGCGCATCCTCGCACCGCTACACAGTCGTGGCACGAAGCATGTAGGCTGGTTAGCCATGCGAAGCTCGCGACGTTCTTTCCTGCACCAACTCAGCCTCACCGCCGCCGCCCTCTCTCCCGCAGCAAGGCCTCTTCTGGCTCACGCCCAGCCGTCCACCGTAGACCAAACGTGGCATACCACCTGGAGCGCCGCGCTCGCGGTCCTCGCAGGCAACGTCAAAACCACCCCTCACTTCGACAAGCCCATCCTCTTCGAAGGCAGCACCTACCAGGGTGCCTGGCAGGAGTGCGGCCCGCACGAGAGCCTCGCCTACGCGCAACTCGCCCGCTTTGTCGCTCCGCGCGAAGACAAACTCACCCCGCTCGACATCGCCCGCAACACCCACCGCGCCTTCTTCGCCAACCAGCGCGAGGACGGCCAGCTCCCCGCCAGCGTCAAGCTCTCCGAAGCAGGCTTCGCCCAGATCCAGATGGTCGTCCCCATCGCCGCCACCGCCTGGGACCTCTCGCAGCTCCTGCACGACGAAGCCTTCCTCACCGAGGCCTACAACGCCTGCTCACGTTGGGACGCCTGGCTCCGCCGCTATCGCAACACCCGCGGCACCGGCCTCGTCGAAGCCTTCTGCATCTACGACACCGGCCAGGACAACAGCCCGCGCTGGAACGGCGTCCCCAAGCGCTGCGCCGACAACGACGCCCGCAAATCCGCGGTCGCTCCCGGCATGCCGCGCCTCTGCCCCGACCTCTCGGCCACCGTCTTCGGCGCGCGCATCGCGCTCGCCCACATGGCCGACGCCCTAGGCAAACACGCCGAAGCCGCCCGCTGGCGTGAAGACGCCGAAACGCTCCGCCGCCTCATCCTCGCCAAGCTGTGGTGCGAAGAGGACGCCAGCTTCTACGACCTGGACACCGAAAACAAATTCGTCCGCGTGCGCTCGGTCGCCAACCTCCGCGTCCTCGGCGAGCACGTCCTCGACACGAAGATCGCCCACGACCGCAGCCTCTTCGATCAGCTCTGGACACGCCAGCTCAGCAACCCAAAAGCCTACTGGACAACCTTCCCCTTCCCCAGCATCGCAGCCGACGACCCCAAATTCGTCCGCCCCATCCCACGCAACAGCTGGGGTGGCGCAACCCAGGCGCTCACCGCGCTCCGCACCCTGCGCTGGATGGACCATTACGGCAAACACGCCGAGCAGCGTTACCTCATGCAGCAGTGGACCGCAGCGATCATGCGCCACGGCGAGTTCCGCCAGCAGATCGACCCACTCACCGGCACCTTCACCCAGCCGGACCCCGGTGGCTACTCTCCCTGCGCCCTCGTCTTCCTTAAATTCGCCGAGGCCATGCGCAAAGCGCCGAAAGCCTGAGCCTCTTCAGCCTTCCATAGCAGGAGGCGGCGCCACCATCACCGGCGGGTAGTACACCGCAGGCGGTGGGGGCGTCGTCGCGTCCAGCGCATCGCCCAGCAGCGGATAGCGACCGCCGAGGAAGCACTGCAGATACGCCTCAAGAAAGACCATCACCGGCCCAAGGCTGACGCCGCAGCCGTACACAATCAGGAAGACATACATCACCAGGCCAACGCACACCGCCAGCACACTCAGCACAGCCGTCGGCACATGCAGCAGGTGAAGCACAACCCCGATCAGCAGCGCCACAAGGACCAGCACGAGGACCACGATCACGATGGCGATCTCAAACAGAATCAGTGCGACGAGAAATCCCGCAATCGCCAGCAGGGGCTTCATCAGCGCATAGCCCAGCACCTGCAGCGGCTCCTGTCGAACCAGTACAAACAGGCGGCGAAACGCCTCACGCAGGGAAACCCGCTCCAGCGCCAGCGAAGGCACGATGAAGTCCGCCAGCAGCGAGTTCACCCACATGTAAAGACCAAAGATCAGGTACAGGCCGAAGAACGCTCCATAGAACGCCAGCAGCGCATGAAACGCCTGAGGATCCATCGGCTGCCCGGGCTTCGCCTGCAGCTGGTCCAACAAAGGCACAAACGCTGACACCATCCGAACCAGCGGCACAGCCAGCAGCCCCAGCACGACGCATCCGGTCACCATCTTGAACAGCGTCCACGGCAATGCTGCGTCACCAAACGTTCGCCACGCAGAAGCCACCCGCGACTCACGATGCAGTACCAGGCCAAAGACGGAAAACTGCAGCCGCGAGCACAGATAGAACAGCGCCACGTACACCGCAAAAAACACCAGCGACATGACCATCAAAATGGACGTAGGAAACGCACCGCGCGCCTGCGCAGGAACCATTTTGAAGAAGAACGCGAGATACATCATCGGCCACGGCATAAAGACCGTACCGAGTACACCGAGGTACGCCGAGATCGAAATCTTCCACGTGCCTCCGAAACGAAACGGAGTAAACAGCACAAGTCTGGTACGTGCAATTGCCGGCGAGATCGCTTCAATAGGGCCGAGAGGTCGCATAAGAGTGTGCAGCGAGAGTACCACGCACTCTTTGCAGCTCTAGACGTTTCCCGCCAGCCAGCCGTCCCAGGCTTCCAGCGCACGCTCGCACTGAATTCTGTGCCGTTCTTTCTTGTCGCGAATCTTCTTCCGCAGCTCTTCCTCAAGCGGCACCAGCAGATCGAACGTAATGTTCGCCGGCTGGAAGCGCTTCGTCTCCGCATGGGTGATGTAGTACGACAGCGAACCGTTCGCCGTCAGCCGTGGAGCAGGCGTCGGCTGCTCGCCCTTCGCCAGCGCCGCCGCATAGCGCCCAGCCAACTGCCCCGAAGCCATCGACTCCGTATAGCCTTCCACGCCCGAAAGCTGCCCCGCGATCAGGATGTTCGGATGCGAGCGCAACTGCAGCGTCTCCGTCAGCAGCGTCGGAGCATGAATGTACGTGTTGCGGTGGATCTGCCCATAGCGCAGGAACTTCGCATTCTCCAGCCCCGGAATCATCTTCAAAATGCGCGCCTGCTCGCCATACTTCAGCGAGTTCTGAAACCCCACCAGGTTGTAGCTGTCCGCACGCAGGTTCTCCTGCCGCAACTGCACCGCCGCATACGGCCAGCGCCCGGTGCGCGGGTTCGTCAACCCCGCAGGCTTCATCGGCCCAAAGCGCAGCGTGTCCTTGCCACGACGAGCGATCTCTTCAATCGGCAGGCAGCCTTCAAAGTAATTCAGCTTCTCGTCCGCAGCCTTCGCCGCCACATCGCCCGCATCAGGAATCGCTTCCCACGGCTTGTGCTCAATCTTCTCCGCCGTCGCCAGAGCGTCAATAAATGCGTCGTACTCGTCCTTGGTAAACGGGCAGTTGATGTAATCCGCCGTACCCTTGTCCCACCGGGCCGCAAAGTACACCTTCTCCATATCGATGGTGCTCGCATCCACAATCGGCGAGATCGAATCATAGAACGCCAGGTGGTCGGAGCCAGTCAACCGCTGCAGCTCACCCGCCAGCGGCGACGACGTCAGCGGCCCGCTCGCCAGCACCGTGATCACGTCCTCCGCACTCTCATCCAGGCGCGTCACCTCTTCGCGGCGCACCTCAATGTTTGGCTCGGCCTCGATCATCGCCGCCACCTTCGCCGAGAACACTTCGCGGTCCACCGCCAGCGCATGTCCAGCCGGCACACTCGCTTCATCCGCAGCCTTCAGCAGAAACGAACCCGCCCGCCGCATCTCCTGCTTCAGCAGCCACGGCGCAGAGTTCTCGCTCTCGCTCTTCAGCGAGTTCGAGCACACCAGCTCCGCAAAATCACTCGTCAAATGCGCTTCCGTCGATCGCACCGGACGCATCTCGCTCAACACAACCTTGCAGCCCGCACGCGCCGCCTGCAACGCAGCCTCAGGCCCCGCAAGGCCTCCGCCAATCACATGAACAGTCTTCATCACTTACTAGCTTATCGGGTTACGCGCCCCGCAACGCCGGAGCCTGCTCCGCCAGCGCAGCCAGCTTCTCATCGGCCACCCGCATAATGCTCCACTCTGCCTGCCTGTGCGCCCCCACGCGCTCATACACCGCAATCGCTGGCGCGTTCCAGTTCAGCACGCTCCACTCCATGCGAGGGCAGCCTTCCTCCACCGCAACCTTCGCCACCTGCGCCATCAACGCCTTGCCGATCCCCTTGCTGCGCAGGCTCGGCGTCACATACAGGTCCTCAAGCCAGATCCCATGATGTCCGCGCCACGTCGAGTAGCTCTCAAAGAACAGCGCAAACCCCGCAGGCCTGCCCTCCCACTCCGCAACAAAGCTCCGAAACCGACGACGCTCACCAAAGCCATCGCGCAGCAGGTCAGCTTCCGTCGCCAGCACCGCATCGGGCTCGCGCTCATACTCCGCTAACTCGCGAATGAATCCCAGAATCGTCGGCACATCCGTGCTTTCAGCCCACCGCACACAAAGCTCTGCGCTCACTTCTTTTCCTTCACGTCCGCAGGCGACAGCGGAATCTCAAACGTATCCAGCACCGCGCCCTCGCCGCTCGCATCCTGCCAGCGCACCTTGCGAAGCTCTAGCACCGCATGCTTCAGCACCGGCTTATCCAGCCCTTCCACGTCGTAGTACAGATACCCTGCCACCGTCTCATGCGGCTTCACCGTCGTCGTCTTGAAGCCAAAGTCCGCATCGTCCGCCATGATCTTCGTATCGATCGGCTTCGAGTGGTACTTGATCGACGGCAACGGCCCCGGCAAAGGAATCGACTTCTCCCGGCTCTGCTTCAGCTCATACATCCGACGGTTCAGATCATCCGGCGTCGCTGCCTGCACCTTCTGGTTATCCGCCGTAATGAAGTCAATGCGCGCATCCGATAACGTCACCGCGTGGTCGGAGTCATTCGTCACGATCACGCGCACCGGCAGCATGTCATGCTCGTAGTAGTCGAGCCGCGTATGCGGTTGCGTCTCCTTCGTATCTCCCGGCTCCGCGGCAATCGTCACATGCTCGCTCGCATGGGCGTCATGCATCGGATACTGACCAGCCGCAAACGGCGTCGTCGGCTTGCGCGGCTTCTCCGCATGGGCAGCAGACGCAACGACCAGAAAGGCAGCAAGCGGGAGAAAAGTGCGAAGACGCATCGGCATTGATTATCCTCTCCCCATGGTGGACGAGGCAAAACGCGCGTACGGGTGCAGGCAGGAGTCCCGAATTTGATGCTGCTCTACAGCCTCGCGTTGACTCTCGCGCTCCTCCTCGCCTCGCCCTGGTGGCTGCTTCGCATGGCCACCACGCAACGCTACCGCGAAGGCCTCGCCCAGCGCCTCGGCCGAGTCCCCGCCGCGCTTCGCGCCCACATCGCGGGCAAACGCGTCCTCTGGCTGCACGCCGTCAGCGTCGGCGAAACTCTCGCCGCGCAGCGCCTCGTCAGCGACCTCGAAGCCGCGCTCGGCGTAGGCTGGTGCGTCGTCATCTCCACCACCACGCGCACCGGCTACGCCCTCGCCTGCGAACGCTTCGGCGCAGACCGCGTCTTCTACATGCCGCTCGACTTCGCCTTCAGTACCCGCGCCTACCTCCGCGCCCTGCAACCCGCAGCCGTCGTGCTCATGGAAAGCGAACTCTGGCCGCGCCTGCTCCACGAAGGCCAGCGCCGCAATATCCCGCGCCTCGTCGTCAACGCCCGCGTCAGCGACCGCAGCTTCCGCCGCGCACTCAAGGTCCGCGCGCTCTGGAAGCACGTCCTCGCCAAGGTCTCGCTCTTCCTCGCACAAAGCGAAGAAGACACCAGCCGCCTCACCCAACTCGGCGCACCGGACGTACAGACCCTCGGCAACCTCAAGTTCGACATCCGCACACCGAAGCTCTCGCCGCTGCTTGACCGCATACGTGCCGAAGCTACAGGCCGCCCCATCATTGTGGCCGGGTCGCTCGTTGAAGACCGCGACGCCAGCCGCATGGAAGACGAACTCGTCATCGCCGCCTGGGCCGCAAACATCGCAACACGCCATCAGGCGCTGCTCATCCTCGCCCCGCGGCATCCGCAAAACTTCAAGCGCGCCGAAGCCTTCGCCGCCCCCTTCCGCTACCTCCGCGCCTCCGACTGGGCACGCGACCCAGCCCCGCAGTACAGCCTCACCAGCGACGGCCCGCTCGAAATCCTCATCCTCGACACCATCGGCGACCTCGCCTCCATCTACTCGCTTGCGACCATGGCCTTCGTCGGCGGCAGCCTCGTCCCCCGCGGCGGCCACAACCCGCTCGAACCCGCACACTTCGGCGTCCCCATCACCATGGGCAACTCCTTCGAAAACTTCCGCACCATCATGGCCCACCTGGTCGCCGCGAACGCAATCCAACTCGTCAACAACGAGAACGAGCTCGAACAAGCCTGGCTCCGCCTGCTCGACGACCCCGCCAGCGCGCAGGCCATGGGACAACGCGCGCGCGCCGTCTTCAACGAAGAATCCGGCGCAACCGCTCGCACCGTCGCAGCCATCCTCCACCAGGTGCAGCCATGAGCAAACAAGATTCAGCCATGAGCACAAAAGGTTCCATCATGAACGCTCGCCGTCCCTGGGCCTGGCCGCTCGTCCCTCTCTACGCCCTCGTCTCCGGCATCGCGCAACGCCTCAAAGCACGCCGAGCCAGACGTCTGCAGTGGCCCGTCCTCAGCGTCGGCAGCCTCTCCGCAGGCGGCGCAGGCAAGACCCCCGTCGTCATCGCGCTCATCAAGCTCCTGCAGCATCGCGGCTGGCAGGTCGACGTCCTCTCGCGCGGCTACAAGCGCTTCGGAGACGGCATCCAGCGCGTCGAACTCGCGCTCAACGACCGCTCCGTCGAAGGCGACGAAATCTCCGAAGCCCTCTGGTTCGGCGACGAACCCGTCATGATCGCGCAGCGCACCGGCGCCGACGTCTGGGTTGGTGCAGACCGCTACCAGGTCGGCCTCGCCGCAGAAGCAGCCGCCGAAACCACCGACGCGAACACCCAGCGCCACCTTCATCTGCTCGACGACGGCTTCCAGCACGTCCAGCTCGCCCGCCAGATCAACACCGCGCTCGTGACCCTCGAAGACCTCGACGACGCTCTCCTGCCCGCAGGCAATCGCCGCGAACCGATCTCCGCCCTCCGCAAAGCCGACGTCCTCGTCGTCCGCGACAACGAACAGGCGCAGGTGCTTCCCCGCATCGCCCGTTACCAGCGCCCCGAAGCCGCCGTCTGGATCATCCGCCGACGCCTCGACTTCGACTCGCCGCTTTCCGTCCTCGGCGCAGGCTTCCGCCCCATGGCCTTCTGCGCCATCGCCCGCCCCACCGACTTCGCCGGAATGCTGCTCAGCACCGGCTGCGGCATCATCGAAACCATGGCCTTCCCCGACCATCACCGTTACCTCGACGGCGACATCGCCAGCATCCTCGCCACCGCCAAACGCCTCAACGCCAGCGGCATCATCACCACCGAAAAAGACTCCGTCAAACTCTCCCCCGCCATGCGCGACAAACTCGCCACCATCGGTCCGCTCCTCATCGCCAAACTGCGCGTCGAGTTCGCCGCACCTGACACCGTCCTCCGCACCGTCGAGGAACGTACCGCATGAAGATTCTGATCGTCCGCGTCGGGGCCATGGGCGACGTTCTGCACGCTCTCCCCGCCGCCGCCGCGCTCAAACGCGCCCGCCCCGACTGCCAGATCGACTGGGTCATCGACGAACGCTGGCAGCCCCTGCTCACCAACTGGGACGAGTCCGGCCCGCTCATCACCCACAGCTACGCCGTACCCATCCGCAAATGGAAGGCCGCTCCGCTGGGCCGCGAAACCCTCGCCTCACTCGGCAGCTTTCGCAAGCTGCGCGGTCAGTACGACGCCGTCATCGACATGCAGGGCACGCTGCGCTCCGCGCTCATCGGCAGACTCGCCGGTGGCCGCACGCTCTTCGGCTTCGCAGACCCGCGCGAGAAACAGGCCGCCTGGCTTTACGCCCGCCCGCTTTCGCGCCAGGGCATCCACGTCGTCGAACAGGGCACCGCGCTCCTCAGCCAGGCCCTCAACCTCCCGCTCGCCGTCACCCAGCAGCTCGATGCCGCCATTCAGCTTCCACAAATTCCCTGGGCCGAAGAGTGGGCCGACCGCGAAGCCGTCCTCGCCCGCCCTATGGCCGTGCTCGCCAGCGGAGGCGGTTGGGGAGCCAAACGCTGGCCGACCACCCACTACGGCGCGCTCGCCCTCGAGCTCCGCCAGCGCGGCTACGACGTCGTCGTCAACGCCCCCCACGCCGATGCCCCCGAAGCCGCCGAGGTCGTCGCCTCCAGCGAAGGCGCAGCCCGCACCGTCGTCTGCAACGTCGCCGGCCTCGTCGCACTCCTGCGCCGCGCCGACCTCTGCATCGGCGGCGACTCCGGCCCTGTCCACCTCGCCGCCGCGCTCGCCGTCCCCACCGTCGCGCTCTTCGGCCCCACCTCCCCCGAACGCAACGGCCCCTGGGGCCCCGGCCCCAAAGCCGTCCTGCGCGACCCCGCCTCCGCCACCACCTACAAACGCACCGCCGAGACCGAAGCCGGACTCGCCCGCATCACGCCCGAAGACGTCCTCGCCGCCATCGAGCAGATGGGATACGGCCACGGCCGCAACTCTGCGACAATACTCTGATGGCCGCGCAACAACGTACAGGATGGCAAAAGATTGCACGCAGAATTCGCGTGCCTCTCGGCTTTGTCACCGCCGTCCTCTTCATCGCCTTCGCCCACCCCTCGTGGCACCTGCTGGCGGCGAGCCTCCTCCTCGTTCTCCCCGGCCTCTGGCTGCGCGGATACGCCGCAGGCTACGTGAAAAAGAACGCCGAACTCACCCGCACCGGACCCTACGCTCATACCCGTAACCCGTTGTATCTAGGCTCGATGGGCATCGCCTTCGGCATCGCCGTAGCCGCCGGAAACATCTGGCTCGCCATCCTGCTCGTCGGGCTCTTCCTCGCCATTTACCTGCCGACGATCCTCTCCGAAGAGGACTTCCTCCGCGGCGTCTTCCCGGGCTTCGACGACTACGCCAAACGCGTTCCCCGCCTGCTCCCGCGCCTCACCCCAGCCCGCTTCGAAGGCTCGGACATCGGTGCCGGGCGCTTCTCCCGCGAGCGGTACCTGCATCACCGCGAGTACAATGCTGCCATGGGTGCAGCGGCGATTTACGCTCTGCTTGTGCTGCGGATGTTCCTCTTCCGCACCCACGCCTAGAACACTCCCCCGAACAGGAGAAGGACTCTGTTGAAGGCTTTGATGTGTGCCGCTTTGGCGGCCTTCTGCCTGTCGGTTCCCAACGCATCGGCACAGGCGTTCGGCAACAAGACTCCGGCTCCCCAGAAACCCATTCCCGCCCTGCAGCCCCCCACTCCGGGCTTCTTATGGCCTCAGCACGAGACCTTGACCTTCACCGTCGATTGGCGCGTCTTCACCGCCGGAATCGCCGTCTTCCATCTCGACACCGTCGGCAACACGCTGAAGATCACCGCCACCGGCGACTCCGTCGGCGCGGTCAACATGCTCTTCCCTGTCGTCGACGGCTTTCAGTCCGGCATCGACCTCAAGACCGGCTGCTCCACGGGCTTCAACAAGCAGACCCAGGAAGGCCGCCGCAAGATCGCCAGCGAGCTCAGCTTCAACTACGCCGCAGGCAAGCAGACCCTGAACGAGCGCAACCTCGTCAAAGGCACGGCCACGCACAAGGAAGCCAACATCCCCGCCTGCGTCTCCGACTCGCTCAGCGGCATGTTCTACACCCAGTCGCAGCCGCTCCTCGTCGGCCAGACCATCAGCTTCCCTCTCGCTGACTCCATGCGGACCGTCACGGTCGGCATGAAAGTTGAAGACAAGGAAGAAATCAAGACACCCGCTGGCACCTTCCAGACCGTCAAAGTTCAGGCGACCGCTGATGAAGGTGTAGTGAAAAACCGTGGCTCTATTTGGATCTGGTACACCGACGATGCCCGTCATCTCCCGGTCCAGGTTCAGGCCCGGCTCTTCTGGGGAACCATTACCTTTCACCTCCAGTCGGTGGATCTCAAATAGCAGCATCTAATGTTTGCAGTGGTGCGAAAGGTAGTGCTTCCAATGAGTGAACAAATAAGCAATACCGGCGAATTAGTCACAGTCGCGACCTTCCCGGAACCAGCCTCGGCGCAGGTTGCGCTCATGGCCCTCGAATCCGAAGGAATCCTGGCATTTCTACAGGGCGAAAACGCCAACGGACTTATCCCCGTGGCCTTTGCCGCAACCCTTCGCGTACGCGCAGAAGACGAAGCCGCAGCACGCAAAGTGCTCGACGGTGCAGAGTTCGCTCCCCTGAGCGAAGAGGAAGTGCTCGCGGCAGAGATTGCCGACGAGCGTGGCGTGGAGTAACTTAAGCGGTGCTGCCGGGCAAAAACCATACCGCCCGATGAGGACAAGCGATGAAGAACTGGAACACGAAGATGATGGCGATGGCCCTGACGGCCACGCTGACGACGGCGACCGTAGCGTTTGCTCAGAACGAGCCCGCAAAGGTGCACGGCAAAGTAAACAACGCCGCCGGCCAGCCCCTGACCACCGGTGACATCGAGTTCACGCACGACGCCGGCCCCGTCAAGGATGCCAAGATCACCAACAAGTTTCCGATCGACAGCACCGGCAACTACACCGGCGCGGGCGTCGCTCCCGGCGACTACTACGTCTACGTCATCCAGGACGCCAAGACCGTGGACCGCCGCAACATGAAGGTCGCCGCCGGTGCCGACGTCACCATCGACTTCGACATGACCCGCGAAGAGTACATGAAGGCTCTGTCGCCAGAAGAGCGCCAGAAGATCGAAGAGTTCAAGAAGCAGAACGCCTCGACGATGGCTGCCAACAGCACCATCAAGAACCTGAACGCGACCCTCAACGCCGTTCGCGCGGACATGAAGTCCGCCACCCCGAACTGGGACAAGGACACGGCTGACATGAAGTCCGCCACCGTCCTCAAGCCGGAAGAAAGCATCCTCTGGATGACCTACGCCGACACACTTGCAGGCAAGGCTGACGCTGCTGCTGTCGCCGACCGCAAGGCTGGCAAGCCCGCCATGTCCGACACCGACGTCATCAAGGACTATAGCGACGCAGTCGACGCTTACAAGAAAGGCATCGACCTCAACGTAGCGTCCAAGAAGCCTTCGCCCCTCGAGCAGGCCGTCGCTTTCAACCAGATGGGCAACGCCCTCGCCAAGTCCGGCAAGGTTCAGGAAGCTCAGGCCTCCTATGAGAGCGCTGTGAAGCTGCAGCCCGCCAGCGCCGGTCAGTACTACGGCAACGAAGCTGCCATCCTCTACAACGCCAGCCAGCAGGACGCGACGCTCAGCGAAGCAGCCCTCGCTGCAGCCGAGAAGGCCATCGCCGCCGACCCAAAGCGTCCCGATCCTTACTTCGTCAAGGGCCAGATCCTTCTCCAGAAGGCCACCCTGGACCCCAAGACCCAGAAGATTGTTCCTCCCACAGGTTGCGTCGAAGCGTACCAGCAGTACCTGGACCTCGACCCGGACGGCAAGTTCGCTCCCAGCGTGAAGGAAGTCCTCGCGACCCTCGACGTCAAGATCCAGACGCACTTCAAGGCTGGCCGCAAGTAACCCGCTACACGACCCAATGAAAAGCCCCGGCCATCAGCCGGGGCTTTTCATTGCCCCGCCACCCTCAGCCGCCGCCACTAAATCTGTCATCCTAAAGCCATGGCCGAACAAGTCCTCGCCTTCGACGAAGCCCTCAGCACCGTTCTCGCCCACGCCGCAAAGCTCGGCCCACCGGCCACCAGCCGCTCGACCAGCCTCGCAGCCTGCCGGAACACCGTCCTCGCCGAAGAACTCCACGCCCAGCGCGACCAGCCGCCGTTCCACCGCTCCACGCGCGACGGCTACGCTCTCCGTTCCGCCAGCCTTGGCCAGCCACTCAAGCTCCTCGGAACCGTCCGCGCAGGCGAACTCTGGCGCGGGCGCCCCCTCCAGCCCGGCGAAGCCATCGAGATCATGACCGGCGCTCCCCTGCCCGCAGGCTGCGACTGCGTCCTCATGGTCGAGCATGCCACTCTCCTCGACGGCTTCGTCAACGCCGCCCCGGGCCGAACCCTGCAGCCCGGTGAAAACGTCGTCCCCCAGGGCAGCGAAGCCCTCGCCGGACAGCTTCTCCTTCGCCCCGGCCTCCGCATCGACGCCGCCACCATCGCCCTCGCCGCCTCCTGCGGCCGCTCCACCCTCCAGACCTACGCCCCCCCCGTCGTCGCCATCATCTCCACCGGCGACGAGCTCGTCGAGCTCGATCCGGACACCGACCTCAACCCTGTCCCCGAGCCCGAGCAGATCTTCAACTCCAACACCCACGCCCTCACCGCGCTCGTCCACGCCGCCGGAGCCCAACCGCTCCCGCTCCCCATCGCCCGCGACACCCTCGACGACCTCCGCGACCGCCTCGCCGCCGCCCGCGAAGCCGACCTCATCCTCTTCACCGGCGGCGTCTCCATGGGCAAGTACGACCTCGTCGAGCAGGCGCTCGCCGAAGCCGGAGCCACCTTCCACTTCACCGGCGCACGCATCCAGCCCGGCAAGCCCGTCGTCTTCGGCCACCTCGGCAACCGCCAGCCCTTCTTCGGGCTCCCCGGCAACCCCGTCTCCACCGAAGTCTGCTTCCATCTCTTCGTCGCGCCGCTGCTCCGCGCCCTCGCAGGTCAACGAGAAGCGCTCGCCCCAAACTTCGTCCTCGCCACGGCCGCGGAAGCCTTCCCCGGCAAACCCAACCTGCTCCGCTTCCTCCCGGCTCACCTCTCGGCCACGCGCGTCACGCCCGTCGCCTGGCAAGGCTCAGGAGACGTCGCCGCCAACGCCCGCGCCAACTGCTTCGCCGTCGTCCCACCCGAGGGCCTCGCAGCGGATGCGCCCGTCCGCATCCTTCTGCGCGCATAATGAACAGGACAATGACCGAGAAACTCTCCCACTACGACGCCTCCGGTGAAGCCCACATGGTCGACGTCTCGGCCAAGCCCGCCACCAAACGCGAGGCCATAGCCGGGGCCTTCGTCGAGCTGAACGAACAGGTCCTCGCCGCGCTCCCCCAGAACCCCAAGGGCAACCCGCTCGAGGTCGCCCGCTTCGCCGGCATCCAGGCCGCCAAGCGCACCAGCGAGCTCATCCCCATGTGCCATCCGCTCGCGCTCAGCTTCGTCGACGTCGCCTGCACTATCACTACCGGCGGTGTCGACATCCGCGCCACCGCCGCCACCGTCGCAGGCACCGGCGTCGAGATGGAAGCCATGACCGCCGCCTCCGTCGCCGCCCTCACCGTCTACGACATGACCAAGGCGCTCGACAAATCCATCCGCATCCGCGAAGTCGTTCTGCTCGAAAAGCGCGGCGGCAAATCCGGCGACTACAAACGCCCCTCAGCCTAGCGAAGACGTACCCGCCCCAAAAACGTACCTGCATAAAAAAACGTGGCGAAACGTGGCGCTCTTAGCGTCGTGGCGTCTTCTTTCCTCCACCCGGCCACAAATCCCTTCGCGCAGCTTTGCGTCCGTAGCGCCCTTTGCGTCGAGGTTTTCCCCCACCCACCACAAATCCCTAAAACCCCCAGCGAGAACCCGTCATCCTCCAACGGCTTCTCCAACAACTCTTCCCCATTGTTGCGAGCATTGTTCACCGCCGGGTTCGCCTCCGCCGACTCCATCGCCTCCGCATCGAACGGCCGCAGCAAATCCACCGGCAACACCGCTCCCGGACTCCGATCGATCCACCGCGCATAATCCTTCGGCTGCAGGATCACCGGCATCCGCGTATGGATCGACGCCAGCATCTCGTTCGCCTCCGTCGTAATGATCGCGAAGCTCTGCAGCCACTCTCCGGTCGCCGGATTCTTCCACGCATCCCACAGCCCTGCAAACGCAAAGACCGGATCGTTCTTCAGCCAGAACCGTATCGGTTTCTTCCGCGGCTTCGCCTTCTTCGGCCCACTCGCCGCCGAAGGCAACAGCGTCTCCCACTCATAGAAACCGTCCGCAGGAATCAGGCAACGCTGCCGCTCGAACAACCGCTTCCACATCCCCACCTGCACGCTCTCGGCGCGCGCATTGATCGTGGAAATGCCCTTGTACTCGTCCAGCGACTTCGCCTGGTACGGCACCAGCCCCCACCGCATCAACACGGCCTCCCGCTCGCCGCTCTCGCGGTTCAAACGAATGGCTGGCTGATGAGTCGTAGGCGCAACGTTGAAGTCAGGGGGCAGCGGAAACGGCGGCTCGCCGGGCAGATGGAAATGCTCGGCTACGCGCTTCTTGTCCGCTCGGCGAAGGTATCGACCACACATGCTTCTGCCGCAAGGTTACACGGCTCGCGCCATTGCCACCGCATAACATCCATGCGCGTCCAGCACAGTCTCGCTCTTCGCAAAACCCACATCCGTCAGCAGGGCCTCCAGACTCGCATCGGTGAACTTGTAGCTGTTCTCCGTATGGATCGTCTCGCCCTTGGCAAACACAAACCGCTCGCCCTCAACATGCACCACCTGCGGTGCAAGGCTGATCAGGTGCATCTCGATCCGGGACCGCTCTGCGTTCCAACGCGCTTCATGGGCAAAGCCCTCGAGATCGAAATCCGCATCCAGCTCGCGATTCAGCCGCACCAGCACATTCTTGTTGAACGCCGCCGTCACCCCGGCCGCATCGTTGTAAGCCTTCAGCAGCGCATTCACGCATTTGCCCGCACTCGGCGCAAGGTCGACTCCCAGCAGCAGCGTATCGCCCGGCAGAAGATGCTCGCGCAGCTTCTGCAGAATCGCCCGCTGCTCGGCCGGATCGAAGTTGCCGATCGAAGAGCCGATGTAGAGCGCAAAGACCTCGCTCCCCGCTGGCCGCTCGATCTCATAGTTCTCAGTAATGTAATTCGCCACCTGCGGCTGCACCTGCAGCCCCGGAATAAAGCGCGTCAGCGCCGCCGCCGCATCTTCTAGCGCAGAAGCCGAAACATCGATCGGCTGATACAGCAGTCCGCGCTGGCGCGACGCCAGCTCACTCAGCAGCACCCCTGTCTTCCCCGCGCTTCCCGCTCCCAGCTCCGCCACCGTGACCGGGCCGCTGAAGTAGCGATAGAGCTGCGGCGCAAGCTGCTTGAACAGCTCCCGCTCCGTGCGCGTCAGGTAGTACTCGGGCAGCTCCGTAATTTCGTCGAAGAGCTTCGAGCCGGCCTCGTCATAAAAGAGCCACGGCGGCAACGTTTTCGGGGAAGAAGAAAGGCCTGCAATGGCAGCCTCGCGAACGGCTTCGCGCAGGCTGTTGGGGGCTTCGACAATCGGCACAGGAAACGCCTCGCATTTCTCTTGGTTGAGGTTGGCGTGCTTTGGAGCTACGGCGTTCAGATGCCCGACCCCGGCTTCTGGTTGTTAGAAAACTTACGCCGCTCTGTCCCGAGCCAGCCGCAGCCCCGAAAACTGCCATCGCGTTCCCGGTGAAAAGAAGTTCCGATACGTCGCCCGGATATGCGTCTGCGGCGTCACGCACGAGCCTCCGCGCAACACCATCTGCGAGCTCATAAACTTACCGTTGTACTCACCCAGCGCCCCCGGCAGCGGAGCATAACCGGGATACCCCGTATACGGCGACTGCGTCCACTCCCACACATCGCCATAAAGCTGCTCTGCCCGCTCGCCGACCACGGCCGCCCGAGGATGCAGCGCATCGGACTCCAGCAGATTCGCCGTCCCGGCTTCCACAGCAGGCAATGCAAGCTGCGCCGCCGCATACTCCCACTCAAACTCCGTCGGCAGCCGACACCCGCTCCATCGCGCAAACGCATCCGCTTCAAAGAAGCTCAGATGACACACCGGAGTCTCCGAAAGCTCCTCCAGCGGCTGCCAGCCATGCAGCGTAAAGATCGACCAGCCTGCCTTCGCCGCGGGATCGCGCTGCCAGTACAGCGGAGCCTGCCATCCCTGCTCGCGCATCGCATCCCAGCCCTCGGAGAGCCAAAGCTCCGGACGCGTGTACCCGTCCTCCTCCAGAAACGCCAGGTACTCCGCACACGTCACTAGCCGCGACGCCAGTTGAAACGCTCCAAGATAGCGAGGATGCCGCGGCGTCTCGTTATCAAACGCAAACTGGTCCACCGCCGCAACGTCCGGCGTCACACCAAACTCCACCAGCCCCGGCGCAGGCGGCGCATAGCTCACCCACTCCAGCGGAGGCGCAATCCGCTCCTCCTCACCCTTCGCCACCGCGCTCGCGTACGCCGGATGCAGAGGGTTGGTAAAGAACGCGTGCTTGATGTCCGTCGCGGCCAACTCCAGGTGCTGCTGCTCATGCTGCAGCCCCAGCTCAATGCGCCGCAGCGCCTCGTCCTCGACCGCCTGCGTCAGCAACCTCTCGATCCCCGCATCCACATGCTGGCGATACGCCAGAATCTGGTCCAGCGGCGGTCGCGAAAACGACGCGCGAAGCTTCTTCTCCGGCATCTCTCCCAGCGACTTGTAGTAGCTGTTGAACAGCCACCGGAACTCCGGGTGGAACGGCTGATAGCCCGCCACAAACTCCGAGAGCAAAAACGTTTCAAAGAACCAGGAAGTGTGCGCGAGGTGCCATTTCAGAGGCGACGCCTCCGGGCATGACTGAACCATCAGATCTTCGGCCGAAAGTGGCGAAACAAAGCGCATCGTCGCGCCACGAACGCTGCGATAGCGTTCCAGAAGCGAAAGGGCGGCGGTGTTCTGGGTGAGCATGGACGTGGCTCTCCTCGTCAGGATGTGCAGTTTTGGATGCATTCACCGCCCGTCGCGGTGCTCCAAGAGTACGCGGATACCGTCTAAATTCGTGCCACGACGCGAAAATACCCACGCGACACAGGAACTTCCTGAAAAGATGGACGTCTCTACAACTGACCACCGTTTCAGGCATTTGGAGGAAAGTTTTGACCAGGCCCACGTTTGCATCCCGGCACCGCATTTTCACTGCAGCCGCAGCGCTCGCGCTCTTTGCCGCCACTCCCGCAGCGCGGCTCCACGCGCAGGAAGAACCGCACGCGCGTCAGGGCGGCGGCATGTTCGCCGGAATGCCGCGTGCGCAGGGCGAACTGAAGGCCGTCGACGGGAAGACGCTCACGCTAAAGGCCGAGGACGGCAGCACGACGCTCGTGGTCACCAGTGACAACACCCGCATTCTGCGCAGCACTCCGCATGCTGGCGGCCCGGGGACCGGTGCGCCGGAGTACGGTGGCGGCGAGGGCCGCCGCGGTATGGGCATGGGCAACATGCAGACCTCAACGCTCGCGGACCTGAAGGCCGGGGACGGCGTGATGGCCGTCGGACAAATTGATCCCTCCACCAAGACGCTGCACGCCGTCGCCGTTATCGCCACCGATGGCGCAACGCTTGCCGCGATGCGCGCCAACATGGGCAAGACCTACATCACCGGCAAAGTCACCGCGATCGATCTCGACAACGCGAAGATGACCGTGCATCGCACGGACGGCGTCTCCCAGACAATCGGCTTCGACGAATCCACCTCCTTCCGCCGTGGCGGCGGAAGACGCATGAACCTCAACAACGGCAACGGGGCAGCAACACCTCCGCCGCAACAACCCGGAGCAGAAAGCATTACGCTCGCGGACATCAAAATCGGGGACAACATCTACGGACAGGGCGAGTTGAAGAACGGCATCTTTGTACCGAAAGAACTCTCCGTCTCTACACCCGGCGCTCATCTTCACGGTGCACCCGTGATGCCCAGCAGTGGCAACCCGCCCGGCCCCTCGGATTCGAAGTAACAAAAGAGAAGTGAAGTAAGGAGTTCCCCATCGTGTTGTTCAGAACGCGCCTGCGCGCGAAAGCAAACGTGTCGGCCACAGCAGCCGTAACTCTAGCGCTCATCACCGGCGCTGCCAGCCTTATGGCGCAAGCACCTGCCGAAGCACCCGCTGCCACCCAGCAGGCTCCTGCAATGGTCACAGCCCAGGTTGCCCCCTCCGCACAGGTTGCCCCAGCCGCACAGGGCGGAACGATCCGCGGAACGGTTGCAGCAGCAGGCGCAGGCAAAGCAGCGGCGACGCCGCTGCCCGGCGTCGCCGTTACCGCCACCAACACGCTTACAGGCCGCAAGTACACCGCCGCCACAGACATCGATGGAGCCTACGCCATCGCCATTCCGAAGAATGGTCGCTACGTCATCCGAGCGGAGTTGATGGGCTTCGCCGCGAAGACCATCGAAGTGGTCTTCAGCGCAGACGCTCCCCCGCCTGCGACCGTCGACGCCACCAACTTCTCCATGGAGCTCGCCAGCCGCGCCGCGCAGGAAGAAGCCACGGCAGCAGCCAGGCCCTCTACGACTTCAGCAACCAGCCTCACCAGTGGTTTGCAAGGGCTGAGCCTCAGCGGCAACGACAGCGCAACCTCAGAAGCCAGCGCCGCAGGCAGTGGCAATAGTGGCGTCACGATGCCCTCGCTCGCGGGCCTCGAAGGTGGCGCAGCCAGTTCCACGGAGTCCATCTCCATCAGCGGCCAGTCCGCGCAGATGAACGGCCTCGCCAACTTCAGCGAAGATGACATTCGCGACCGCGTCCAACAAGCGATGGATCGCGCCAAGTCAGAAGGCCGCAGCATGCCCGAAGGCGTCAGCGTCGACGCGATCGTCGGCGTACTTGGCCCGATGATGGGCGGCATGGGTCCCGGCGGTGGCGGTGGCGGCGGCGGTCGAGGTGGCCCCGGAGGAGGTGGTGGTGGCCGAGGTGGATTCGGCAGCTTCCGCGGCTTCAACCCTACGCAACCGCACGGCAGTCTCTACTACAACGGGGAGTGGTCCGGCCTGGACTCTGCGCCGTGGTCGCCCACGCTCACACCCGTGACCAATCCCAGCTACGGCAAGAACTCCTTTGGCGCGAGCTTCGCTGGATCGCCGTATATTCCCGGCCTGTTCAAACCGAGCAGCAAGCAGTTCGTCTTCGGCAACTTCAGCGGAACGCGCAACACGACACCGCAGATCCTCACCGGCACTGTACCGACGAATCTGGAGCGCGCAGGCCAGTTCACGGCCTCCGGCGAGCCGGTCATCTACAACCCGGTCACCGGTCTGCCGTTTGCGAACAACACGATCCCTACCTGCACAACAGCAGGGCAGACAGGCTGCATTACGCTGCAGGCGCAGCAGATTCTCGCGCGCTTCTATCCGCAGTGCAACGTCAACTGCGACGGCACCTCGACGAACAACTACAACTACCAGACGATCACCACCGCCGGGCAGAATACGACGAGCCTGAACACACGCTTCGTGCGCAACTTCGGACAGGATGCAGGCAATCCCTTCCAGCGCATGCATCAGCGGCGGGATGTGAAGCCCACGCTGCGCCAGAACCTCAACGGAGCGTTCTCCTACTCGCACTCCGCGAGTGACTCACGCAACATCTTCCTCGCACTTGGCGGCGCGACGCTTAGCGACGGGTACAACGTCAGCACCGGCTACACCATCGGCTATGGCCGCCTGAGCAACAGCACCACCATCACCTGGAACCGCTCCCATGCGATGACGCGCAACTACTTCACCGACACCACGACCGACCCGGCCACGCAGATCGGCATCACCACACCGAGCGACCATGCCATCGGCTTCCGTACAAACTTCTACAACGGCCTGCCGGGCATGTCGCTCTCACGCTACAGCTCCATCAGCAACACCGAGCCAAGTGAAACTATCTCGCAAACGATCTCACTCTCTGACATGCTGAGCTGGCGTCGCAAGAAGCACAACATGCGCTTCGGCTTCGACATCCGCCGCCTGCATCAGGACTCTCTTGGCGGTTCCAACCCACTTGGCACGCTGACGTTTACCGGCATCAACACACAGAATGCAACCGATGCCACGGGCGGCTCGTCCTTCGCCGACTTCCTCATCGGCCTGCCGCAGCAGAGCACGATTCAAGCCGGCCTGAATAAGATCTACCTGCGCGAGAACGTCTTCGACCTCTTCGCTCAGGATGACTTCCGCGTCTCCAGCAACATCACGCTCAACTACGGCCTGCGCTACGAGTACTTCGCGCCGTACAACGAGAAGGACGGCCGCCTCGTTAACCTGACCGGCGTCTCCACCTACACGACCAGCGTTGGTTGCGTTTCGCCGAACGGCGTCACGAGCGGCTCGCTGCAGTGCGGCGTCGGCCCGACGCAGTCGCTGCTGCATCCTGATCGCACGATGTTCGCGCCGCGCTTCGGCATAGCCTGGCATCCAAAGTGGTTGAAGGAGACCGTCGTTCGTGGCGGCTACGGCATGAACTTCAACACTTCGCAGTTTGCGAACTTCGCCAAGTTGCTCAGCTACCAGCCGCCGTTCGCTGCCGTGCAGAACAACGTGCTTGCCAGCAGCACCAACGCGACCGGCTGCACGACGTCAAACCTCACCATCGCCTCACCCTACGGCTGCTCGACGAAGCTGTACCAGAACTCCTTTGGCGTGAATCCAAACTATCGCCTCGGTATGGTGCAGGTCTATAACTTCGACATCCAGCGCACGCTGCCGATGAACATCGTGCTGAACATTGACTACAACGGCTCCCACGGCAGCAACCTTGACGTGGTGCGCGCACCGAACCACCAGTTCTCCACGGTGACGACGCCGAACGCGGTCGCCTTCACCTATGAAGACTCGCTTGCGTCGTCGACCTTCAACGCCCTGATCGTCTCTGCGCAGAAGCGCCTGCAGCATGGCTTCAGCCTCGGGGCAACGTACCAGTACGCGCACTCGATCGACGATGCCTCTTCGATCGGTGGCTCGACTTCGACCAGCTCCACGCAGGACGATGCGAACCTGCTCGCCGAGCGCGGCAACTCAAGCTTTGACGTTCGCCACAAGCTCACCGGCAACTGGGTGATGGAAGCGCCGTTCGGCCCGAACCGCGCCTTCCTGCATAACGGTGGCGTGATGGCTTCGATCCTCGACGGCTTCATTCTGAGCGGCAGCTTCACCTTCGCCTCCGGCACGTACTACACGCCGAGCGTGCAATCCACCTCAGCCCAGATCGCCGGTGGCGGCACGTACACGCTGCGCCCGGACCGCGACTACACGCAGTCGGTCACAGGCACGGGGCGCGTCGGCCAGTACTTCAACACCGCAGCCTTTACCTGCCCTGGCAGTTCGAGCGCCTCGAGCACAGGACTTGCCACCTGCAACCCGACGCACTATGGCTCGGCTTCGCGCTACAGCATTGAAGGCCCCGGCCAGGTGGTTGCGAACGCGGCGCTCTCGCGCATCGTGCAGCTCGGCAGCACCAGCTCCTTTGAGGCGCGCATGAGCGCGACCAACGTCTTCAACACGGTGCAGTACAGCGGCGTAAACGCTGTCGTGAACTCGGCCACCTTCGGCCAGGTTACCGGCGCGGCCGCCATGCGCAAAATCGTCTTCACTGCACGCTACCGCTTCTAAACGGCGAGAGAAACCATGCGAGATATCTGTTACGAATTCGCCCGCAAGTCCACCGCTGCGCTGCTCTGCGCGCTGCTTTCGCTGCCTGTTGCAGCCTTCGCGCAGCAAGCCCAGCCGCAGCAGGAAAGCAGTGGCTTCACCATGAAGATCAGCACCAACATGGTGCTCACCAACGTTGTCGTGCGTGACAAGAAGACCGGCGAAGTGGTGAAAGGTCTGACGGCCTCGGACTTCACGATCACCGAAGACAAGAAGCCGCAGAAGATCTCCAGCTTCGATTTTCAAAACGTCGATGCAGCCGCCGTGTTGAACGAAAAAGGTACGGCCACCGGCAAGACCAGCGTGGCCGACATGCTGAACAACGACTTCGCGTCCGATCCCGCTGCGCTCAAAGACCATCGGCTCATCGTGATGTTCTTCGACATGAGTTCCATGCAGGACGACGATATCGACCGCGCCGTCGACGCCGCACGCAACTACGTGAACAAGCAGATGCAGCCCGCCGATCTGGTTGCGATGGTTTCGATGTCCACCTCACTCAAGATGGACCAGGACTTCACCAGCAACAAGGACGCTCTGCTGCGCGTTCTTTCGCGCTACAACGGCGACGATGATACGGGCTTTGCAAACGGCGGTACCACGGGCTCCACCGATGCCACCAGCGATGATGGCTCCAGCTTCGCCGCGGACGACAGCGAGTTCAACTCCCTGAACACGGACCGCGAACTCTTCGCGATCCGCACCATCGCCAAGAGCCTTGAGCGCGTGGAGCAACGCAAGTCCATGCTCTTCTTCTCCGGCGGCATCACGCGCAACGGCATCGAGAACCAGGCCAGTCTACGCGCCGCCACCAACGCAGCCGCACGCTCGAACCTCGCGATCTACTCGGTGGACACGCGCGGTCTGCAGGCGCTGCCACCTGTCGGCGATGCGACCAAGGGCAGCCTGCGCGGCACCTCTGCGTACACCGGCGCTGCAGTCAAGAGCCAGTTCAACTCCAACTTCGCTTCACAGGAAACGCTTAGCAACCTGAGTACGGACACCGGCGGCAAAGCGTTCTTTGACTCCAACGATTTTGCACCAGCCTTCCAGCAGGTACAGCACGACACGGAGGCGTACTACATCCTCGGCTTCCGCTCCAGCAACCAGAAGCGCGATGGCAGTTATCGCCACCTCACTGTCACGGTCAACCGCAAGGACGTGAAGCTGGAGTATCGCCCGGGCTACTTCTCGCCCGCCGACTTCCAGCACCAGAAGAACGAAGATCGCGAGCTTGCGCTGAAGGAGCAGATGCGCAGCGACTACCCTGCGACCGACGTGCCCGTGTATCTGCAGGCGCTCTATCTGCGCGAGGCCGATAATCGCTACTACGTTCCCGTCAGCATCCTCATCCCGGGCTCGGCGATTCCCTTCGTCAGCAAGGGCAATGAAGACAAGGCCACGATCGACATCATGGGGCAGGTACGCGCGAGCACAGGCTCAGCATCCGGCGTCGACTTTGGCAACGTGCGCGAGACGATCAAGCTCGCCGTCGACCAGTCGCAGCAGGCCGCACACAAGAACATCCAGTACTCCACCGGCTTCCTGCTCGCGCCCGGTCACTATCACCTGAAGTTTGTGGTGCGCGAAAACCAGACCGGCAACATGGGTTCGTTTGAAACGGACATCAATGTACCCGATCTGAAGAAGGCAACGATGAAGCTCTCATCGGTCGTCCTCAGCACGCAGCGTACAGCGAACAACCAGCGCTACTCGCAGTCACTGCTCGTGCGCGACGGGCAGGAGTGGGTGCCGAACGTCTCGCACATCGTGCGCCAGGACCAGCACCTATACTTCCTCTACGAGCTCTACAACCCCACCAAGCCGAAGGAAGCAGCTACACCTGCGGCGTCGCCTGGGCTTGGCCGACGCGAAGGACAGGCCGCCAAGGTACTGACCTCCATCGAGTTTCTTTCCAACGGAGCGAAGGTCTTCGAAACCCCGACGGTCACTGCCGATCGCGTCAACATTCCTGACCGTGACGCGGTAGCTTTCCAGTTCGACGTGCCCGCCTCGCAGCTCAAACCCGGCACCTACATCTGCCAGGTGAACGTCGTCGACGACGCAGGTGGCACCTTCAGCTTCCCACGCATGGCCGTCCGCGTGCTGCCAGCAGTTACGACTACGCCAGCATCAGCAGCGACCAGCACTCCGGCTGCGCAGTAGCGCGCGCTAACGATACGGGCAGTGCCTGCAGCCGGAGTTACAGCAGTAACCCCGGCGCAGGTGATACTGCTCCGTAAACACCATGAAGCCGTTCTCCATGTAGAAGTCACCGGGCTGCAACTCTGCGGGCTCGGTGATAGCGTCTTCACGTTCTACGCGTTCGTTCTCGTTCACGAAAACAACCCCGGCTGCGGCGTGACCTGTGGCCGTATCTGTGGGATGCGTCCCATGTCGTCGCGCACGACGTCCACCAGAGAACGCCGACGCGAACTCTTCACCACCGCCTCAGCTTCCGGCTGCAGCACCATGCCGTTCACCATCGACACCTCGCGACCGGGAATCGCGGCTTCGCGGTTGCCCGGCACGATAATGTCGACGAGGTTCAAAGGGTCAGCCGCGGCAAAGGTAATCGCCGCTTCCGTCTTGCGAGCTTCGTGCTGACGACGCGCCGCACGCAGGCCCTCAACAGCCTCCGGCAACGCATACTGCTCGCCAAACGCACCGGACACAAATCGGCCGCCGCGAATCTCTCCACGCGCTTCCAGCCTTCGCAACACTGGCACGAGATCTCTCCACTTCGGCGCATTCGATTCACGCGCCAACAGATCGCGACACAACACACCGTAGCGGCAAAGCAGAATCCTTGCCTGCGCATCCAGCGCAGACTCACGCTGCTTCGCACGGGCAATCACCTGCGCTCGTTGCTCTTCGCTCGCGTGTTCGAAGCGAACCTTCGCCGTCTCCGCAACAGGCGCGCACAGCAGCGACCACCGTCCCGTCGTCGTCCGCGCCGCTGCACGCTTGCGCAGACTCACCGCCGCTGTTTGCTCCAACGCCACGCTCTTGCGGCGAGGGTCCATCATCGCGCGCAACTGGTCAAAGCCATCGGAAGCAGCCAGTCCCGCCGTAGCCAACTCCCACAACGCCATCATCGTCTGCTGCTTCGAAAGCTCACACCCGCGCTGCACATCCGCCGTAAATGCCGCGCCACGCTCCGCCAGCAACGCTCGCACCTTCTGCGCTTCCGTCGACAGAGACTGCGCGAGCACAGACTCCTCCACACACTTCGCCGCCATCGCCTCCGGCAGCCACTCCGCAGACTCACGCAAAAAGAACGTGATCGGCGCCGCCGACGTTGGGATCACACGCCGTGGAGCGGCGCCCGCCTCTTCCTTCCACGAAGGATGCGGCGACAACCGCCCCCAGCCCACCACGCCAGCGAGGCACAAATTATCCAGCCAACGCGGGTCATACTCTTTCACACGTCGCGGAAGAATCGTTCGCTCCCACTCCACCGCGGGAGCCTCAAAACCTTCAAGCTGCTCGAGCACCGCGAGCACGCCTTCCTCGCCGGTCACCTGCTGCTCCGGCGCAACATGCTGCCAGTCCAGCAGCCAACGCATGAAGGCCTGCGCCGTCACCGGCTCTACCTGCTCGCGCAACGAGCGCAACGTCAACCGATGGATGCGCTGTAGAATCCGCCGCTCACACCACTCCATGCGGAACGGCTCATCCTCACCCGGCCGAGCCCGTTCGAAGACGCCACGCATCGCCAGTCCCTGCAACTCCATGGCAAGAAACGCCTGCTGCAAGGAACGCGGAGCCAGCTTCAACCGCGCGCCTAACTCCTGCGCCGTCGTCGGTCCCAGCAACTGCAGCCATCCCTGCGCGACCGCCAGCGTTGCCGCGTCACGCGCACTCAGCGTCTGCGCAGGACGATCCTCCGTGCCACCAATTACCGAATCGCGCCGCGCCGTATCCAGCAGCACTTCCGGCAACGCAGCCTGCGGCCAAAGCAAGCGAGCCTCCTCAAGACGCTCCGCCGCAACCCACGCAGCAGAGCCATCCCTCACAACGGCAAACGCACGTCCGCTCTTCTCCAAACGCTCGAAGAACAGCGGCCAATGCTGCTGAGCCCTGTGGCTCTCCGAAGAGGAGGGGGCTTTCGCCCCGGCAGCCTCTCCGACAAACTCCAACGGCAACGCCACAACCTGCAACAACAGATCATGCAACTCATGCTCATCGCGAACGTCCGGCCACAGCTGCGCGCGCACCGCATCAATCGCCGCCTGGTCCAACCGGCCCGCGCCATCCGCCACAGAGTCCGGCAACGAACGCCGCAACGTTACCGCGCGCGTACGCCGCGCCGCAGCATCCTCTTCATCCAGGAACGCATACGGCATCGCATTGATCAGCTCATGTGCGAACTGCGAAGGCACCGGCGTATCCACCGCCAGGCACTCAATCTCTCCCGAGGCGATGTCGCGCAGCAACTGCTCGAGACCATCAATGTCCATGCCTTCGCTCAGCGTATCGCGCATCACCTCATTCACCAGCGGATGATCGGGAATCTGAATATCGCCCGTCATCGTCTCCGGACACGCTGAGGCATGGGGAAACACACTCGCCAGCAAATCATCCGAACGCGTGCGCTGAATCTGCGGAGCCACACGCTTGCCCTTCTGCATGCGCAGCAACTGTAGCGAACGCCCCGCCGCCCAACGCCAGCGGTTCTTGAAAAGCGGCGAAGGAATCGCAGCCTGCTCCAGAAGAGTGCGCGCCGTGTTGACACTTAGAAAGTGGAAGACCTCTGCAAGAGGAAAGCTATGCTGCTCGGCCAGTGAGATATTGATGCCGTTGTCCGTCGCGGCTGCCTGCAGTTCGAAGTTGAAACCACGGCAGAAGCGTTTGCGCAGCGCCAGCCCCCACGCCTTGTTCAACCGCCCACCAAACGGCGCGTGCAGAATCAACTGCTGTCCACCGCCTTCATCAAAGAACCGTTCCGCGATGATGCGCTTCTTCGTCGGCACGGCACCCAGCACCGCGCGGCCTGCGACAACGTACGCCACCATCTGCAACGCAGCAGAGTCTGACACAAAGCACTCCGCCTTCAGCCACGCTATACATGCCGCAACCTCTTCGCTCGACGCACTGACGTCGCTTGGCTTCGTGCTGCGCGTGCGCTGGTCGATCTCGTCGCGCAACTCGCTCACACCATCGCTCAACGCTCCCGTACGTTGCGGGGCTTCGCCCTCCCAGAACGGTATGCTTGGCGGCGCACCATGCGCGTCTTCGACAAGCACTTTGCCTGCGGGGTCCACTCGTTGAATCCGCCAGCTTGCATTGCCCAGCAACACCACATCCCCTGGCGAAGAGTCCACCGCGAAGTGCTCATCGAGCGTGGCAATCTGTACGTTCTCCGGCTGCAGCATTACGCTGAACAACGAGGTATCAGGAATCGCGCCGCCGTTCGAGATCGCAATCATCCGCGCCCCACGTCGCGCGTGAACCTGGCCCTGCACGCGGTCGCGCAACAAGTACGCTCCGTATCGTCCACGCGAGCTCTCGATGCCGTTGTGCAGCAGCGCCAGCAGCTCATCGAACGCCGCACGCGATAACTCGCGATAAGGATGAGCACGCTGAATCACAGCGAAGAGCTGATCCTCGTCCCAGCTCTCCGCGCCACACATCGCGACGATCTGCTGCATCAGCACATCGGTCGGCGCTGGCGGAACCTCCAGCAGATCCAGCTCACCGCGCATCATCTTACGCAGCAACGCCGCCTGCTCCATCAGATCATCGCGAGTCAGCGCAAAGAAGCGGCCCTTCGGAATTGCTCCACGCCAGTGCCCTGCTCGACCAACTCTCTGCATCGCCACAGCAACAGCGCGCGTGGACGCAATCTGACAAACAAGATCGACGCTGCCGATATCAATGCCAAGCTCCAGCGAGGCCGTCGCAATAAGGATGCGAATCTCGCCGTTCTTCAATCGCTGCTCCGCGTCCAAACGCAACGCACGCGACAACGACCCATGATGCGCAGCCACGGCATCGGGGCCGAGCCGCTCGGCGAGTTCGAAGCTTAGCCGCTCCACCAGAGCGCGTGTGTTCACAAACACCAGCGTCGAGCGGTGCGCCAACGCCAGCTCTGCCAGCTTCGAAAACATCTCTTCGCGCATCGCGGTGGACGTAATCGAACCAAGCTCATCGCCCGGAACCTCAATCGCCAGATCAAGCACACGGCGCTGCCCTACCTGCACGATCGTTGCGCGTTGCTCCCATGTGCCCGTCAGGAATTGCGCCACCAATTCAATTGGATTCTGCGTCGCGCTCAAACCAATACGCTGCGGCCGCTGCGACATCCCACACAACATCGCTCCAGGCGACAAACGATTTTCACCACACACCAACGCATCCAGCCGCTCCAGCGACAACGCCAGATGCGCGCCTCGTTTGTCATCCGCGACCGCATGAATTTCATCGACGATCACCGTCGTCACACGGCGCAGATTTTCGCGAGGCTTGCCCGCCGTAAGCAGAATGTACAGGCTCTCCGGCGTCGTCACCAGGATGTGCGGCGGATGCTTCAGCATGGCCGTGCGGTCCTTCTGCAACGTGTCACCTGTACGCACCGCTGTACGAATCTCCGGGCACAGATAGCCACGCTGCATCGCCAGTTCACGTATCTCGGCCAGCGGCCCGTCGAGGTTCTTCTGCACGTCGTTCGACAGCGCCTTCAGCGGCGAGAGGTACACCACATGCGTGTGCGGCGAGAGCCCGCCTTCTAACGCCGCACGCAACAACCTGTCGATGCAGACCAGAAACGCCGTCAGCGTTTTGCCCGAACCTGTGGGCGCGGAAATCAGCGTCGGTTCACCACGAAGAATCGCCGGCCATCCCGCAATCTGCGGTTCGGTCGGCGATCCAAACTTCGTCAGAAACCACTCCTGCACCAGCGGATGCGCCCAGGCTAACGCCGGGTGCTCAAGAGATGTCGTCGCGCTGTTACTGGAGGGCCCGTGAATCATGGCTCATTCTAGCGCGTTATTCGCCGCCTCTTCGCCCTAATTCCAGTGCAATCAAACTACATATTTCCCGTGCCGATATCAGCCTTCTTCGCCTCGGGATTATGCGGGTCCAGGTACATCTCAATCGTCTGCGCGAGCACGCCCTTCGCTTCGAGAATGAAATCGATCGCATCGCGCCCCGCACCCTGCCCACCCGGCAGCGGGGTGACATAGTGCGCCATCGACTTTACCTGCGAGCGCGCGTTGGCCGTGGCAATTGCCAGCCCAGCTACACGCAGGACGGGCAGATCGATAATGTCGTCGCCGACAAACGCAACCTCGTCCGCTGTGACAGCTTCATCCAGCAACACCTTGTCGAACGCCTCGCGCTTATTCGACTGCCCCTGATACAGGTGGTCGATCTTCAAATCCTGCGCGCGAATCGCAACGACCTGCGACTGACGCTTGGTCACAAAACCGATTTTCAGCCCGGCAAGCCGAGCAATCGAAATCCCCATGCCGTCGTGTGCGGAGAAGCTCTTCACCTCGACAGCCTTGTGGCGATCGCCATCCGGCGACGGAATGATCGTGATGTCACCGTTCGTCAAGACACCATCAACGTCGAAGAGGAGAACTTTGATACGGCGGGCGCGGTCCTGTGCAGTCAATTCACTCATGGTGGCTACTAGTTGAACGCGGTCGCACGCGGAAAGCAAACCGCGGACCTTTCCCATGAAAGGTCCGCGGCGTTTGCTCTTACTCTTCGCGCCCTGTAGCAGGACGGCTACAGAGGTTTAGCGCCAGTGGCCATCCACCCAGAAGTAGCCACCGTGGCGGCGGTCCCAGTGGCCGGGAACCCAATGCACACCGCGGCGCGGAGGAGCGGCATAAGCGCCAGGTACCCAGACGTACGCGTGACCGTCCCAGCGATGGTAACCAGGCTGCCACTCATACCCGGGACGGGGCGCTGGACGAAACTCGCGGCGCGGCGGTGGCGGGCCAACATGGACGTAGACCTGAGCTTCAGCAGCAGCAGCGGCTCCGAAGGCAAGGCAGAGTCCGCAAACAGTGGTAAGCATGTACTTTTTCATCGCATCTCTCCTTCGTTGCACGTCCTGAGATCGTGCAACTAGGAGGTCAAACGTACTTCGCGATTGAAAGTTGTGGTGAGCTTTCAGCTTTTTGCACAACACTTTTCACGCTTGCATGAAGTGCGTTTCGTACATCGCGAAGGTCACCGCTTTGCCTCTCCAAAGAGAGCATCAAAAACCTTTCCAGCAATCTTTTCTACCTCTGCGACGCTCATGACTTCAGGCGCAAAGCGTGCTGTCAGCATCAGGGCAGATCGCATTCCGAACGCAGAGTGTACCGCTGCCGTTCGGCTGACGCCGTCCTTACTTTTGCTGGCAGGCCCCAGCAGCGCAGCATAAGCCTGCTCTTCGTTCGGAGGCATGATCGTCTCGTAGACGCGACTCATCCGCTCCTTTGCCTCAGGGTGCCTGAGCGCATAGAGACGAAACTCCAGCAGCAGCAGCCCCCAGGTTTCTTCCGAGCTGAAATCGAGAAAGAAGTTGCGAAACTCTGCCAGATTCTCCGTAACCGTGCTCGCCCGTTCAAGGCGCTCCATCATCGCGGCGCGACGACCTAACGCATGGCTTTCGACAAGCGCCAGAAAGATGTCTTCCTTGCTTTTGAACTGCGCGTAGATTGCGCCTTTCGTGCGGCCAGCAAGAGTGGCAATCTCACCGAGCTCAGCGTTTTCGTAGCCGTCGCGGATAAAGATTGTCTTCGCAGCCTGAAGTAGAAGCTCGCGAGTTTCACGCGTCTTCAACTCATGCTTCGTCAGCTTGGGAGCGGTCTGTTTCACCGCTCCCATCGTAGCTGATGTGACCGTGCTGGATTGAAACCACTCCCACCAGGGCGAAAAAAGAGGCCCGCTCAAATTCATCGCAACGCCTTCTGTCTGTCTAGTGAGCAATCGCGGCATTCTTCTCCTCGGCAGTCCTGATCGCCATGGCATAGTGCTTGGCGATCGACTTGCTCACCTTGGTCGCGACGCCGGTGCTTTCGCTCTGCGAGCGAACGCTTGCCTTGATCTGCTCCATATGTTGCAGGCGTCCAGTCGAGTCAGAAAATGTCGCGGTAAAACTCATCTGAGTCGTGCCCACAAACATCCCAACCGGCCCCAGGGCGGCCCGCTTGATCTGATTGCCCGGCTTGAATACCTCGATCGAAGTGCGAATGGTGAACTGCGGGCACACGCTCGAAGAGCGAAGCTCGCCCGGTCTGTACACATGGCCCACTCCTTTTGTGACACGCAAACGGTCCACCAGGTGCTCGTATACCAGTGCGCGATACGCTGCGGGAACCTCCGCATGCTCCCAGTTCGTGGGGTCCACGACCACGCTGCCCGGCTCTATCGGTCGTCCTTCGCAGACGAAAGGAAGGGCCGGGTGCGGCGTGAAGGGAGTGCCGGCAAAGTCGGCCAGCGCTCGCTCCGCCTCCTGCGCCGGCAGAAAGAAGACCGCCGAATGCCATACGTCGTGGCCATCGTGAAACTCGACCGTGAGCATGTCGACCCGGTGATGCATGACCGTAGCAGCCACGAGCCCCCCGCCTTCCGGGATGAACATCCGCAGCACCTGACCGCCGGTCCCCCAAAGCTCGATCCGTTCGTTGCCCGCGCTTACAGCCCCGATTGACGACCGAGGAATCGTGGTGTTCGACGACTTTGACGTGAAGGTGAGGGCTTCTCCCGTGAGAACAAGCGTTCCCTTCTGGTGGGCCTTGGTGTCCGGCAGGCCGTAGAAGTGCTGCACAGAGGAAGACTGCCACAGCGGCGGAGCAGGCGGAGTTTGCGCCGGAGCAGCAAGGGCTACGGCAGGAAGAAAGAATCCAGCGACAAGAAGTACGGGGAGGAGGCGATCGAACATGGGAGGCGCATCTCCTTGAATGCGTACTAGTAGGTATATACCAAAGAGTACGCAATTCTTTTATTTATTTTCTGCGCCGGTTGCTGATGCCCCTGCCTGTTTGGGAGGGAGGCACCTCTCGTGGTGCGGCTTTTAGGGGCAACTGAAAGCCCTTGTCTCGCCTGCTCGGGCTGAAAACTGACCTCAAACGCTGAGATGGAGGCCTAAGCGGAGGAGTAGGGATACTCTTCGAGGCACTGGCAGAGACGGCCCGGACCGGGTAGCTATGGATGTATTCGCGATGGGTGAGGAAGTCTTGCTCGTTGCGCATGCGGCGATCGGTAAAGGAGCGCTGCCAGGCGAGATAGCCGAGTCGATGAGAAAAGCCGCCCTTGATGAGCATTAGGGCGCGTTCGAGAGTGATCTCTGATGGCACGGCTGAAACCGTGTCCCTTCTATTCTTGCCTTCTTCGATTTTGACCCTTTGGCTTCCTGCTCCTTCGATTTCTGCTTGAACTGCAACATCAGCGGAGAGCAGAAGCGTCATCAAGACACCGTCTAGTTCGCCAAGATGAAAGGCCTCTTCACGGAGGAAGAGGCCTTCAATTTACGAGCTAAGGTTGTTGTAACTAAGCCCTAGCTGCAGCCGCTGGTGCTTCCGCATTCCATGCAACGGTGGCAGGCTCCGTTGCGGACCATGATGGCTCCGCAGGTGCTGCACGACGGGGCATCGCCCATGTCGTACATGCCCTTCATCGCGTCCGAGGCATGATACAGGCCGCGGTCTTCGACCTTGGAGAGGTCGACGCTGGAGGAGAGGCCGTCGTGGGCCGTCAGGTCAGGGGCGATTCCCTGCTGCGGGGGGCGGCGGTCGATGAGCTGCGATGGGTCGGCGAGGGAGGAGGAAGGCTCCTGCGCGGCGACCAGGTCGGTGAGCGTGGGTTGGACTCCAGCCGCTGCCGGGGTAGCGGTGGCTGCTGGCTTCATGCCGGCGAAGAGGTCGAGCTGCTGACCGCTGAGGAAGCGAAGCTGCATCCAGCGGAAGAGGTAGTCCATGATCGACTTGGCAAAGCCGATCTGCTCGTTGCCGGTCCAGCCAGAGGGCTCGAAGCGGGTGTGAGCGAACTTCTCGACGAGGAGCTTGAGCGGGACGCCGTGCTGGAGGCACATGGACGCCGCCGTAGCGAAGCTATCCATGAGGCCCGAGATGGTGCTGCCTTCCTTGGCCATGCGGATGAAGATTTCGCCGGGTTGGCCGTTGGGGTAGAGGCCGACCGTGACGTAACCTTCGTGGCCCGCGATGCCGAACTTGTGGGTGACCGAAGCGCGTTCGGCCGGGAGGCGGTGGCGAACGGCGCGCGGCGGAGCAATGGAGTCCTCGGCGTCGAACGACTTGGTGGGGTCGGAGACGTTGGAGAGGAGCTGAGCGAGGTGAGCTTCAGCCGCGGCGAGCTTCTGCTGGGCGGTGAGGGCTTCCTGCTGCGCGGCCTGGGTGGCTGCCTTTTCTGCGACGAGGAGTTCGGCGATCTCCGTGCTGCCAGCGGCGGCAGGAGCGACGGCCTTCTCGTCCTTCTTGTCGGTCGCGGTGACGTTGAGGGGCTGGGTGCCCTTGGAGCCGTCGCGGTAGATGGCCACGGCCTTGAGGCCGAGCTTCCAGCTCTCGGTGTATGCATCAGCGATGTCCTGCGCGGTGCAGTCGTTGGGCAGGTTGACGGTCTTGGAGATGGCTCCTGAGAGGAAAGGCTGGGCGGCGGCCATCATCTTGACATGGCCCATCCACGAGATGCTGCGGGTTCCCTTGGCGGGCTTGAAGGAGCAGTCAAACACAGCGAGGTGTTCGGGCTTGATGCCGGGTGCGCCTTCGATGGTGCCGGTGGCGTCGATGTAGTTGACGATGCCTTCGACCTCTTCCTGCTTGTAGCCAAGCTTGAAGAGAGCGCCGGGGACGGTGTTGTTGACGATCTTGATCATGCCGCCGCCGACGAGCTTCTTGTACTTGACGAGAGCGAGGTCGGGCTCGACGCCGGTGGTGTCGCAGTCCATCATGAAGCCGATGGTGCCGGTGGGCGCGAGCACGGTGACCTGCGAGTTACGGAAGCCAAACTTTTCGCCGAGGACGAGAGCTTCGTCCCACGACTGCTGGGAGACGGCCTTGAGCTCTTCGAGCTGCGGAGTGATGAAGCCTTCAGCGTCCTGTGCGCCCTTGGCGCTGGGCTTCAGCCCCTTGCCGATGTTGTTGACCTCGGCGCGGTGCATGCGGATGACATCGAGGAACGGCTCGCGGTTGACGTAAAAGCCGGGGCAGGCGCCGCCCTGTACACCAACGGACTGCGTGATCGGGGTAGCAGTACCGAGCGGGGGGCAGTCGGCCGCGATACGCGCGGACTGCGCGTAAGCTTCGCCGCAGAGGATGGCGGTGAGCGTTCCTGCGAACGCGCGTCCGGCGTCAGAGTCGTAGGGCAGACCGAAGTCCATGAGCAGCGCGCCGAGGTTGGCGTAGCCGAGGCCGAGCGGGCGGTAGTCGTGCGAGTTGCGCGAGATCTGCTCGGTCGGATAACCGGCGGCGTCGACGATGATTTCCATCGCGGTGGTGACGATGCCGATAGCGTGCTTGTACGCCGCGGCATCAAACTGGCCGCCGGGGGTGAGGAACTTCATGAGGTTAAAGCTGGCGAGGTTGCAGGCCGAGTCGTCGAGGAACATGTACTCGGAGCAGGGGTTCGAGGCGTTGATGCGGTCGGTATTCTTGCTCGTGTGCCAGCGGTTAATGGTGGTGTCGTACTGCATGCCGGGGTCGCCGCATTGCCAGGTGGCTTCGGCGATCTTGGCCATGAGGTCGCGGGCCTTGTAGCTCTTGACCGGCTTGCCGTCCTTGACGGTTCGGGTGGAGAAGTCGTCATCGTTGGCGACAGCCTGCATGAACTCGTCGGAGACGCGGACGGAGTTGTTCGCGTTCTGGAAGAAGATGCTGGTGAAGGCTTCAGAGTCGGGGCCGGAGCCGTCGTAGCCAGCGGCCATCAGCGTCCAGGCCTTGCGCTCCTCGTTCACCTTGCACTCGATGAAGTCTTCGATGTCGGGGTGACCAACGTCGAGGATAACCATCTTCGCAGCGCGGCGGGTCTTGCCGCCGGACTTGATGACGCCGGCGAAGGCGTCGAAGCCACGCATGAACGAGAGCGGACCGGAGGCGGTGCCGCCACCCGAGAGCGTCTCCATGGAGCCGCGGATCTTGGAGAGGTTCGAACCAGCTCCCGAGCCCCATTTGAAGAGCATGCCTTCGGTCTTGGCGAGGGTCAGGATGGAGTCGAGCGAGTCATCGACGGAGTTGATGAAGCAGGCCGAGCACTGCGGGCGGGTGTAACCGGTCTTCGAGAAGACAGTCTCGCCCTTGGCGGCTTCCCAGTGCCAGTTGTGCGCGTCGGAGTTCGGCTCAAGGCGATCGCAGCCGACGTTGAACCAGACGGGCGAGTTAAAGGCCACGCGCTGGTTGACGAGCAGGCTGGTGAGCTCGTTGAAGAAGATGTCTGCCGCTTCGGCGTCGGCGAAGTAGCCGTCACGCATGCCCCAGTCGCGGATGGACTCAGCCACGCGGCTGATGAGGTCACGGACGCCCTTTTCGCGCTCGGGAGTACCGACCTGACCGTGCAGATACTTGGACGCGACGATGTTGGTCGCGGTCATGGACCAGTCGGCGGGGACTTCGACGTTCTTCTGCTCGAAGATGAGCTTGCCCTTGAAGTCCTGAATGACGGCGTCGCGGAGCTCCCAGGCGACTTCCTCGAAGGGGTGGACGCCGGGTTTGGAGAAGTGGCGCTCGAAGCGGAGGCCGGGAGCGGAGCTCATCTTGGCTGCGGGGGCTTTGGGAGCGGAGACGGCGGGGGCGGTACGAACGGATTCGGCCATGGGCGGGGGACCTCTTCTTGGAGCTGAAAGTCTGGTCCGGGCGGCTGCTCGGAGGATGCGCGTAAGAAAACGAAAGCTTTATAGGCCGACTGGCGCGGCGGATTTCGGGAACACGCTGGGGCCGCTTTCAGACCCGGAAATGGGGATCTCGGCCAAGGACTTCAGCGATGTGGCCCGGACAACAGGCGCTGCACCAGAGAGCTGCGGTAAAACTGAAACTAACGCCGCATCTGGTACGAGTCAAGTATAAAGCAACTAGATATTGTGGTGTCGTTGTAGATACTCCCCCAGCGCGGGTTTCGGGCTTCCGAAGTTCGGTTTTGCTGGGGTTTTTCTGTGGAAAGTGCCGGGAACCTGCGTCTTTGCTGGCTTTTCGCGACTGCTTGTTACAGGACTATTTCAGGGTAGCTCTCCCAGCAGGCCGACACAAGGCGCAAGAGTTGTGCAAACGGCGTTTTTCGGACGTGGAGAAGTGGAAAAGAGGATGCGGGAGAGGTGTGACTGGGAGGAAGAAAGCCTCGACGCAAAGAGCACGAAGAACGTAAAGGTTTCGCAAAGAGAATGGTGCCGGGGACGCTGCGGGAAATGGAAAACGGCCCGCGCTGGGAAGCGCGGGCCGCTTTAGTTGGTGATGCCGGAAAGCTACTGAATGGTGACCGCTACCGTGGTGCTGGCGGTTTGGCCGCCGAATGTGGCAGTGACCGTTGCGGTGTAGCTGCCTGCGGAGGATTTGGTGGTCTTGGGGGCGTTGTCGCCACCGCAACCGGTGAGGGTGGAGAGGCCGAGAGCCAGCAGACCGAAGACTGCCAGCGAAGCCAGGCCGCGGCGCTTGCGGAAGGCAAGCAGCGAAGCGAAGAGCAGGCCGAGAGCCGCGAAGCGGAAGCCGGAGAAGCCTGCCGTTGCGGTTGTCGCCGACTTGCTGGCCGAGGTGGTGGCAGTCTGCGAACCGATGGTGAGGACCGTGGTGCCCGTGCCGCCTGCTGCAAGTGCAACCGAGGTGCTGGAGAGAGCGCAGGAAGCCGGATAGGCCGCAGTGCTTGTGGTAATGGAGCACTGCAGGGTTGCCGTTCCAGCAGCAACTCCAGAGGCCGGGGTCAAGGTGATCGTGCTGGTATTACCCGTGGTCGCGCCTGAAGTGAAGGAGAGCGACGAGGGCGAGGCCGTGAGGGTGAGTGCAGGGGTCACCGTAACGGTGATCGGCGTGGAAGTGATGGTGCCTGCGGTCGAGGTACCGGAGACTGTGACAGTCATCGAACCGGTTGTTCCACCTTTGATGGAGAGGGTCGCCGCCGCAGTGCCGCCGGAGGTGAGCGTCACCGGACTGGTGACGGAGCAGGAACCGCCTGTCGACGTGGAGGACGTGGACACCGCGCAGCTGAGGGGAACCGACCCGGCAAAGGGAGCGATCGAGGTAACGGTGATGGCATCGGTTGTGGTGACACCGGCTGCGACCGAGACGCTGGTGGATGCCGGGGTGATGAGGTACGGACCGGAGACGACGACCGAGGCTGCCGACGACGTGGAAGAGCTGAAGGTGGTATCGCCACCATAGGTTGCCGTGATGGAGTAGGTTCCAGTTGCGGCCGGGGTATAGGTGTACGTCGCCACGTTATTGGTGACCGTGCCAGTACCAAGGGTCGTGGAACCGTTGGAGAAGGTGACCGTGCCGCTGAGGGTAGAGGAAGATGTGGTTGACGGCGTGATGGTTGCCGTCAGAACCGTCGATCCGCCAAGGGTGAGCGTGGTGGGGGCTGCGGTAAGCGCAGTCGTCGTCGTGATGCCTGCCGAAGCAGCCAGAGCGCTGATGTAGTTGGCGACATCGAGCGAGCCCCAGCCCGTGGAGCCGTCCCAGCCCGCCGTGAGCAGGTAGCCGGAGAGGCCGCCGGTGAGTGCTGTGCGCGAGGGGGTGGAGTTGTTGCAGAGCGACGGCGTTGTCACCACGCAACCCGAGACACCCGAGGAGGTGACAGTGGCGTCATGGAAGACGGTGGAAGCCGAAGTACCATTGGCCAGCGTGTAGAGCTGAGGGTTGATGTTGCCCTGAGCCTTGGTGAGGCGTTGGTTGACCAGGGCCTGGATACCCGCCATGGAAGGCGCAGCCGCCGAGGTGCCACCGAAGCCGTAGAAACTGCCGCAGGTCGCGCCCAGGTACTCAAGGCAGGTGACGAAGCCGTCATGCACGGAAGCGGTAAAGGCGAGGTCGGGGACCTCACGGAAGTTGCCTGCAAGAACGCCCGTTCCGGTCTGCCATGAGGGCTTGGCGATGTAGACGCTGAGCCCGCCGCCGGTCGCTCCCTGGTAATAGATGCTCTTAGTGACCGAGGGTTCGTTCCAGGCACCTTCCGGGATGTAGGACTTGAGAGAGACGTAGTTGGTGCCGCTGGAGGTGCTCCAGTAGGTGGTGGGACTGGCGGTATCGGCGAACTGCGTACCACCGATGCAAGTGACGTACTGGCTGGAGCAGAAGTCGTTGATGCTGAGAACCTGACCAGAGGCCGGGATACTTTGGTCCGAGTTCGCAAAGGCGTTGCAACCAGCCGCGCCGGAGTCTCCGGAAGAGACGAAAGTGGAGATGCCTTCGGCAGCGGCGGTTGAGAAGATGCTGGCTTCGTAGTTCGTCAGCGAAGAGCCATTGAGGTTTTCGCAGCCACCGAAGCTGATGCTCATGATGGGGTCAGCGAGCGTATTGATCTCGTGATTGATCGCGATGAAGAGACCGTCGGTAGCGACGGTACTGCCGCTTCCCACGTCGCCGGAGATGACGAGGTCGACGGTCGCGCCGGGGGCTGTGCCAGTAACGCGATTCACATCGAGGGTGGCTTCATCCTGCACACCGCTGTCGATAGTGCAATTGGACGTGCAGGCGGTCGAACCGCCACCATAGCCAGGATCAACGCCAGTGGGCGGGATCACAACGTTGGGCAGGTTGTACGTCGTGAAGCCCTGGATCGACTGGAGAGCCTTGATGTCGGTGGTGTCGACACGCGACTCGCCAACGATAGCGACGCGCTGACCGGTGCCGGTGTAGCCGGAGTTATAAACCGAGTTGAGGTCATAGGCCACAGCGAAGTCGCCGGAGACAAGATAGTGCGCTCCCGTGGAGCTGTTCAGGCTGGGCAAGTGGGAGCCAGTCCCAGCGCTGCTCGAGCTGCTGTCAGCCTGAATGAGGTCAGAGCGGTGCACATTGGGGTGATGAATGGACTGCGAGAGGCCAGCCACATTCTGTACAACGCCAGCGATGGCCGTGGGCACAGTCGGCTCACTGACGAGCGAGTAGCGAGACTCACCGTTCGCCAGCGCAAAGGTGCGGAACGAGGTAGAGAAAGCCTTGGAAACCGCCGTGACCGAACCACCGAAGCTGATAAAGAGACGGTTCGGAGCGACGCTTTCGACCGTAAGTCCTTCAGCCTTCAGCCATTCCGTAACCGCATCCACATCGACCTGGGCCGGACCATAGAGCGTGCCAACCTGCTGCGGTGTAAGCCACTGGTGATAACGCGGCGAGGAAGGGTTTGCCTGATCCGCCAGAAGCTGCTCAAAGGCCGCCTGAACATCGGCCGAGCGCGAGAGAACAACGGTCAGGTGCGTGAAGTTCTTCGTGCCACTAAGCGTCGTGGAGGGCAAAGCCTCGCTCTTGGCGTACCCAGGGACGTGGTTCGCCAGAGGGGAACGCTGGGCGTCATTCACGCTTCCCTTCACACGAGCCGAGCGGGCCACCAGATCGGCGGTCTGCGCGCTGGCAGACAAAGAAAGAGGCAAAAGGCTAAAGGCGGCAAATGCCGCAAACAAAGAACGCAGCGGGCGGCGAACGGCAAGAGAAGGCATGGGGTTCTGACCTCAGAAATACTTGTGGAAACTGGCCTTGAGAGTACGCGAAATCAAACACCGGAGCAATAACTTCCAGCCATCCATTGAACTTCGATTTGGCGTCGCTATAGTAGACGTGGAAAGTGGGTGAGCGATGTCGAGAACTGAATCAAGAATGGTGCAACTGGGGACGACGGCCCCCGCGTTTGAGCTGATGGACGTGATGAGCGGGAAGGCCATGGGCCGGGACGACATCTTTATCGCCACCTCGGATGAGGCTGCTGGAGATCCGAAGATCCATGCCGGTCTGCTGGTGATGTTCGTGTGCCCGCACTGCCCCTATGTGAAGCATCTGGAGGCGGAGATCGGCAACATCAGCCGGGATTATGCCGGGAAGATTGCAATGGTGGCGATCCAGTCCAACGATGTCGTGGAGTATCCGCAGGATGGCCCGGCGCAGATGAAGGAACAGGCCGAGCGGTACGGCTGGCAGTTCCCCTACCTGCTGGACGAGGCACAGGAAGTGGCGCGGAGCTATGAGGCCGAGTGCACGCCGGACTTCTTCCTCTTCGACGCAAATATGGAACTGGTCTACCGCGGGCAGATGGACGAGAGCAGGCCGCGACGCTCCGACGGCTTCGGCAACGACATGCTCGTGAGCGGCAAGGACCTGCGCGAGGCGATGGATGCGGTGGTTGCCGGCAAGCGCCCCGACACGGAGCAGCGGGCGAGCATTGGTTGCAATATCAAATGGAAGTAAGGCTGCATGAAGGCTTCGAACGCAGTATGTAGACGAAAAGCCCCGCAATTGCGGGGCTTTTCTATTGGGGGCAGGTCTTGTTGGCGATGAGGACAGAAATTCATCGAAAACGTTTCCAGTACGTCCCTCTCTTCGCATACAGTGGATGTGTCTTCAGGAGATATATTTCAGATGCACTGCAGAGCTCTCTCCGCATCCGCCGTTGCCTGCCTTTTTGCCGTTTTGCTCACTGGTTGCGCGACCGCCCCTTCCTGCACGGGCACATCCTGTAACACCGCGCCACCTACGACAACTCCGCCTCCTACGGCCAGCTACCCTGGCGCTGTCCCCCAGCCGACGCCAGCCACCGTGAAGCCAGCGAATGGCATCTACCTCACGGATATCCAGTCCCTCTCAAATTCGCTGCTGCTCTCCATGCCGTTGGACACAAACGGCGTAGGCAGCCTCACTACGGTCGAGTCAAGCACTACCTTCTCGCTCACCACCATCGTTCCCAGCGGTGACGGCAACTTCTACGCGATTGAGTACGGCACACCGTATGGCTCCTACCAATATCCCTATCTGGACGTTCTCAAGTTTGGCTTTACCGCTGCCGGTGTTTTCACCCCCCTGCAGCGCATCTCCCAACCGAGCTTTCCCAGCCTGAGCAGCGGCACTCTGGCGGCGGATGCGGCAGGCAATGTCGCTGTAGCAGGAAGCAATGCTGTTTACATTTACGCTGCTACGGCAAATGGCACGGTAACGCCCACGCGCAGTATCACCGGCATTCCCGGCACGATCCTTCAACTGGCTTTCGATCCCTCCGGTAACCTCTACGTCCGTGATTCGCTTGGAACTAGCGGGCAAGTGCTGGTTTATTCACCGACCGCCAACGGTGCAGCAACGCCGATTCACACTCTGACTCCTAAGCTGGTGGGCGGACTGGAGACCATTGCGCTGGATTCCATCGGCGACCTCTTTGTTGTCGATACCTCAGATAACCCCACTCCTTCGGGCGCAGACGTCTTCACCACCAGCATCTACGAGTACGCTCCGGGAGCTGACGGCAACGCTTCTCCGATCTCCACCATCACTCCGATCAATCACTGTCTGGGATTTTTCCTTGCCTTGGACACCACGGGCGCACTCTATTTAGAAGCTAACGACGATAGCGGCAACGGCCAATACCTGAAGTTCGCCCCCGGAGCCAGTGGCGCGGCAACGCCGATCTCCATCGCCCAGACCCCGGCTACTCCTCCCACGACTCCGAACTCTCCCGGTACGCTCGACTACAACTTTCTTGTTGTGGGGCCCTGATCGGCCTCTCCTACAGAGAAGCACTCCCCTTCTATTCCCCTCCAGATCAAACACATCCGCGCAGACAAGCAGGCCTGCCCCGGCGGTGTTCTGCGAGCGCCCGGCCGGCGGTTGAAGAGATATGGGTGATATGCGGCCAACGTATACGTCTGGGTAATCGAAACGCCCGCGCAAATGTGCGAAACTGCGGTTGTTCTCTTATGAAGCGGTTTTGGAAAAAGGTTCGCCCGCAGGCGTGGGCGTTGTTGATGGTGGTGTGTGCTGTGTCGGTGGCGAGAGCCCAGGCCCCGGCGATGCTTTCCGATGCAGACGATGCGACGGTGCTGGAACCGCACCATGAAAAAGGACAGTCCCGAGACATTATCGAGTTCAAGGACGGCGACGTCCTGAGTGGTGAGATTCTGCGCATTGAAGACGGTGCCGTGGTCTTTCGCAACCCCAAAGTGGGGCAGGTACGTGTCGGTCTGGAGCAGCTCAAAGATCTGAAGTCGGCGCGCCCGTTTGCCGTTTTCCGCCAGAAGGTGAAGCTGACGCCAGCGACGGCGATCATCGGGCAAATGGAGTTGAAGGACGGCAAGGTCATCATCACCGCAAAGAGCAGCCCCGCCCGCGAGCTGAAGTATGGTGAGATGGCCTATGCAGTGGAAGATGCGACGTTCGAGCAGGAGTACAGGCGCAAGCGCGACTTCCGCGAGGGCTGGGACATGGAGGCGTTTGGCGGGTTGTCGCTGCTCCGGTCAACGCAGGATGGCGTGGCGATGAATACCGGCGGAACGCTGATGCGGTCGATCCCGGGAGTGGAGTTTTTGCCGCGCCGCAGCCTGACGCAGATTGCGATCAAAGACTCGTACGAACAGGTAGAGACGCAGGCGACCAAGACCGCTGCGGCGACTCATGCGACGACGCACACACTGCACGCAGGTGCGATTCGGAATGAGTATCTGCCGAACAAGATTTACTTTCTGGCCGACTATACGTTTGACCGCAACATTACGAGCGGCATCATGGCGCAGCATGTCGTCGGCGGCGGCATTGGGTATCTGTGGATCGAGACGCTGAAGCAAACGCTGGATGTGAAGACGGACTTCCATCGGAAGTCACAGGGATTCACGAATCCCGATTACAACAACACCGTCTTCGGCGAACGGTTCCAGGTGGACTACGAGCGCGCGCTGGGGCGGACCCGGTTGCGGAACTCGGGTGATTACCTGGCGGCGTACAGCGATCCGCATAAGTATGGCGCGAATATTTCGACGCAGTTGATCCTCCCGGTGATGTGGCGGGTGAACGTTTCGCTTTCGGTAACCGATAACTACATCAACAATGCCCTGCCTGGATATCACCGGAATACGCTGCGGTTTTCGACCAATCTGCTGTTCCGATAGAGAGGAAAGCTTGCGAGGTCCGCTGCTCCCTACCCAACGGTAGGACGAGCGATGCAGGGCGAGCTATCTTTCGATATCTACCGCTACCGAAATGACTGCGGCAGAATCAAACCAACAGGATGAACATGGGATACCCTTCCAGACAATGAAGAGATCACTGTGGGTGATCTCCTGCGCGCCTAGCTCGCAGATAAAGACGAGCGCGCTTTTGAAACCTGTACCCGTGGCGTTTTACGAAAGGACGTAAACGAGATGAGCGAGATTCTTGAACGACTGAAAGAAGGCGTACGGAAGTTCCAGGCCGGGCCCTATACCGAGAATGCAGAGAAGTACAAGCTGGCTGCAACGACTCCGCAGAAGCCGCATACGTTGATGATTACGTGCGCGGATTCGCGCATCGACATTGAGACGGTGACGAGTTCTGTACCGGGCGTGCTGTTCACGACGCGTAACGTCGGCAACCTGGTCCCTGCGTATGGCGAGATGCTGGGTGGCGTTTCCGCGGTGATCGAGTATGCAGTAAGCGCGCTGGGCGTGCAGCACATCGTCGTCTGCGGACACTCGGACTGCGGAGCGATGAAGGCGCTGCAGAACCCTGCGTCGCTGGAGGCGCTGCCGACGGTGAAGCAGTGGCTGCGCAACGCCCATGCGGCAAGCGTGGTGGCAGAGATGATGGCGCCTGAGCAGGAAGAGCCGATGAGTAAGCTGAAGCGGCTGACCGAGCGCAATGTGTTGCTGCAGTTGCAGCATCTGAAGACGCATCCTTCGGTGGCCGGAGCCATTGCCAAGCGCGAGCTGACCGTTTCAGGCTGGGTGTATGAGCTGGGCTCAGGCGAGGTCCGCATCGCTGAAGATGGACAGGACGAGTTCGTGGCAGTTACGGCCGGAGTAACAGCATGATCGTTCCTCGCGAGCCGCAGGTGCGGCGGATGATCGCGTACGTCGGGTTCCCGGTGCTGCTGCTGGCGATGTGGGATCTGGCAATTGTGATCGCATTCAAGGTAATGCACTGGACGTGGGTGGGCTCACCGCATGTGCCGCTGGGGCTTTATGGCTCGGCGATTGGCGTGGTGGTGGGCTTCCGTAATAACTCGGCTTACGGCCGGTGGTGGGAAGGACGGCAGCTCTGGGGCTCCGTGGTGAACAACTCGCGGTCATTGGCACGACAGGTAACCGCGAGCATTCGACCGACGAGGTCGGAAGAGGCTTCCGCCGTGGAGACGCTGAAGGTAGGGCTGGTGCATCACCAGGTGGCGTACGTTCATGCGCTGCGTCAGCACCTGCGCCAGTTGCCGCCGTGGGACGAGCTGGAGCGGATTCTGCCGCATGATGAGATCGAATACCTGAAGACGCGATCGAACGTGCCGCTGGAGCTGCAACTCCGCATGGGACAGATGCTGCAGGATGCGAAGCAGAATGGCTGGACCGACCAAATGGGTTGGCAGGCAATGGATCGCAACCTGGATGATCTGGCCGATGCTCAGGGTGGTCTGGAACGCATCAAGAACACACCGATGCCGAAGCAGTACGACTACTTCCCGCGGCTGTTCGTCCACCTTTACTGTCTGGTCCTGCCGATGGGCATGGTGCAGAACCTTGGCTGGTTTACTCCGCTGGGGTCGACGCTCGTGGGCTTCATGTTCCTGGCGCTGGATAAGATTGGCCGCGACCTGGAAGATCCCTTCGACAACACGATCTTCGATGTGCCGATGACCGCGATCTGCAAGACGATCGAGATCAATCTGCGGCAGTTGATCGGGGACGCGAACGTGCCGGAGCCAGAGAAGCCGATTCGTGGCGTGCTCTGGTAAGACAGAGGAGCAGAAGGATAGAGAGTAAACAGTAGAGTGTAGAGAAAGGGGTGTGGCCTTCGGGTCATGCCCTTTTTGCTGCTTGCTGTTGTGGGCTTTGTGCTCAGGAGAGTGAACGCTTCGACGCAAAGAGCGTTACGTGCGCAAAGCTACGCGAAGAATACTTGCTGACAGGTAGACGTTCGCGTTTGCTAACAACCTGCAAAGCTACGTCTCATGCATCCAAGAGGCCGGGATACCGGATGAGATTGCTCGCGAGATATTGGGACAGAAAAAGGCGGGCTTGTGAGCCCGCCTCTGCAAAGAAATGCAATGAATTGAGTGGAGAGAATGCACAACTTCAAAAGGAGAAGACTGTACAGCTTCTGGAGAGAGCGTTAGAACCAAAGCCTTCCCTGCACCTGCCCGATTCGGCCGGGGCCGTAGGAACTGGTGATCCGACCGAAGCTCGTGGAGCAGCAGGTCATGCCAGGGACGGTGAAGTTGGTCTTGTTGAGAATGTTGTAGAACTGCAGGCGGAACTCGAAGCGCGAACGATTCCAGGGCAGGTTGAAGTACTTGTTGATGCCCGCGTCGAGCTGGTCGAAGTTGTCGCCACGGAGGAACCCGTTGGGGACGTTGCCGCGAGGGTCGTTTGCGGTTCCGCTCCAGTCAGCATCATTGCTGGTGGGGTTCGGCTTCGGGTTGGGATTGGCCGTAGCAAACTGCACGGTGCAGCCGTTGTAATTCGCCTGCGTACTGCTGGCGTAGACGCTGTCGCAGAACGCTTCTTCAGGACGGCCCGCGATGTGCAGGCGCTGGCGCGCTGACTGGCGAGTAGCACCCGCTGCGAAGAACGGACGATACTGAATGCCACCAGAGTTCGAGAGCTCCTGCGTACCAGCCGGGGTGAAGTTTGGCGTAAGAGCTGGGCCGGAGTGGAACTGGTTGTAGAAGGTAATCTGCCAACCGCCGAGAGCCTGGTTCATGGCGCTTCCCATGTGACGGCCGATAAGCTGACCGCGGCCAATGGGGAGCTTCCACGAGAGAGCTGTATTGTTGAGCAGCGGGATATCGTATTGCAGCGGACCGTAGTCATTGCTCGCAGGAGCGAAGTAATCCTGCGGGCTACCAGAGAAGCCATGCGTTGCGGTGAGCGGATCGGAGACGTTACCGAGGGTGCGCGACCAGGTAAAGGCGTTGAGCAACCAGAGACCGTGGAAGCCCTTGGCCTGGAAGCGTGCCTGTAAGCCGTTGTAGTTACTCATGCCGCCGTTGTAGGTGATGAGCACGTCGCCGAGGTTGTTGTACGGACGCTTGAAGTAGCCGGTAACCGGGTCCTTACCCAGGGCCGGGTTCCGCTGGTTCCAGTTGCCTGCTTCCTGCAGCTTGACGCCGTGGTTGCCAACGTAAGCGAGGTCGAAGAGCATCGTCTTGCTGAGGCGCGACTGGAAACCAACGAACCAGCTCTCGACGTAAGGATCACGGTAGTTACGCGGGATGTACTTGACCGCCGAAGTAAAGAGGTTGAAGTTGGCTGGCGAGCTCATGCCCTGCGGGTAGCCGTTGTCGAGCGAGTAGAACGTCGAGGTCGGGGTGATGCCGGGCTTGTTGTAGACGGGAGCCTGGTTGAAGACGGCGGCGTTCATCTGCGGACCGTTGACGGCAAGGTTATCGTCTTCGCCGGAGCGCGTGTAGTGGACATAACCGATGCCGTAACCAGCATGCACAACCAGGTTAGAAGTCGGCGCGTAGGCGAGGCCGATGCGCGGCATGAAGTCATTCAGATCGGGATCGATGAGCTGCTTCTGGTACGCCGAGCCTGAGGCTGCGGCGCGGATCATCTGGCCGGTCTGCGGGGTAATGGTGGGATCGAAGTTGGTGAGACGTGAGTCCTTCTCGTAGAAGTGCGAGGCGTACTCATAGCGCACGCCGATGTTGAGCGTGAGGCGCGAGGCGATCTTCCAGTCATCCTGCAGGAAGGCGGAGTGGCCACCCTGGCGGACGTGCGCGACGAGGAGATTCGTCATATCGATTTCGTTCGGCACGCCGAAGAGAAAGTCGGAGATGTCATAGCCGGTGAAGGAAGAGGAGAAGCTCATCTGACCGTAGATCGGGTTGACGTCCTGCACGATCTCGCGAAGATAGCTGAACTCGTAACCAGCCTTCAGGTTATGACGGCCAAGCAGCCAGGAGTACGTGAGCTTGGGGTTGAGGAAGAAGGGGTACTGCCACTGAGGGTTGGTGGACTGACGACCGATAGCCGAGTAGCCGTCGATGGAGAGGCTGGTAAGCCCACCGTAAACAGTGGGGTCAGTCGGCAGGCCCTGCACGCCGAAGGTATTCGGGTTGCCGAGCACGCCGGGCATCTTGCCGCCCTTGGTATACGACGCGCCGAGTCGGGCTTCGAGAAGCTGCGTGTGGCCGATCTGGCGAGTGAGGCCAAGCGCAACCTGCTGGTTGATGATGCGAAAGTATCCATTGCCGGTAGCCAGAGGTGCGGGAAGCACGGAACCGTCGAGGTCGTGCTCCTTAGACTGCGAAACGCGCAGGAAGCCCGCCGTACGCGGGTTGAATTGCATGTCGAAGCGAGCATCTTCCTTGTCGTAGCTGTTGACGAAGCGCTGCAGCGCCGAGTAATCCGACGAGATGGAGTTCGCACCGGCGCCGTTGTTATTGGGCAGAGGATAGGCGTCCAGGATGCTGAGCGCGATGGGCGAAAGAACGTTGCGAGGCAGCGGACGATCGGCGGCGTAGGTCGCGCCGGTAAACGGGTTCAGTACATAGGTGGTGTTCGCCGTTGCATTCGGCGAAGCGATGAGCTGGTGGTCGGTGAGATTGAAAACGTTGGACTGATTGACAACCTGACGCGACTGGCGGAGACCTTCGTAATCAACGAAGAAGAAGGCGCGGTTCTTGAGCAGAGGACCGCCAGCGCTGCCGCCAAACTGGTTGCGGATAACAGTGGTGCGTGAAGAAGCACCCGCGTTTTCTGCGGCACGGAAGTAACCGTTGGAGTTCAGCACCGTGTTGCGCAGCGACTCGTAGATCTGCGCGTGGAACTTGTTGGTGCCCGTCTTGAACGCCACGTTGAAGGTGCCACCAGCGGAGCGACCGTACTCGGCTGCGGGCAGCGTGGTAACGATGGCGAACTCGCTGAGGTTGTACTGCGAGGGCTGGATAACCTGGTTGGAGAAGCCCTGGTTCGAGGTGCCGTGTGCGTTGTTGTCGAGGCCGTCGAGCAGGTAGTTGTTGTACGTCGAACGCATACCGTTGACGTTGTACGAGCCTTCGCGAACGACGCTGGAGGTGCCGAGGTCCTGACCGGCCGCGTCCTGCGTGACGCCAGCGGACAGGGTCAGGAGATCCGTATAGTCCATGTTCTGCAGCGGGAAGGACTCGACCTGTTCCGCGGTGATGACCTGCTGCTTCTGGCTGGTGGCTGTCTCCAGCTCGAGCTGGTTCTCGTCTACCGAAACGGTCTGCGTATCACCAGCAGCGATCGCCATATCGACGCGCTGATTGGTGCCAATCTCAAGCTTGATGTTTTTGCGAATGGCCGTGGAGAAGCCCGGCTCTTCGATCTCAATATGGTACGTACCGGGCTTGAGTGCAGGGATGTTGTACTCGCCAGCGCCGTTTGAGACGCGCGAGATAGAGACGTTGGTGTCGTCGTTCGTCGCAGTCACTTTGGCGTTCTTGACGAGAGCGCCGGTGGAGTCCGTGACGCGACCCACGATGGAGGCGGTATCGAACTGCGCGAAGGCGCGAAGGCTGCCGAGGCACAGAGTGCAAACGGCGGCAGCGATGAGGATGAGGTGCTTGAGTCGCATGGGGGCGGTATCTCCGAGGGCGAGGTCGCTGGATGGTTGAGGAGTCATGGGCATCGGCTGGGCGCTTCGGGTTACGGCATGATGCCGGCTTTGCCGAGGGCACGCAGAGGCACAGTGGGCGCAGCGAGGCCAAGGATCTGGGCGATGCGACCGCCGCCGGAGTTGCCGTAGCTGGCGACCCACATGGCACCGGACGAGTCGATGGAGAAGTCCCAGCGTGTGCTGATGCCGGTGACGCAGGTCTGGTAGCCGCTGGAGGTGATGGTCGCGACCACGTAGCAGGGATAGAACGAGGTGATCGAGTTGTCGACAGGCGAGTACTTGTAGAAGTCCGTGCCCGTGGTGTGGTCGGCGTACCAGACATTGCCTGCGCCGTCGGTGTCCATCATGACGGCGAGAGTGGCGGCGTTGACTGCGAGCGGTGTGCTGGTGATCGCCGCAGAAGATCCGCTGCCCGTGACCGACAGTTGATAGAAGGCGTTACCGGTTCCGTTGGCGTTCGTATACGCGTTATTCGCAGAGTCGATCGTGATGCCACCGCCGAAGCTATCGGCCGTCATCTGGAAGAGCTTGGCGGTGGTGGTGTAGGTCGGCGCTGCCGCGGTGCCAGTGTTCGGCAGCAACATCGCTGCGCCAGTCGCCGAGGAGTACCCAGCAGCCCAGATGTTTCCGTTGGTGTCAGGGCGAATCTGGAAGGGCTGGTACGCCATGCCCGGCGCGGGATCCAGCGTGGCGGCCGCAAAGGTTGAACCGCTGCGCTGAATCTCGAAGAGGTTCTGACCGCTTGTCGTCTGTGTGGAGTACCAGACGTTGCCAGCGGTATCGACGGCGAGAGCGTAAGGAGCGCTCACCGTAGACGGGTAGCGGTTGAGCAGCTCCCCGGTGCTCGCGTTCATCTGCTGCACGAAGGCGGTGGAGCCGCTGCCGCCGTTAGCGACCCAGAGGTTGCCGAGGGTGTCGACCTGGAGCTGACGTGGCTGCGTGAGCGTCGTGTCTGTGTCCGAGGTCCAGTAAGGCACACCCGCCGAGGTGAGCGCGACGATGTTGCCCTGCACGCCGGTGGAGGCGTTGGGGTTGGAGAAGAAGACATCGTCGTTGGCGTCGAGCGCGACATACTCCGGCGTAACAGAGGCCTGGCCGGTCGCGGTGCCTGCGTAGCCTGGCAGGTAGTAGATCGCTACGCTCCAGTCGTTAGTCAGCGTACCCAGCGAGGTGAGCGCAGGCACGTAGACACCGCCGGTGCTGATGGGCTGCGAGGACGTCGCGGTACCGAAGGGCGCAGGAGTGAGCGTGAAGGTGAGAATGTCTGCAGCATTGTTCGCGGGTTCGGTGGCGATGTTCAGCATAGCCTGCAGCGAGTTCTTCGGAGCAGTGCCGCCGGGAGGCGTGGCAAGCGTGTAAAGCTGCTGGCAGAGCGGGAAGCTGGTGTCTGTCGCATCAGCCGTACCGATGGTGCAGAGATACTGCGCATAGGCCAGAGAGTTGAGCTCCTGCACGGGGACGAGGCCGCCGGTGGTAGAGCTGTCCTGCTGGTTGGTGTACTGGTTGAACGCGCCAAGCTTGTAGGGGTTGAGGTTGTTGGCGTTGAGGAACGCGTGGGTGAGACCAGCGAAGTTCGCCGTGGTGCCGACGCCGTTTGTACCCGCGTAGTTCATGGCCGAACTCGTGATGTTGACGGTGGTGCCGTCGAGCGAGATAAAGGGGCGCAACGCCCAGACAGCAGCGACAGTACTGGCCTCATTCGTGACGATAGAGGTGACGTTGCGTGTGCCCGACGCTGCGCCGAGGATGCTGCAATCACCAATCGCCGTCATCATGAGCGAGTTGGGATTGTTTGCGAGCGTGGTGCCAGTATTGTTCGAAGGATACGGCGTACCCGCTTCTGCCGTGACGTAAAGCTGGTCAGGGCTGCTACAGGAAACGCCCTGCGTGGACCAGGTTCCCGTTGTGTTTGCGGTGATGGTCTGCAGAAGCTTCGCCTTGCCAACGTAGGTGCCATTGGTGGCGACACCGGTAGGTTGCGTCGCGTAGATCTTTACGGTTGCACCAGCCATGTAGTTGCGGCCAGCAAAGACCTGGCCCTGCAACGTGATGGGGGTGACGCTGTTGTCAGCCAGTGAGCCACTGACGCCGCAACCAGTAAGGGCAAGCAGGCTGAGAGCAGAAGCAAAGGCAGCAACACAGGGCAGCCAGGGACGAGAGTGATTCGGCTTCATCGGAAAAAACTCCATGCTGTTCAAAGGCTCGTGAGAGAGCGCAGCGGGCATTGCTACTGGACGTTGACGGTGAGCGTGACAGCGCTGGTAATGGTGCTGACAGCGGAGTCCGTGGCCGTGAGCGTGAAGGTGTACGTCCCCTTCGCGGCGTTTACGTTGCCGAGGCCTGCGTTCTTACCGCAACCGCTGAGACCAAGCGTGCTAATGCCAGCGATGGCGATGAGCATCAGTGCCGGGAGACGACGGCGGCGACGGGCAAAGCCCACGAGCAGCAGCGTGCCGAAGGAGACTGCAAGCAACGTATTGCGATCGCGGCGATGCGATTCGTTCTGTGCCTGCACGGTGAGGCCGGTGGCGATGGCGAGCGAGATGGTCCCCGTGCCATTGTTGGTGAGCACAAGCTCACCCGGCGTAGGAACGCACTGCGTGCTGACCGGGATGCCGTTATTGTTTGCGTTCGGCGAACCCACGCAGGTGATGCCGAGTGTTCCACCGTAGCCGTGTGCACCAACCACCGTGAGAAGGAATTTGGCGACGTCGCCGGAGTTGACCGTGGCGGTGTAGGTGTTCGACGTCATGCTGATGGTGCCGGCTTCGATGGTGAGCGGGAAGGTACGGCTGGCCTTGTTGCCCTGCGAGTCGGCCGCCGTAACGCTGAGCCCTTCGGTGGTTCCGACGGAGGCGCTGGAGACTGCCGTGGTAAGCGAGTAAACGTTGTCGCCTGCAACAGCGTCGCCGTGCGTGCCATCGTCATAGAGCGGCGTACCAGCAGCGAGGCCGATGTTGGTAAGGTCTGCGGTTACGGCAACACCAGTGCTTTGAGGACTTGTGGCTGGTGTGACGGCGGCACTGATGGTGAAAGACTCCGTGACGCCGAGAGAGTTCGGTGTAGCCGAAGCGGCCAGGCCGAACTGTGTGCCACCTGAGCAAGGCTCCGGGGTGGAGGTGGAGTTCTTGAAGTCAATGTAGTTGAGCGAGAAGTCCGCGCCGTTGTCATAGGTATTGAGGCAACGGCTGTTACGGACAGTGGCGTACGCGTACTTGACGCCGTTGATGCTGGTGGCTGCGCCGTTGAGCGTGGCCGGGGTGTACGGAGCGAAGTTTGTCCCGGCGTAGCAGGTGGTGACGGCGCTGCCGTCATACGCGCCGATACCGACCATGTCGATCATGTGTGGCGAGCCCCAGGGGCAGCCGGAGCCGAGAGCGGTCTGCTGATCGACCAGGGCAACGCTGACAGCGGTGCTCGAAAGATCGTTGTCGGTGGTGGTCGCGGTGCCCTCCTGCGTCTTGAGCTGATAGTCGTAGGCATAGGCTGCCTGGCAGTCCGTGGAGCTGCAACCGCTGCTGGAGATATAGCCCGTACCACTACCTGCAATGGCGTAGTATCCGCCCGCAGGGATCGTTGTGTTGGGTAACTGGTAGACGGTGGTGAAAGAACCAGTGGTGCTGCCCGTCTGCAGCGACCAGCTATTCATCGCGATAGCCGCCTGCGTGGGGTTGAAGAGGATGACCGTATCGCGAGCGTACTGCGAGCCGGAGAGGTTGCCCGCACCGTACCAGGCCACGATGCGCAGGTTATTGTTGCCAGGGCCGGGGACGTTGCCACCAACGGAAGCCGGGATGCTGCTGGTAGCGGTGTCACCCTGGGTGTCGGTCGCGGTGACGATGAGGCCGAGGACTTCACCAGTGCCTTTGGTCGGCGTGATCGTGGCAGAGTAGACGCCGTCGTTGGCGGTGATGTCGCCGTGTGTGCCGTCGTCGTAGAGCTGCGTGGTGGCCGAGAGGCCGAGGTTCGTGAGGTCGGCGGTGACCGTCAGCCCTGTGCTTGCGGGCGAGGTAGCAGGCGTTACGTTTGCCGTGATCAAGGAGGCAGTGTTCAGCGTAAGTTTGCTTGGGACAGCCTGCGCTGCAGAAACCGTAAGCTGATTGCCTGTGGGGCAAGGCTTCGGTGTCGACGCGGAGTTCTCGAAGTCGATGTAGCCGAGCTGGTAGTCCGCTGCATTGTTGAACGTATCGATGCAACGGTTTTTGCGGACCGTGCCGTAAGCGTAGACCACGCTGTGAATGCTGGTGGTCGCACCGTTAAGCGAAGAAGGTGTGTAAGGAGCGGAACCGCCACCTGCCCAGCAGGTAACAACCGCGCTGCCATCGACCGCACCGACGCCGAGCATGTCGACGAGTCCCGTGGAGGTGGTGGGGCAGCTACCGAGCGGCGAAGTTGTATTCGCCAGTGCGATGGTCGTCGCCGTGCTGGCGAGGATATTGTCTGTCGCGGTGGCGGTGCCTTCGATCGTCTTGAGTTCGTAGTCGTAGGCGTAGTTCGTATTGCAGTTCACGCCCGTGCAGGCCGAGCCCGAGGTATAGCTGGCGCCGCTGGCAGCAATAGCGTAATAACCGCCCGCAGGAATTGTGACATTGGGTAGCTGATAGATCGCGGAGGTGAACGCGCCGCTGGTGCTGCCGGTCTGGATGCTCCAGCCGTTCATCGCGATGGGGGCCTGCGTTGGATTGAAGAGGAGGATCGTATCGCGGCCGTACTCCGACTTGGAGAGGTTGCCCGCGCCATAGTAAGCGACGATCTTGAGGTTGTTGTTGCCGGCAGAGGCGTGCGCCACGAGCGGGAGAAGCGCAATGAGAGCGAAGAGTGCGAGACCGATAAATCGGTGCACGAGGTCGACAGGGCTGAGCTTGAAACGCTTCACGTACAGACTCCTCTGCGCGGGTTTGCGCAGCGCGTAGATTCGCCGGGCCAAGGCCGAGCAAGGGCGTGCCCGCTGCGGAAGCAGCAGGTGGCCTTTTGTTACTCAGCAAAACCAGGCGCGTGTAATTTTTCGCAGACGGTCGATAGTGTCAGCAGGCTGAAGGCCTGGTGCGATTCTCGTCCCGCGATTCAGATTGCGATGCCTGAAGCTTATGGGAGAGGCGTCTCCGTAATCGCAACAGGACAGTAAATGGAATGCGAATAATCTATGACAGAGTGCGATTTTGTGGGGAAAACACGGGTGATATGCGAACACGACACGGGTGATACACGGTGCGGTGTAGCTTGACTGTAATAATCACGCGCTACCGTTGGGGGCATCGACACTTCGCAACGAATGCGGGAACAGGGCGGAACGAAAGATGCAATCACGGCGTAATTTTCTTAAATCGGCAGCAATGATCGCAGGAGCCACAGGCTTTGCAGGCGGCATTCCGCTCTCAGTGCGCAAGGCGTTCGCGATTGCGCCAGACCCCGGAACAACGTGGGCCGATGCCGAACATATCGTGGTGTTGATGCAGGAGAACCGCTCGTTCGACCATGCGTTCGGAACACTCCAGGGAGTGCGCGGCTTCAACGACCCGCGTGCGATCCGGCAGGCGAACGACAACTCCATCTTTATGCAGACGAACGCGAACGGCGACACCTATATCCCGTGGCGTCTGGATATTCGCGACACCAAGATTACGTGGATGGGGTCGATTCCCCACTCGCGCAACTCCCAGGTCGACGCCTGGAACCACGGGCACCACAATGCGTGGATCGATGCGAAGCGTTCGAGCAACGTGGACTATCACGATGTGCCGATCACAATGGGCCACTACACACGCGAGGACATTCCGTTCTACTTTGCGATGGCCGATGCGTTTACGGTCTGCGATCAACATTACTGTTCCGTAATGTCGAGCACGACACCGAACCGCTCGATGCTGTGGACCGGGACGATTCGCGATGAACAGAAGGCAAACTCGGCCGTCTTCATGCGAAACGACCAGTACCACAGCAAGCTGAAGTGGAAGACCTTTCCTGAGCGGCTGAGCGAAGCAGGCGTGACCTGGAACGTGTACCAGAACGAAGTAAACGTCGCCGCGCTGCCGCATGAAGAGCATGAGTGGCTTTGCAACGTGGGCAATGTGCTGGAGCACTTTGGTTGCTACAACGTGAATCTGACCAACGCCAGCACGAAGAAGCTGCAGTCACAGATCGACGCGTTGAAGGCAGACATTGCGCAGCTTCAAGGCGAGACCGTGGACGCAACGATGAAGAGCGATCACGAAGCCGCGCTAAGTCAGAAGCACGATGCATTGAAGGCTCTGCAGGACCAGTTGGAGCACGGCGGATCGCTGACGCAGTTGCCCGAAGCGCAGCAGGAACTGCACATGCGCGCATTTGTAACAAACGTGGGCGACGAGAACTACCACTCGCTGGAGCCGATTGCGTTTGAAGACGACGGACACAATCGCAGCATGAATGTACCCAAGGGTGACGTGCTCTATCAGTTCCGCGAGGATGTGAAGGAAGGCACGCTGCCAACGGTTTCCTGGCTGGTGCCGCCGGGCAAGTTCTCCGACCACCCGGCGCACCCCTGGTACGGCGCGTGGTTCGTCTCAGAGGCGATGGATATTCTGACCAGCAACGCTGAGGTCTGGAAGAAGACGATCTTCATCCTGACGTACGACGAGAATGACGGCTACTTTGACCATGGCCCGTCCTACGTGGCGCCGGACCCGCAGAACAAGGCGACCGGACGCGCGTCCGAAGGGATCGACGTAGCGCTGGAGTACTCCTACTCGCCGGATGAGCTAGCGCAGGGCGTACCGAAGCACAACGCGCGCAGCGGGCCGATCGGCCTGGGTTTTCGCGTGCCGATGGTCGTGGCGTCTCCGTGGAGTCGCGGTGGCTGGGTCAACTCGGAGCTTTGCGATCACACGTCTTCACTGCAGTTGATTGAGGCGTTCGTGGAGAAGAAGTTCGGCAAAAAGGTGCATGAGGAGAACATGAGCCAGTTCCGCCGAGCGATCTGCGGCGATCTGACCTCGTGCTTCCGCCCCGCGGACAACACCGAAGCCAAGCTGCCGTTCCTGGACCGCAACGAGTATGTCGAAAGCATTCAGAAGGCGCGTTACAAGGAAGTGCCGTCGAATTATCTGAAGCTGACGCCGCAGCAGATGTCTGCCTACAATGCGAACCGCGCGACGTATCCGAACGCTTCGCGGCAGGAGCCGGGCATTCGTCCTTCGAACGCTCTGCCGTATGAGCTTTACTGCGAGGGCGGCCTTTCGCCGGACGGCAAGATCTTCCGGCTGGCCTTCCGCGCTGGCGGAGGCGTGCATGGTGAGCGCAGCAACGGCGCTCCGTTCAACGTGTACATCCGCAACACCAAGCGCGCGGCCGGTGTGATCGAGCGCGGCGCGAACAACCAGAACATGGCGGTGGCAACGTTTGTCGTGAAGCCGGGAGACACCATGCAGGAAGGTATCCCCGTCGAGATGTTCCGCGACGGCAAGGTGGACATCGAAGTCCACGCGCCAAACGGATTCTTCCGCTCGTTCCAGGCGCAGGGAACGCTCTCCCCCGTGGTAGCGCACTGCGTATACGAACGCACAAGCGGCACGATTACCGGCAACGTACTGGCGCAGTTGCGCAACGACTCCACCAGGGCGGTGAACGTCGTGGTGGCAGAGAACGCTTACAGCAAGCAGCGGCATGAGCTGAAGCTGGAGCCGGGCGCGAAGCTGGCGGTCCCTCTGAACGCCTCCAGACATCACGGCTGGTATGACTACACCGTCAGCGTAAAGGGCGAGACGGTCAGCACGCGCTTTGCAGGCCGCGTGGAAACCGGGCGCTCGAGCTTTACGGATCCGGTCATGGGCGGCGTTACGGTCTAAGTTCGCGAAAGCGGCCGGGAGCGGCGGATCGCTCCCGGCCGACAGACGTTGACATAATCCGGCCTTAGAACGTAGCGTAGAAGGTAGATATATGAGCTTTGTGCAGCGCCATCACGGTCATCTCCATCACCACCATATGAGTGGGCGATCGGTCCTGTCCGGCACGGCAAAGTAAATGCAGAGCTCCCGACAGGTTTAGCAACACACACCGAGCAGCCCGCCTCCGCGAATCCTAAGCGAGCGGGCTTTTTGCTGCGCGGCGGGATGGGTTCAAAAACGGTGGCGGCAAAAGGACAAATGATGACGACGGCAGTACCGACAATCAACTTTGAAAAAGATGGCGGCATGGTGGCAGGGATCGTACAGGATGCCAAGACCGGCGAAGTGCTGATGCTGGGCTTTCTGAACGAAGAGAGCTGGAAGAAGACGCTGGAGACCGGGTTTGTAACGTTCTGGTCGCGTACCCGTTCGAAGCTGTGGATGAAGGGCGAGACCAGCGGCAACCGGCTGAAGATCGTCTCCGCAGCGACCGACTGCGACAACGATGCCCTGCTCTTCCGCGTGGACGTGGAAGGCGATGGGCTGGTATGCCACGAAGGTACCGTGAGCTGCTTCACGAAGCCGATCGCTCGTTAGAGCGTAGACATTGGAACGTAACGAGTAGAGATAAAGGACGAGAGATGGCAACGAAGAAGCTGAAGCTGGGAATTCCGAAGGGCAGTCTGCAGGAAGCGACGCTGGCGCTGTTCGCACGCGCAGGCTGGAACATTTATGCGAGCGGACGCTCGTACTTCCCGACGATCGACGATACCGAGATCGAGTGCATGCTGGTACGCGCGCAGGAGATGGCTCGCTACGTGGAGCATGGCGCACTGGACGCTGGCCTGACGGGCAACGACTGGGTTCTCGAGAACCTTGCAGACGTTGAGCGAGTCACGTCGTTGACGTACTCCAAGGCGAGCCGCACCAAGGTGAAGTGGGTGCTGGCGGTGCCGGAAGATTCTCCCTACCAGAAGCCGGAAGACCTGGCAGGCAAGACGATTGCTACGGAGCTCGTGGAGTTCTCGAAGCGCTACTTCGCCGAGCGCAATATTCCCGTGACGGTGGAGTTCAGCTGGGGCGCGACCGAAGTAAAGCCCCCGATGCTCGCAGATGCAATCGTCGAAGTGACCGAAACAGGAAGCTCGCTGCGTGCGAACCGCCTGCGCATTATCGAAGTGCTGATGGAGTCCGAGACGCAGCTCATCGCGAACAAGACCGCATGGCAGGACGATTGGAAGCGCAAGAAGATTGAGACGCTGAGCCTGATGTTGAACGGCGCGATGGCCGCTCAGGACCAGGTAGGCCTGATGCTGAACGTCGAGAAGGCGAACCTCGATGCCGTGCTCGACGTGCTGCCGGCGTTGAACTCGCCGACCGTCTCCGAACTGCGCGACAAGAATTGGGTGGCCGTAAACACGATTCTGGAGCAGAGCACGGTGCGCGACATTGTGCCGAAGCTGAAGGAAGCGGGCGGCACGGGAATTGTTGAGTTCCCGCTGAGCAAGGTTGTTCTGTAAAGAAGAGGCGAGGCTCGAGAGGCATGATTCGAAAGAGCGCCTCTCGAACCACATTCGCATCCTGTGTTTCGAAGTTTGTATCTCGTTTTTGAAGGTGAATCAATGAAGCTGACGTTTGCGATTGTTGGGTACGTCATTCTGGCGGTTGTTGTCGTGGGGGCGCTGATTACCATCCTGCGCTTTCTGTGGGAGCGCGGTCGTCAGAAGCAAGTGGATGCGACGGGTGTCGTGGTCTACGCCACGCTGGTATCGATCGAGCCGGTAAAGATGTTTGGCAAGGCCCAGGGCGACCTGAACAAGGTGACGCTGCGCCTGCAGGCGCCGGGTGATCCTGCGCCGCGAGAAGTCTCGCTGCGAACGCGTGTGGATGCACGCTCGCGGATGAGTGCAGGCTCGCGCATCCCTGTGGTGATCGATCCGAAGAACCCGAAGAAAATTTATCCGGCCAGTCAGGAGTCCGCAAAGCGTGCTGTCGTGACAGGCTCACGCATTGAGCGCCGTGCGATGGACGCGCAGATGCGTTCGCCAGGCCGCCAGGGAATGCAGATGCCGACGGGCTATATGCCCCCGGGTGCAAACAAGGGCAAGCGCCGGTTCTAAACGAAGCGAGAGAAAGCAATGAAGATTCTGAAGACGACCGGCGAAAGTGCAGCGGCGACTGAAGCGGTGATTCGCGAGTTGGAGATGCGCGGCGCAACGAACACGGCGAAGGTCGATGGCGTTGTGCGCGAAATCCTGGAAGCGGTACGCACACGCGGCGATGAAGCGACGCGCGAGTATGCGGCGAAGTTTGATGGCTTGACCGACGAGCAGCCGTTGCTGGTGACTCGCGAAGAGATGCAGGCGGCGTGGGACGAGACCAGCGAAGAGCTGAAGGCGGCGATGAAGCTGGCTCAGGCCAACATTCGCGCCTTTGCCGAGCGGCAGTTGCCGCGCGCATGGAGCTTCAAGCCGAGCGACGGCATGGAAGTCGGACAGGTCATTCGTCCGCTGGGCGCGGTGGGTTGTTACGTTCCGGGTGGACGCTATCCCCTGCCCTCGACGCTGCTGATGACGACCACTCCGGCGCAGGTGGCTGGCGTGGAGCGCATCGTGGTGTGCTCGCCCAAGCCTGCGAAGGAGACGCTTGCGGCTGGCTATCTTGCAGGCGTGACCGAGTTCTATCGTGTGGGCGGAGCGCAGGCGATTGCGGCGATGGCCTATGGCACGGCAACTATTGCGGCCGTGGACAAGATCGTTGGGCCTGGCAATCTGTACGTGACAGCGGCCAAGCAGGCTGTGTCTCGTGAAGACACGGGCATCGACATGCCTGCAGGCCCCACCGAGATCGTTGTAACGAGCGAAGTGGGCGATGCTGCCGGCATCGCTGCCGATCTCGTGGCGCAGGCAGAGCATGATCCCGAAGCGTTGCCGATCTTGATTACGAGCAAGCTTGAACTCGCAGAAGCAGTCGCTGCAGAAACGGACAAGCAGGCTGCAGACAATGAGCTCGCGAAGATTTCGCTGGCCGCACAAGGCTATGCCTTTGTGACCGGAACAGTGGAAGAAGCGCAGTCTCTGACCAACCGTCTCGCACCCGAGCATCTCACCGTCGATGCTGGAAGCGATCTGCGCTGGGTGAAGAACGCAGGCTCGGTGTTTATCGGACACTTCACCCCGCAATCGATGGGTGATTACATTTCCGGTCCAAACCACGTGCTGCCCACCGGACGCAACGGGCGTCTGCGCGGCGGGTTGAGCGTGATGGACTTCGTCAAGGTGATCACCGTGCAGCAGTACACGCGCGACGGATTGCGCGAGGTCGGCCCGCACACGATCGCGCTGGCTGAAGCAGAAGGCTTGAAGGGACACGCCGAGAGCGTGCGGGTGAAGATGCGATGAGTGTGGCGTCGAAGCTGGCGGGCGGAATCCCGCAATCGTTGCTCGATGAACTTCGTGCCGAAGGCGGTCACGATGCGCACGAGTTGCTGCATAGCCTGAGCCACCTGCCCCGCGCTGCGGAAGTACAGCCGCGCCCCAACGTGCTCTCCATGCCGGAGTATCATCCGCCGCTGGCGAGCCGCGACCTGCTGCGCCTCGACTTCAACGAGAACACTGTCGCGCCCAGCCCGCGTGTCTTCGCTCGCCTGCAGAAACTCACCGCAGAAGGCCTCACCATCTACCCCGAGCGTGGGCATGGCGAAGCCGAAGCGGCGAAGCATTTCGGGTTGCAGCCAGACGAGGTCCTGCTGACCAACGGCGTGGACGAAGGCATTCACCTGCTGGCCTGCGCGTTTCTTGAAGCCAACGATGAAGTGGTGATCAACACACCAAGCTTCTTCATGTACGACGTGAGTTGCAGCATACAGACCCAGAACATCGTGCGCGTGCAGTCGGGCGACGACCTCAGCTTCCCGTTCGAGCGCATGATGGCCGCGATCACACCGAAGACCAAGATGGTGCTGCTCGCCACACCGAACAACCCTACCGGTGCCACCGTCAGCCGCGAGCACATCCTCGCCATCGCTGCCGCCGCACCGCAAGCGGTCATCTTCGTCGACGAAGCGTACTTCCACTTCTTCGGCGAGACCGTCATGGCTGACGTGCCACGCGTCAAGAACATCATCATCGGCCGCACGTTCTCGAAAGCCTACGGCCTCGCGAACCTTCGCCTCGGCATGATGGTCGGCGACGCTCGCCTGATCAACTTCCTGAAGAAAGTTGCCTCGCCATATAACGTCAACGGCGTCGCACTCGAAGTGCTGCCCGAGGCGCTGGCTGATGAGGAGTACCTCAACTGGTATGTGAAGGAGATCCACGCAGGCCGCGAGCGCATCCAGCAATCGTTACAGTCGTGGGGTGTGCATACCTGGCCGAGCGCGTCGAACTTCGTGCTGATGGACATCGGCCCACGCCACAAGGAAGTCGTGACGCGCATGCGCGAACACGGCGTACTGCTGCGCGACCGCTCCGCCGATCCCGGCTGCGATGGTTACGTGCGCATCACCGTCGGCATCAGCGAGCAGGTCACGAAGGGCTTGAACGCTTTACGCGCAGTCTTCGATGAGATGCAGTGGACCACGGCAGAGAGCGTGAGTTCGCAGGGCCGCGCAAGCGGCGAAGAGCGCGAGTATGAGTAAGCAACTGACGCCACAGCGCCGCAAAGTCGTCCTGCTCTGCGCAGGAGTGGCCTGCATGAGCGGTGGCCCGGTGCTGCTGCGCGGGCATCACATACTGGTAGCACTCTGGATAGCCGTCATGCTCTGCACACTTATCTACGCGATTGTATTGTTCACTAAGTTGAAGGAGACAGAACGATGAGCGACATGCTCGAAGAGATCGGCACCACGCAGACCAATGATGGAGAGCGTGTAGGAATAGTCAACCGCAAGACACTCGAGACCGACATCAACCTGCGTCTCAATGTAGATGGCCTGGGCACGTACAAGGTCTCCACGGGCATCCGCTTCTTCGACCACATGCTCGAAAGCTTCGCCAAGCATGGCGGCTTCGACCTCGAGTTGAAGTGCATTGGCGACCTCGATGTCGACCAACACCACACGGTCGAAGACGTCGGTATCGCGCTGGGCGAGGCGTTTGCCGAAGCTCTGGGCGACAAGCGTGGCATCATGCGCGCGGGCTACTTCGTCATGACGATGGATGAGACCCTGGCAGTTTCTGCTGTAGACCTTTCGGGCCGCGTGGCTTGTGTGGTCGACGACCAGCTCACCGCTCCCGTGGTCGGCGATCTAGTCACAGAGCTTGTGCCGGACTTCTTCGACGGCTTTGCCCGCGGCGCGAAAGCGAACGTGCATGTGAAGACGATGTACGGCCGCAACAACCATCACAAGATCGAGGCAATCTTCAAGGCGTTTGCACGCGCGATGCGCGGTGCCTGCTCAAAGGATGAGCGCATGAAGGATCTGCTGCCGAGCACGAAGGGCTTGCTGTAGCTCTGGTTAGAAGTTAGTGAGGCGATGATGGCAGAGATTGAACTGGATAAAGCGAAGCGGACAGAAGCGATTGCTTCGCTGAAGCGTTACTTCGAAGAACATATGCCGGAGCCGATCGGTGATTTACCTGCTGGCATGCTACTGGATTTCTTTCTCGAAGAAATTGCGCCTGCGGTGTACAACAAGGCGGTCTCGGATGCCTCGACGCGCATACAGCAGAGAGTTGCCGATCTCGACGGGGAACTCTATGTGGATGAGTTTGGATACTGGGCAAAGCAGAAGAGGCGACGGTAGATGATCGCAGTCATTGATTACAAAGCGGGCAATCTGACCAGCGTGGTGAAGACGCTGAAGTTTCTCGGCGCAGAGGACATCGTCGTCACGCAGGCTCCGGAAGACGTGCTGCGCGCGGACAAGATTGTGCTGCCTGGCGTAGGACACTTTCGGGCGACGCAGTTGCTGCACGATCTGAAGCTGACCGAAGCGACGCGCGAGGCGATCGCCAAAGCCACGCCGTTTCTCGGCATTTGCGTGGGACTGCAGTGGCTCTACGAAGGCTCGACCGAGGCCGAAGCCACGGAAGGCTTATGCCACTTCAGCGCGAAGTGCGAGCACTTCCCTGCCACCTTCGAGGGCGCGGAGCTGAAGTCCCCGCACGTGGGATGGAACTCTCTGGAGAATATTCACCCAGACTCTAAGCTGTTCAAGGGCGTTGAGTCGGGGAGCTTTGTGTACTACACGCACTCGTGGCGCGCTCCGGTGAGCGCTGATACTGCGGCGACGACTTCTTACGGTGGCGAGTTTACGGCTGCAGTCGAACGCGACAACGTAATGGGCGTCCAGTTTCATCCGGAGAAGAGCGCAGAGACCGGGCTGAAAGTACTGAAGAACTTTCTTGAGTTGTAAGTAAACTTGGCGTCACGAAAAGAGAACGCCACGACGCTAAAGACACCAGGATTCGCCACGAAAAGCGAACACGGTGGACGCTGAGGCGCACAGAGAAACGCGGAGAAGAACTTTGCTGACGAAACGAGTGATCGCTTGCCTGGACGTGCGTGGTGGACGCGTCGTCAAAGGCATCCAGTTTGTGGACATCATCGACGCGGGTGATCCGGCGGAGTTAGCACACCGCCATGCCGCTGCCGGAGCCGACGAGATCGTGCTGCTCGACATTACCGCAACGCATGAAGGCCGCGGAACACTGCTCGACACAGTGAAGCGCACGGCAGAGAAGCTATTCGTGCCGTTCACCGTGGGCGGAGGCATTCGCTCTGCAGAGGATGCTGCGGCGGTCTTCAACGCAGGTGCGGACAAGGTCTCGATCAACTCCAGCGCGATTGTGCGGCCGGAGCTAATCGGCGAGATCGGCGGCAGTTTTGGTGCGCAGGCCGTGATCGTGGCAATCGATGCGCGGCGCGAAGGCAAAGATCCGCATGAAGCGGAAGTCTTCGTAAGCGGCGGACGCAAACCAACCGGACGGCGCGTCGTCGAGTGGGCCCAGGAGGCCGAGCAACGTGGCGCTGGCGAGATTCTTCTGACGAGCATGGACACCGACGGCATGCGCAACGGCTTCGACTGCGAACTCACCGCAGCGGTCAGCGAAGCGGTGCAGATTCCCGTAATCGCCTCTGGCGGTGCGGGAAATGCAGCGCACTTTGCCGATGTGTTCACGCGCGGCAAGGCCGATGCCGCTCTGGCGGCGAGCATCTTCCACTTCGGCATTACGGACTCACGCGCGTTGAAGGCTGAAGTAGCCAAGAGCGGTGTGCCGATGAGGCTGCCTTGCTGAGCGCAGGCAAAAAGAAAACGCCACTACGCTAAGGCTCGCCACGAAAGTAGCGAACACCGCGGCCACGGTGAAACACAGAGGAGCACAGAGAATGTGCTCCTTTTGTATTTTGCCCAGACACGAAAAGTAAGCGACGCCTGAGATACTAAAGCCATGCTGATTCCTTCGATTGATTTGATGGGCGGGAAGATCGTCCAGTTGGTGCAGGGCGAAAAGCTCAAGCTCTCGTTTGATGATTTTGATTACTGGATCGAGCGTTTCTCGAAGTACCCGATGGTGCAGTTGATCGACCTAGACGCCGCGATGCGGCAGGGTGACAACCGCGAACTCGTCGAGATGATCGCCAAGCGCCTGCCCGTGCAGGTGGGCGGCGGCCTGAAGACTGCAGACGACGCGAAGAAGCTGCTCGATGCTGGCGCAAAGCGCGTGATCTTTGGCTCCTCGCTCTTCGGTGCTGCCGAAGAAGGCGAGAAGCGTCGCCACAAGCTCATCAAGCTGGAGTTTGCCGAGAGCCTGAAGAAGGAGCTTGGCGAAGACGTGCTCTGCTTCTCCGTGGACACCAAGGGCGGCAACGTCGCCGTTCGCGGATGGAAGGAAACCGTCTCGCTGACGCCCGAAGAGGCCGTCACCTGGCTGGAAGACTCCTGCGCAGCGTTCCTCTACACCCACGTCGACACCGAAGGCACGATGAGCGGTTTCCCCATGGACGTAGCGGCCATCCTGCGCTCCACCACGGCGAAGCAGTTGATCGTCGCCGGTGGCATCAAGGAGCAGGCCGAAGTGGACTCGCTGGACGCGATGGGCGTCGATGCCGTTGCCGGCATGGCGGTGTACTCAGGCGCGATGGACGCCTAAGCAGCCACCAACAGAACAAGGCAAATGCCTCGGGACACCCCCGAGGCATTCGTGTCTGCGCGATAAACAGAACGTGACACCGCGGCAAAACGCCAATAGCCCGAGCATTCACGGAAATGCAAAAATGCTATGCGAGGATCACCGGTATGAAGACATTTCTGCGCGCATTTGTAACGTGCGGTCTCGGTCTCGCCACGCTTTCGGGTGTCGCGCAGAAGCCGGAGTCGCTGGTTCTAATCTCGATTGACGGCATGAAGCCGGAGTATGTAACGAAGGCCGATGACCACGGCCTCAAAATTCCTGAGCTGCGCTCGTTCCTCAAGCAGGGTACCTACGCCGATGGCGTGCAGGGTGTCGTTCCCACCGTCACCTACCCCAGCCACACGACCATCGTCACCGGCGTCTGGCCCGCGCAGCACGGCGTCTTCAACAACACCACTTTCGACCCCATGGAAGAGCATCCGGGGCAGTGGTACTGGGACTTCCACGACATCAAGGTGCCCACGCTCTACACCGCCGCCGACGCCGCTGGCCTGAAGACCGGCAGCGTGAGCTGGCCGGTAACGATCGGCGCTCCGATCGACTACAACATCGCAGAAGGCGCACAGTCTGAACGCACCGACCTGTCGCCCCAGTCGCCCTACAACCCCAGCGACATCCTCGCGCAGCTCGGCCTGCCTGCACCGGAAAACACCGACGAGTTCCGCACACGCGAGGCCGTCGGCATCCTTAGCAAGTGGCATCCGCAACTGATGATGGTGCACCTCGTCCTGCTCGACCATCAGGAGCATGAGCATGGTCCGTTCAGCGCCGAAGCCAACGCCGAGCTGGAGAAGATCGACGGCGACGTTCGCGAGATTGAAGAGGCAGCCCGCAAAGCGAATCCGCACACGCGCATCGTCATCGTCAGCGACCACGGCTTCCTGCCGGTCGAGCACCACGTCAACCTGAACGTGGCCATGGTAGAAAACGGCTTCGTAAAGCTCGCACCTGCGAAGAAGCAGCGCAAGCATCCGAAGGTCGAGAGCTGGACCGCTGCCATGTGGCCTTCGGGCGGCATCGCCACCATCGTCGTGAAGAACAACGATCCGGCTGTGACGGCGCAGGTTGCTGCGATGCTCGCAAAGCTGAAGGCAGACCCCGCGAACGGTATCGAGCGCGTGCTCACGCAGGATGAGATCGCCAAGCGTGGCGGCTTCCCGCCCGCATCCTTCCTCATCGACTTCAAGGACACCTACTCGGAGGGCGCAAACTTCTTCGGCCCCCTCGTCACCCCTGCTCCGCACACGGGAACGCACGGTTACCTGTCGGACCGTCCTGCTCTGCGCTCGACGTTCATGGTCAAGGGCGACGGCATCGCCAAGGGCAAGGACGTCGGCGTCATCGACATGCGCCAGATCGCTCCCACGCTCGCCGAACTCATCGGCGTGAAGCTGCCGGACGCGAAGCTGAAGCCGGTGAATGTGAAGTAGTGGTGTTGAGAGTTGCGAGTCGTTAGTCGTTAGTCGTTAGTCGTTAGTGGTTAGTGGTTAGTGGTTAGTGGTTAGTGGTTAGTGAATCGCATACAGCAAGAGGCCCGGACTAAATCCGGGCCTCTCACTTCTCACTGACAACTGACAACTGACAACTGAAGCTCCCTACTCCTCAGCTCCATCCCCAGCGATCGCATAATACCCTTTGCGGGCCTGCACCTTGATGCCCTTGCCGCAATCCATCTCCACCTTGCGGAACTTGCCGTCGGCCTTCTTGTTTGTCGGCGTATAGCTGGCGAGGTACTGCGTGCGGAGTTCGTCCTGGATCTGGTCGAAAGCATCTTCCAGTTTGCGGCCATTGTTGCCCACGTTGATCACGCGTCCACCTGTTTCCCGGGCGAGCTGGTCCATCTGGCCGGAGCCGGTGTAGATCATCCCCGCAGCAGCATAACCGGCGCGGTCAGCGATCAGGATCGGATAAACGATCGTGTTCGACTTCTGCGCGGCTTCAATCGCGGTCTTGATCGTCTCCTGCGAGCCCTGGTCCTGCCCGTCGGTGAGAATGATCATGACCTTGCGGCCGGTCTGCGCCTGCAGCTTGTCATGCGCACCCAGATATACCGCGTCGTAGAGCAGCGTACCGCGCGGGTTTCCGGTGGGGAACGGCCCACCGCCAATGCCCGGAATGCCCGCCGACGAACTCGCCGAGTTGATGCTCGCCTTGTCGATGGCGCGCTTCAACTCATTCGGGCTGTTGGTGAAGTCCGCCAGCAGGTCTACGTTCACGTCGAAGGAGATCAGGAACGCCTCGTCCTTCTTCTGCAGCACCTCGCGCAGAAAGCGCGCTCCCGAGTCCTGCTCCAGCGGCAGAACGTGCTCCTGCGAGCCGGAAGTGTCGAGCAGAATCCCGATGGTCAGCGGCAGGTTCTTCTCCTGCGTCAGCCGTTTCAGCGTTTGCGGAGCGTTGTCTTCCGCGATCTGGCAGTCGTTCATCGTCAACCCGGAGACGAAGCCGTTCTTGTCCCGGGCGGAGAAGTACACGTTCACCAGGTTGACGTTCACCTGCAGCGTCTGACCTTCGGGCAGTTCGACCACGTCAGGAGCCTTCACGTTCGAAGGCGGCGGCGGGGCGTCCGGCGAGGTCGATTCCTGGGCGTGCGCGGCCAGCGCGGCGGCGGGAAGCAGGACGGAGGCAAGAAAGAGGCTGCGGAGGCGCATACCGTATTAGACGACGTCAGAGCATGTTTAGGCGACGCCCAGCGCAACGGTCGGTGGGGCAGATGCGTCTGACAGAGTGTGAGGCATCTGCCAGCGGCAAACTATGCTGGTGCAGGAGATGCGCGGCTGATAGTCTCAAATGGGCTAGTTGTGGCGAAGTTCTGCCAAGGCCAGGGAAGAGGAACGAATGCGGTTGGGCAGCAAAACATTGGGTGTAAGCGCGGCGATGATCGCGGCGGGTATGGTGGCGAGCGCGGCGTTCAGCCAGGGTATGCAGGACGGACAGCAGACCTCCACCACAGTTCCGGCGGCAAGCACGCAACAGCAGCCGTTGCCGGATGGGCCGAAGCCCCAGACGCTTCCGAAGCTCAACACGATCGTGCCGACCGCCTCTGCGCTGCCGGACGCTCCACCAGCACCGGTACAGCCTGCAAAACCCCTCGCCGACGCGATGCCCGCAGACGGCGAGCCCGTAACCGCGGACATGCAGCAGCCGGTGCCCGCAGCCCCCACCCCCACCGCACAGACCCAGGACGACGGTCCCAAACCCGAACTTCCTGCAGCCGGACAGGGCGAAGAAGCGTTCAAGCCCCTGCGCATTCAGGTCAACTTCGTCGAAATCCCGTTCACAGTCAAGGACTCGCACGGCCAGTTGGTCCCGGGCCTCACCTGGCGCGACGTTCGTGTCTATGAGAACGGCCTCCGCCAGCAGATGAAGGTCTTCACGACCGACCCGTTCCCGCTTTCGGTCGCCGTCGTCGTCGACCAGAGCGTTCCGCAGCAGACGATGGAGAAGATCAACGACTCTCTCCGCGCATTGCAGGAATCCTTCACCCCCTACGATGAAGTCGCCGTCTTCACCTACAACAACAACGTGAAGCTGCTCGGCAACGGCAAGTTCACCGCCGCACAGAGCGCTCGTCTGGGCCAGATGCTGGAGCAGGCCAAGGCCAAGGGCCGCGACCCCATCATGCCGCTCGGCGGCCCCATGGCGCAGACCACCGTGAAGAACAATCACGGCGTTGACCCCAACACCGACAGCTCGGCCATGCGCCACGGCTTTGACAAGCCCGAGCGCGAGTTCCACACCCTGAACGACGCCATCCTGACCGCAGCCAAGCAGACCGCCACAGCAGGCCGTGGTCGCCGCCGCATCGTCTTCGTGATCTCCGACGGTAAGGAGTACGGTTCGCAGGCCAAGGAAAAGGACGTCATCAAGTACCTGCAGACCAACAAGGTTGCCGTCTACGGCACGCTGGTGGGCGACGCCTCCCTTCCGGGCATGGGCTTCCTCGACCGCGTGCATCTGCCCCTGACCATGCGGGACGACGTGCTTCCCCGCTACGCTGCAGCGACCGGCGGTCAGGTCGACCCCGAGTTCCGCCCACGCGGCATTCAACAAAGCTTCGCCAAGATCACCGAGCAGGTTCGCACACAGTACACCGTGGGCTACTACTCGCATGAGCCTGTGCTCGACGGCCGCTTCCGCAAGGTGGAAGTTCGCGTCATGCGCCCGAACCTGACCGTCATCGCCAAGGACGGCTACTACCCTTCGGCGGACGAACAGGCCCGCGCTATCCAGAGCACCGCTCCAGCACCAAAGCGTTGATCGCAGAAACACAAACAATGCAATGCGCAGCGGTCGCCCTGGCGGCCGCTGTTGCTTGGGGCGGAGGCGATTTCTCCGGCGGCATGGGCACCAAAGGCTCGGGCGGCTCCGTCGCCGCGGCGCTGCGCGTCATTATGCTGGCAAACCTCAGCAGCCTCGTGCTTCTCGTACTCGTCAGCTGGCTCACCGGCGCCCCCCGGCCAACGGGAGCCGCCGCTCTCTGGGCGATCGCTGCGGGCGTTCTCGCAGGCGTCTCGGTCACGGCGTTTTACATGGCGCTGGCGCGTGGAGAGATGGGTCCTTCCGCCGCCGTGAGCGGCCTTCTTGCCGCCGCAATCCCTGCCGCCGTCTCCGCCGTGCTCGACGGCGCGCCGGGCGTTCTCCGACTCGCGGGCTTCGCTCTGGCAGCCATCGCCATCTGGACCATCGCCACCGGCAATCACCATGACGCACCCGGAACCATGCCGCTCGCCGTCGTGGGAGGCCTGGGCTTCGGGCTCTACTTCACCGCGCTTCGACTATCGAACCCGCTCGGAGTCTGGGAGTCGATGGCACTGGCCCGCGCCGCCAGCATCCTCACCTGCGGCATACTCTGGCTGCTCGTACGCGCAAAGCAGCCGGGACAGGCTGTGCTTCCCAAGCTCTCCGGGGCCGCGTGGGGATGGGTCGCAGGCGTCGCTGTACTCGACACCACCGGCAATCTTTGCTTCGTCGAAGCCACTCGCCTGGGCAGGCTGGACGTCACCGCGGTGCTGGGATCGCTCTACCCTGCCGGGACGATTCTGCTCGCAGCGGCGGTGCTCAAAGAGCGTCCCGCGCGCAAGCAGTGGCTGGGCATGCTGGTCGCGCTGGCAGCGGTCGTACTAGTCAGCCTTTAACGCCTCCGCGTGAGCGTACGCAGCCCCGACCACCTGTCAGGAGCCCCTTGCATCCAATCAACTTCAAGGACGTGAGGACTCGTCCCAGACGCTCAAAGGAGATCCACCCGTGAAGACAGTTTGGAGCATTGTAGGAGTGTTTGCCGCAGCAGCCGGTGTACTTTTGCTGACCAACCGCAAGCGCCCGGTGATTGAAATGGCGCATCAGTTGGAGGCCGCATGGGCCGACCACCATACAAGCGTTTAGCCACACATGGGCTCGCCCAGCGCAAGCCCGGCAGGATTCCACGGCGATCCGCACCGAATTTCCTCCGCCTTTTGCACAGGCACGAAAGACCGTTAGGGGCTTGAGCCGAAAGGTGGCCGGGCGTAGTCTATGAAGCAGAGTCACCGCAGTTGCCGTTCTCTCCGCTGTTCGCTGTTGCTTTGTAACCGCTGGGAGAGAAGACCCGACAAGCGGCCCATAAAGCGCAAGGTCTCGGAGACGGAGGTGCGAGTGAATCAACAGGTCAAAGATCTCATCCAGAAGCTTGGCGAAGCGATCCACGAATCGGTGGCAGAGAGCGAAGACATCGCAGGCGTGGTGAAGGAAATTCGGGAGCAGGGATTCGATGTCCTCCTGATGCTGGAAGCCACGATCGGTCTGAACGAAGTGGAAGAAGAGGACGCCTCGGAAGTCGATGGCGAAGAAGGCAATGTGCCTGCCGAAGATGGTCCGTTCACGCGTAACGACATCACGTTCCTGAAAAGTCTTCGGATTACGACCGAAGAGAACACAGGCAAGAGCGACACGGACAACGCAGAGCCGGATGACGACTCACCGCAGGCGTAGCTGACAAGTTTTCCAAAGAGGCCCTTTCGAGGGCCTCTTTGATTTTTCGTGCTGTACTGAAGCGCAGATGCGTGTCTTGATGGCGTCACGAAACGTGATGCATTCATTCACGCAAGCATTGATTACTGATGAAGCAATAGGCCCGAAAGTTTTTGTGACAAGCCTCACAAACAGAGGCACCGTCACTGGAGTATTCTGCGTCCTATCAAACAGGTTTTGAAATTCTGGAAGTGCAGGTTGTGGCAACTATGAGAGATACACTTGGCGTGCTGCTTGCTGGCGGAGCCGGCGAAAGACTTTTCCCACTGACACGCGATCGCGCCAAGCCCGCCGTCCCGTTTGCCGGTCAATATCGCATCATCGACATTACGCTTTCGAACTGCATCAACAGCGATCTGCGCCATGTATACATCCTGACGCAATACAAGGCGCTGAGCCTGAACCGGCACATCCGCGAAGGCTGGGGAACGGTCGTTGCCGGTGAGTTGGGCGAGTTCATCGAGATCATTCCGCCGATGCAGCGCGTCTCCAAGAGCTGGTACCAGGGCACGGCCGACGCTGTCTTTCAGAACATCTACTCGATCGGTTCCGAAGAGCCGAAGTACGTTCTGATTCTCTCCGGCGACCACATCTACAAGATGAACTACGCTCTCATGCTGGAGCAGCACATCCAGACCGGCGCAGACGTGACGATCGCCACGCTGCCCGTAACGCCGGACGAGGTTTCCGCCTTCGGCGTAGTGGACGTAGCGAAGAATGGCGAGGTCCGCGGCTTTGTCGAAAAGCCGAAGGAGACCAAGATCCGCTCGCCCTTCAACCCTGACATGGTGGACGTGTCGATGGGCATCTACCTCTTCAATACGGACGTGCTGCTGCCCGAGTTGATGAAGGACGCGGAAGACCCGAACTCGAAGCACGACTTCGGCCACAACATTCTGCCAAACCTGCTGGGCCGCTACAAGCTGCAGGCGTACAACTTCGTGGACGAGAACAAGCAGCACGCGCTCTACTGGCGCGACGTGGGTACGCTCGATGCGTACTACGAAGCGAATATGGACGTCGCAGCCGTAGCTCCCGTCTTCAACCTCTACGACAAGGCATGGCCGATGCGCTCACGCGCGTACCAGTATCCTCCGGCGAAGTTCGTCTTCGGTGAACCGGGACGTACGGGCATGGCGATCAACTCGATTGTGAGTGCAGGTTCGATTGTTTCGGGCGCAGTCGTGCGGAACTCGGTGCTGAACCATGATGTCCGCGTGAACAGCTACGCCGACGTAGACAGCTCGGTCATCTTCTCGCATGTGAACATCGGTCGTCACTGCCGTATTCGCCACGCAATCATCGACCGCGACGTTCACATCCCGGACGGCACGGTGATCGGCTACGACCCGGTAGAAGACCGCAAGAACTACTTCGTCACCGAATCCGGCCTCACCGTAGTCACGCGCGATTACTCGGTCTATGAAAACCCCGTAAGCCCTGAGTTCCTCTCGCAGAACTTCTAGGCGTGCATGGCTTAGGGTGTAGCGAATAACGAACGGCCACCTCGTGTGAGGTGGCCGTAATCATTTCGCGGTAGTAGGGTACAGGTCTACTGAACCCTGTACCCGCCCCCTCGCCTTTACTTCTTCTTCGCGTCCGACTTCCCGCCAAAGCGGTAAATCGCACCGACCGAAACCGAGAAGAACTCGCGGGTTTCGGTGCCGTAGTGCTCAAAAGTGATGTCGGGCTGAACGCGGATAGCGACCTTGCCACTTTGGTTGAAGTCGATAGAACCGCCTGCAGCGCCCCACGGCGTGGTGCTGTTGCAGTACATGCCGAGGCTGGCGGTCTTCGTAGACGAAATCTGCGCCGGGCAGGTTGCCAGAGGCAGAGTAGTCGGGTAGCCCGGGAAGTGCGTCGGCGCGTAGTCGTAGATGCCGTGCGCGGCGCCTGCGAGTGCGTGCAAATCAATCGCCGCATAACGGTTACGCGGTCCACGCCACTGCACGCCGCCAGAGACGATGTGCTGCATGACGAGAACGCGGTTCAAGCCATACGTCGCACCGGCAAGACCAGTCTGCGTGGTGCCTGCGCCGAAGCGGTAGTCAGCAATGACGCCCCACTTCTTCACCGGAGCGGAACCAAGCCAGTAGGTGCCCATCAGTTCCATGCCGCCCATCGAATACTTACGCGGAAGGTTCTGACCAGCCTGGCCGTTCATGTACAGCAGACCGCCGTAGGCTTCCCAGCGATTGTCGTAGCGCGGACCGGTATAGGCCGTGAGCGGAGCTACGGTCTTGGCCCGCATGGGAGCAGTGCCGGGAGCGGCTACCTGCGCGTGAGCGGTAGCGGCAGAGAAGCTGGCAGCAGCGGCGAGTACACCGGCTGCAAATCGAAACGCAAAACGTGAAAAACCCATCGTCCTCTAATGCGCGCTCGCCCTGGAGGAACGGCCCGCCTCTTCTGCTTTCAGGATATAACGCCGATTGGGGCGTTGGGCGCATCATACGAGGGGAACGTGCGACAATATTAGACGTTGATGGTCGGAGTTCCGGCCGCAGGAGGCTTCACCATGGGTGAACTTTTCACGCCCACACATCTGATCGTTCTGGCCATCGTGGCCATCGTGCTGTTTGGCGGCAAGAAACTGCCGGAACTGGGCAAGGGACTCGGCGAAGGCCTGCGCGGCTTCAAGGAAGGCGTCAAAGGCGTCAGCGATGAAGTAAACGCCGCGAAGCCCGCCGAAAGCGCGCACACCGTGACGCCCAAAGCAGACGAGACCACCAAGCCCGTAGCCTAACCGCAACGGCACGGAAAAGATTTAACGAGGCGAGATGCGACTGACGTTCTGTCAGGCGTGGCTCGCCTCTTTTCGTTTGGAGGCTCGGAAAGAGAAAAAATCCGGGCTTCAAATACGCTCTTGAATCGTTTCACAATCGCATCGTGGCTCTCGGATTTGGCATCTCAAGATTCATGAAACTGAAATCTCCGTTCCTCGTGCAGCCTGGCAGCAAACTGAAGCTTGCGGATGTGCAGACAAAAACGCATCACGGCGTAAAAGACGAGGCTGCGGCCAAGTTGTTGACGGCAAAGAACCGCGACAAGCTTGAAGACCTTCAGGAAAAGCTCTACGCCACGCAACATAAGTCGGTGCTGATTGTGCTGCAGGGCATGGATACGGCGGGCAAAGACGGCACGATTCGCCACATCTTTTCAGGCATCAATCCGCAGGGATGCAATGTGGCTTCCTTTAAAGTGCCGACATCGCTGGAGTTACGGCATGACTTCCTGTGGCGCTGCCATCTGCAGACGCCCCCGCGCGGCATGATCGAGATCTTCAATCGCTCGCACTATGAGGATGTTCTGTCACCGCGCGTGCACGGCGCGATCGACAAAAGCACGGTCCACGAGCGGATGAACGCGATCAACGACTGGGAGAAGATGCTGGCAGACAATGGCACGGTCGTTTTGAAGTTTTTCCTGCACATCTCGCAGAAGGAACAGACGGAGCGCTTGCAGGCCAGAATTGACACGCCGAGCAAACATTGGAAGCTTTCACCATCGGACTTTGCGGAGCGTCTTTTCTGGGACGACTACCAGGAGGCGTATCAGGACCTCCTGCGCCAGACGTCGAAAAAACATGCGCCGTGGTTCGTTATCCCCGCAGATCACAAGTGGTATCGCGATATGGCGATCTCCACGGTGCTGGTGGACGCCCTGGACGGGTTGAAGATGCAGATGCCCGCGCCGGAGTTCAACCCCGAGGGGCTGGATCTGAAGAAGCAGAAACCGGAGAAGGTAGCGCAGGAAGTGAAGCTGCGCGCGGCAAAGGCGTCGTCCGGCAAGTAGGCCGACTGGCTTACACTTGAGCCGATGGACAAGGTTCGATTTGGACGGGCGATAGGCAGTGGAGCGCGTGCCGCAGCGAAGTCGCTGATGGACGCGGCCGACGCTGCGGCGTCTCCCGATCCCCGGACGAAAAATGCCGGGCCGCGCGTGCAGGAAGTGGTGGCGAAAGCTGCGGATGCTCATCGTGCGGTGAACGAGGCCAAAGCGCAGGTGCGGCAGGCCGCAATTGCCGGAGGCAAGGGTGCGGCGAAGGGCATGTTCGCGCCGGTGAAGAAATTTTCGCGAGGCCTGTGGCTGGAAGTGACCGGAACCTTCTTCGCCGTGGTGGCTGTCTTCATCGTGCAAGGGGCATGGAAGCTGCGCGGCGCGTGGGCCGGAGGCAGTGGGCTGGCCGGTGATCGCGGACGACTGGTGCTGCACGTCGCTCTGTTCGCGTTGTTTGCGTACTTTGCAGTGTCGAGTTTCGTACGGGCGCGGCGCGGCTGACTCCAAATACCGCAGGGGCTAGAGCCCGAGCGTACCGGCTCTTTTCTGTCAGGGCTAAGCCCTGACCTACCGTTCCTTCTTCCATGGCATTCTTCCCCGTTTTGGCGAAGGTACGGCGCGATGCGCATTGCCGGATACACTGAAAGCGTTATGGACACTACGCTCGCAAACGCCCTTCCGCTTCGTAAGACTTCCCTTCACTCGACGCACCTCGGGCACAAGGCCCGCATGGTCGACTTCGGCGGCTGGGACATGCCGGTGCAGTACAGCGGCCTGATTGAAGAACATATGGCCGTGCGTGAACGCGTGGGCATCTTCGATGTGTCGCACATGGGCGACATTCAACTGCGTGGACCGAACTCGCTGGCCGCCGTGCAGAAGCTGCTGATGAACGATGCCAGCAAGCTGCAGATCGGGCAGGCGCATTACTCCGCGATGCTGACGCCGGACGGCACTTTCGTCGACGACGTGGTGCTGCACAAGCTGGGCGAGAACGACTTTCTGATCGTCATCAACGCCGGCACGCGCGAGAAGGACGTGAAGTGGGTGCGGTCGGTGATCGGCGGCATGAGCGGTGTACACGTCACCGACGTGAGCGACTACTACACGCAGATTGCGATTCAGGGACCCCGCGCCAAGGACACGCTGCAGAAGCTGACCGGCAAGGATCTGAGCGAGATCAAGAACTACTGGTTCACCTGGGGCACGGTGTGCGGCTGCCACAACACGCTGATTGCACGCACGGGCTACACAGGTGAAGACGGCTTCGAGATTTATGTGCCGAGCGATGAGCCGACCTCGGCCCGCGTGTGGCAGGAAGTGCTGGCCGCTGGTGCGGAGTTCGGCATTCAGCCGTGCGGTCTGGGCGCGCGCAACACACTGCGCCTGGAGTCTGCGATGGCGCTCTACGGCCACGAGATTTCGGACACGATCAACGTCTTCGAGGCCAACCTGGGACGCTACTGCAAGCTCGACAAGGGCACGGACTTTGTGGGCCGCGAGGCGCTGCTGAAGGTGCAGGAGGAGGGCGGGCCGAAGCGCAAACTGGTTGGGCTCGAAGTAGTCGAGCGCGGTATCGCCCGTGATGGCTACCCGGTGAAATCGGCTGAAGGGCTGGTGATCGGCGAAGTGACGAGCGGATCGCCTGCGGTCTTCCTGAAGAAGAACATCGCGCTGGCGTATGTTCCGGTGGAGTTCGCGGAGGTCGGCAAGGAAGTGTTTGTCGAGATTCGCAATCAGCCGGTGAAGGCGGTGGTGGTGCCGACGCCGTTCTACAAGAAGCCGAAGGCGGCTGCGCCGGTTGTAACGGCTCCGCTGAGCTAAACGAGGTGGTGCTTGCGCTACGCACAGAGGATTGCGGTCGTTGCATTGCTGCTTGCTGGTTCGCTTTCTGAGTCGAGAGCTCAGATTGTTTCAAGGAATCAAGCAGAGGTGGTGCTGGAGAAGAACCAGTTCGCCAAAGGCGACCGCATGATCGCTGCGCATCTTGAGGTGCATGGCGCGCACTTTCAATCGCTGGCAAACCTTCCACTGGGATGGACAGCGACCGTCGACAGCCCCAACGCGACGACGGCAAGCGTCGAACTTCAATGTCTCGCAAAGTGCAATGGCCTGGACGAAGCTTCTGTTCGGGCCATTGCTTTGCATGTGGAGCGAACTACATCTACGACGAGCGACCTGAGTGTCACCGGCAGCTTTACCGTGCGCGATACATCTGGTGCGGAGCGAAAAATACCTGTCAGCCAGTACTCGTTCCACTTCGACGATGTGTTTTCGCGCCGACGACTGAGGCCATAGCAAAGCCGCCGCGAAGGATTACTACTTGCTGGCCTTTGCGTGCTCCATCTTGATCATGCGGACGTCATACTGCAGCGCAGCTTCAAGGCCGTGTTGCGTGTCGACCGCGTGCGCAGTACCTGCAAGGAAGGTGAGCTTCGCGACCACCGGCTTGACGGTGTGGCCAGCGTTGTAGAGATCTTCCTGAAGGGCGCGTGTGCGTTCGAAGCCTTGCAGGAAAGCCTTGGCGACGTCGCCGGTGTGGATGCCCTTCTTCCCGCCGTCGAGCACCGTTGGAGCGAAGGTTGGGGCGGTCGCGCCGAGGCGATTGCTTTCGGTATAGACCACCTCACCGATGAAGTCTTCGCGAGCGGCGGTGAAGCCGTCACGATCGCCGAGCCCGACGAGCAGGAGACGCTTTGCGGCCATCGCGCCGGGTTTGGGCGTGATCAGGAGCGTTTCGCCAAACGTGCCACGGAACGCGTTGCCGTAACGCAGAGAAGAAAGGACGCCGCCGAGCCTGGTGTCGAGTTCGGCAAGCGAGGCCTGAAACGGCTCTTCGCCGCCTGCTTCGAAGAGGCAGATGATCTGCAGATCGCCGGGAGCGTCCGCCGGGCTTTCGACGAGGACATCAACGGGGATCGCCGAGCCCTTCACTGGGAGGCGTGCGCCTTTCGGCGTTTGCGCGGACGTGGTCAGCGAGAGAGACACGAAAACAGCAGCAAGCAGAGCTGCAGAGCGGAACGGGCGCATGGGATCTCCTGAGGGTTAGCGGGACGTCGTTGGGGTGCTGGCTTGTGCAGCCAGGCCGACGGTCTTGAGCACGCGGCGGACTTCGGCGCGCTCGGCAGCTGTGGTGTCCTTCATCACTTCATCGAGGTCGCGGAGGTGCCGAGCGTAGAGGCGCTTGATCTGCGCCGCGCCTGCGACGGTGAGTTCGACCGTGCGGGCACGCCGATCTTCCTTGGAGAAGATGCGCTGGACGAGCTTCAGTTCTTCGAGCCGGTCGATCGCCGAGGTCATCGACGGGCGGGCGAGCAGCACGGCGTCGCAGAGTGCGGACATCGTCATCGGGCCTTTGTGCAGCAGGGCTTCGAGGATCATGAAGTCCGAGAGGCCGATGCCGAGCGCAGCGACGGAGTGCTCCACGAAGGAGGCCATGGCGCGATAGGCTCGCGCCATGACCAGCCAGAGGGCCGCGCTGGTTGCTTCGTTTGCAGGTTCGTTCGCCATGCTCGTCATCCTATCTGCACTCATGCGAAGGCCGCTTCGAGCAGACGGCGCGCGTGGTCGATCTCTTCGCCCGTGATGGTGTGCGGACGGCCGGGGTAGCGACGCGTCAACACATCAGCCCCCATGCGGCGGAGTTCGGCAGCGGAGGCCTCCACACGCGTCCAGGGGACGTGCGGGTCGGGGTCGCCGGAGAGCAACAGCGCAGGCGTGCCGACGAGCGAGCCCGCGTGAGTTAGGTCCGCTTCCGGGGGGCCGATGAGGCCGCCAGTGAAAGCGATCAGCCCAGCGTAGCGAGCAGGATGCGAGGCGACGAACTCCGTCGTCAGGCAGGCTCCCTGCGAGAAGCCTGCGATCACAATGCGGTCGCGGCTGATGCCTGCAGCTTCCATTTCCGCGACGACGCTTTCGACCTTCGCCAGCGCCGAGGTGACGAACGGCTCGTTCGCTTCCCGTGGCGCCATGAAGGACGTCGGATACCAGGTGCTTCCGGCAGCCTGTGGCGCAAGATAAGCGAGGCCTTCGCGATGCAGCGGCGAGCTGAGCGAGAGGATGTCCTGCGCGGAGCCGCCGCGACCGTGCAACAGCACGACCGCACCGCGAGCTTCGGCCAGGGGCACGCCGGCGTGGAGGACCGGCGTGCTGGCGTGAGGGTTCTGGTTCGTCATTACTCGCCTGCTTTCTCGGTAACGGTCGCGCTGGACTGCGACATGGTGATCGGAAGTACGCGGGCCTCGACCAGCTCGCGCTGCGGCTCGATCCACGAGGGCAGCTTGAGCGCTTCGCCGAGCTTTTCGACGGGCTCGTCGTAGAGGAAGCCGGGCGTGTCGGTGGCAAGCTCAAAGAGCACGCCGCCGGGCTCGCGGAAGTAGATCGAGTGGAAGTACTGGCGGTCGAGAATGGGCGTGACGCTCAGCTCGGTGCCGATCTTCTGCTGCCACTCGGCCTCGGAGGAGTCGTCCGAAGCGCGGAAAGCGATGTGGTGCACGCTGCCTGCGCCGGAGTGTCCGTAGCCTGCGTTGGGGTCGACGACGACGTCGATCTGGTTGCCCAGAACGGTGCCGTCAGGAGAACGGAAGCGGATGCGGCTTCCCTCCTCTGCGGTCTTCGTCAGACCGAGCAGGTTGAGCGCTTTTTCCGTCGCCGGAAGTTCGCGTTCAAGCATGGTGACGCCGAAGAAACCACGGATCGCGTGCTCGGCCGGGACGTCGGCGTAGCGTGGCGGTGTGAGGTTCGGCACGTCGTTGTGAGCGACGAGCTCTAGCTTCATGCCGTCGGGGTCAGCCAGCGTCAACACCTCTTCGGCTCCGTTGAAGCGCTTGCCTGTGCGTTCGACGAGGATTCCCTTCTCCGTCAGGCGCTCATGCCAGTAGTCGACCGAAGCTGCGGGAATGCTGAAGGCGGTGTGCGTGACCTCGCCAGCGCCTGCCGAGCCGCGGCGAGCGTGCGGCCAGGGGAAGAAGGTCAGCACCGTGCCGGGGGTTCCAATGTCGTCGCCAAAGTAAAAGTGGTAGGTGCCGGGGTCGTCGAAGTTGACGGTGCGCTTGACCAGGCGGAGTCCGAGAACTTCGGTGTAGAAGTCGAGGTTCTGCTGCGGATCAGATGCAATGGCGGTGACGTGGTGGAGTCCAACGATGGGTTTCATGGCGGTGATGCCTCCTTGGTGGGCGGTCGGCCCGAATGCTTTCACTACGTATGATTCGATATCGAAGCAAAAGATTCAGCGGTAATCGCCGAACCGACATTTTTCTCCCCCGGCGGCCAGAATAGAATGGGCGAATGAGCTATCCCGCAAACTATCGTTATGCCAAGTCGCACGAGTGGCTTGCCCTCGAGGGCGAGACCGGAACCATCGGTATCACTGACTACGCTCAGAGCTCGCTGGGCGACATTGTTTTTGTCGAACTGCCCAAGGTTGGCCAGGAGATTGAGGCCGGATCGACGTTCGGTTCGGTGGAGAGCGTGAAGGCTGTCAGCGATCTGTACTCCCCGGTGACGGGCACGGTAACGGAGATCAACGAGGCGTTGAACTCGGCGCCGGAGACGATCAACACGGACGCGAATGCTACCTGGCTGATCAAGCTGGCGGTCACCAACACGGACGAGGCCAATGCGCTGCTGAGCGCAGAGGACTATGAGAAGTTCGTAGCGGAAGAAACCGGTCACTAAGCCGAAACGATGACAGAGAACGCGTTTTACTGCGTTGACTTCATCCTGATGGGCGCGGTTCTTCTCCTCTGCGGCTGGCTTGCTGGGGGCCGTGGACACAAGGGTATGGAGCACGCCAAGGTCGAACAGCCCACCGTTGAACCATGGGCACGAGTGATTATTTTTGCCGTCGGCCTGTTGTTCATGGCCGGCGGAGCTCTAAAATTTTTCGGCGTTCTTTAGCGAGAGCGCCACACGAACAGGCAGACTCGAATGCGCTATCTTCCCAAATCCCCTGCTGACCGTCTCGAAATGCTCGAAGCGATCGGTGTGCCGTCGATCGATTCGTTGTTTGAGAGCGTACCGGCGGAGTATCGCCTGACAGGCGATCTGAATATTCCTCGCCAGCACTCGGAGAGCGAAGTGCTCGACCGCTTTAAGGCGTTTGCCGCCAATGTGGCTAGCGGCGAGATCAGCGAAGCGAAGCCCGGAGCACTCTATTCGAGCTTCCTCGGCGCAGGTGCGTATCGGCACTATCGCCCGGTAGTGATCGACTCGCTGGTGCAGCGTGGTGAGTTTCTGACCAGCTATACGCCCTATCAGCCGGAGATCGCGCAGGGAACGTTGCAGGCGACGTTCGAGTTCCAGACGATGATCTGCGAGCTGACGGGCATGGAGATTGCCAACGCGTCGATGTATGACGGCTCGACCGGATGCGCCGAGGCCGTGATGATGGCTGTGCGCGTAACCGGCCGCTCGGGCGCGGTGGTGGCCCGTACCGTTCACCCGGAGTACCGCGAGGTGCTGACGACGACGGTGCAGCATCAGGGCATTCCTGTTTCGGAAGTGGAGTACGTCCGCGAGACCGGACGCGTTGACCTGGCGGCGCTGGAAGCAGCTATCGGCGACGATACGGCCTGCGTGCTGATCCAGTCGCCGAACTTCTTCGGCACAGTGGAAGACGTTGCTGCGATTGCGGAGATTGCTCACAAGAAGGGTGCGCTGCTGATCGTTTCGATCGCCGAAGCGCTCTCGCTGGGCATTGTGAAGCCGCCGGTCGAAGCCGACATCGTTTCGCTGGAAGCGCAGAGCTTTGGTGTGGCGGTGGGCTTCGGCGGACCGTACTGCGGCGTGCTCGCGTGCAAGGAGAAGTTCCTGCGCCAGATGCCGGGCCGTCTTTGCGGTGAGACGAAGGATTCCAACGGCAAGCGTGGCTTTGTGCTGACGCTGTCGACGCGCGAGCAGCATATCCGCCGCGAGAAGGCGACTTCGAACATCTGCACGAACCAGGCCCTGGTATCGCTGATGGTGACGATCTACCTCACCGTCTACGGCAAGGAAGGCCTGAAGGAACTCGCAGAGCAGAACCTGGCGAAGGCGGCGTATCTGCGTTCGGCGCTGGAGAAGGCCGGAGCGAAGAAGCTGTTCAGCGGACCGAGCTTCAATGAGTTTGCCGTGGCCCTTCCCTCGTCTGCAGAGGCAGCGAATGCGAAGCTGCTGGACAAGCAGATCATCGGCGGGCTGTCGCTGGCGAAGTGGTATCCGGAGCTGGGAGAGGGCGCCTCGCTGTGGTGCGCCACAGAGCTGACGACGAAGGCCCAGATGGATGCGGTGACGGAGGCTCTCTAGTGGCACTTCTGCTGAGGACACCTGTGCTGATGCTCGCGCTTGCTACAACAGCGCTGACTCACGCACAGGCGAAGTCCTCCGCACAGGTGAAAGCCAATGGAGAGACGCGCGTAACGCTTGGGAGTTTGTCCCACGGTGCTACCGTAACGGTTCGCACGCATGAGACGAAGGCTCCTGAGTCGACCGACGAGTTCGACCTTCAGCGCAACATGCCCTGCACCGGTGGCCGGGTTCCCTGCCTGCTCACCGATTCTCTGCAGATCGCGGTCAACGGACAGTCCATCCTGCTCCCGTACTCCGCCTATGCGGATCTCGGCGATATGGTCTCGCTCTCGCTTCAGCGAGTCGGCAAGGGATACTCTTTGACGATCCATGGCGGCGATGCGTCCGTGGCCTACATCGCGAAGCTACGATTCAATCGAACACGCGTGCTGGATCGCGTAGTCGCTCCGGGAGAAGATTCGACGCAGCCTTCCGAGCGCACGTACTATTACAACCCCAAGAGGTTTGAGTAAATGGACATCAGCGCTATCGAAGGGCAAGAACTAACCGCCGTCGAGTTCGTCGGCGACTACCTGCGCCTTCGCTTTGCAGACGCTCCCGGCTCCGAGGGCCCGATGCTGACGCTCTACACCTGGCCGCATCTGCTGCTCAGCGACTTCTCCCTCGCTTACGGTGAGCCAGAGTATCGCAACGGTATCTGCGCACAGATCGGCGAGACGGTGGCGAAGGCCTCGCTCGAAGAGTTTGAGGCGTTGACCATAGAGTTCGAGTCGAGCACCGTGATTGCGCTCAGCCTTCGGGAAGAAGATCTCGATGGACCAGAGGCCGGAAGCTATTCGGAAGATGGTTCAGGGAACGATGCGGAGGAGTTCTAAGTGGCAGCTCCTCGCCGCATGATGACTCCCGCCTTCCGCAAGCGCATGTTGCGCGATGCGGCGGCGATCTTTGGCGGATTGCTACTCGTGCTGTTTGTGCTGGTGAAGTCGGTGCCGGAGAAGGTGTTTCTGGTGGCGGCGTTCGTGCTGATACCGGTGACGGCGCTGGCCTTTAACTTTCAGATTCGACGAGCCTACAACGCTCAACAGAAGAAACGATGACAGGACGAGCCAGGGCGGAGTTACGGTTGGTCGGCGCGCAGCTGTTCGGTGCTGCGCTCATTGCCTGCTGGATTGCGGCGATGTATCTGCCGCATCGAAGTCCCTGGCGGCGCGCGTCGGAGGCTGCGCTTGCGCTGCTTTCGTTATGGACTCTATGGCAGCGCTTCAGCACAAAACGCCGGAAGATTTGAGTTTGGGATTGGGTAGCAACGAAGAAGCGGACTCTCTGTAGAGAGTCCGCTTCTTCGTTGCTACTTGTGCCGGGTCTTTGACGCTGGTTAGTAGTTGCGCATGAACGCGTCGCGCGGCATACCGGAGCGACGTGCGCGTTGCAGCGTGGCCTTCGCTTCGGCTTCGCTCATCACGCCGCCCAGCGCGACAAGGTACGGCCCGTGGCTGGTGGGGCTGAAGACCTGCGGGTTGAGGTTGCCGTGCTTACGTGCAATGCTGTCGGCTTTCGCCTGCGCCTGACCGGCGTGGTTGTAGGTGTAGGCGATGACGTGCCAGCCGTGGGCGACAGGAACGACGACCGGCGCGGGCTGAGAGGCTGCTGCCGCCGTCGGAGCAGCAGGAACCACCGCTGCAGCGGTTTGTGCTGCAGGCTTCGGCTTGCTGGACCCGGAGAACATGTGCCAGAGCGCGAAGAGGAGCACCAGAAGAGCGACTCCGCAGGCTCCCCAAACGATCATCCGCTTGTCCTGCGCTGGCTGCTCGCCGCGCGAGCGACCGAGATGTTCATTGCGCGGGCGGAAGTTCGGCGGCATAGCCGGTGAGGGCTCCGCGGCTGCCGGTGTTGCGTACAGCGGCAGCCGCGGGAACGGGAGTTGCGGCTTTGGGCGCAGGTGCACTGGCTACTGTCGGCTTCGCGACCACAGGCTCGGCAGTCTTTTCTGCAATGATTTGAGCCTCTTCCTGTGCCGCTTTGGCGCTGGCCGCACGTTCCGCAGCGAGGGCTTCCGCCTTTGCCTTAGCCTCGTCCGACGGCCCGAGGATCGCGCTGATCTGGTCGAGCGAAAGTGTACCGGCGAGGGCGCCCGGGAGGATGCGATAGAACGGCTCAGGCAGCGGGGCGCCGGGGCGGATTTCGGAGTCGAGCGTGAGGCAGCGCAGCAGCAGAACGGCCAGCGCATTCACGTCCTTGCGACGAAGTTCGGCGCAGCCTTCCTGTGTGCGGAACTCGCCGTCGGCGACGCACTCGCGGACGCAGTCGCTGCGCAGCTTGACGACTTCACCGACGGCCATCACGTTGGCTGGCTCGATGTGTTCGTGCACGAGGCCGCTGGCGTGGAGTGACTGCAGAGCCTCGGTAACGGCACGCGCTACCTGCAGCGCTTCAGCGGTCGTAAGCGGACGCTCCTTCAACACTTCTTCGAGGTTGGCGTCGTCGCTTTCCATCAGAGCGAAGGTCAGCGAAACGCCGTCGAGGTCTGCCCGGCCGACGTTGTCGATGCCGATAAGGTGTGGCTGCTTGAGGACGGAGACCTGTCGCCAGCGGGCGAGTTGCTGATCTTCGTCGAAGTGGGCTTCAGTAAGCCGGATAACGGCCTGCTGGCCTTTCTTGTCGGCGGTGGCAAAAAATCCGTTACGACCTTCTGAGCGCAGGAGTCTGCCCAGGGTGTAGTCGCCGTTTACGGTTTTGCCCTCGTACTCCGTCCATAGGTGCATAAAAATGGCTCCGAGTTGTGGGGTCTTGAAGAGAAAAAGCCCAAAGAGAGCGAGAGCAAAAAGCGCAATCTCCTCGGCGGGGCAGACGGTGTGCCTGATGACAGTGGATGCCTGCTGATGGCGAAGAACGGAAGAAGATCGTACGGAAATTTCTATGGGAACCTGATTTGTCACTCAGCGAGACGGAAAACCGCATGATGGGATGGAAATTTTCCTCACCGGTGTTCGCGCAAAGTGAGGTTTTCCAACGCGCTCAGCCCCTCGAAAACGGGGTCGACTATGAGAAGCTTGAGGTAGCGTCTGTGCGCGAATGCCACCGCGAATCGTGGTGTTTGCAGCCGAGGGCGCGAGGAGTTTTCTGCATGTCGGAGAAGTTCGTCGGTACTACCCGCAAGGTAAGCACGCACGTTAACCAGAACGAAGACCTGATCTTCGAGAAGTCGTCCCCGGGCAAGAAGGGCTATCGCCTGGCGGAGCTGGATGTTCCCGCGGTGGACGCCGCTTCCCTGCTGGGCACGCAGGCTCGTGAAGACCTGGGCGTGATGCCGGAGTTGAGCGAGATTGAGATCGTTCGCCACTTCACGCGGCTTTCAACGTGGAACTATGCGATCGACCTCGGCATGTATCCGCTGGGCTCGTGCACGATGAAGTACAACGGCCGTATCAATGAGCTGGTTGCTCGACTGGAAGGTTTGGCCGAAGCGCATCCGTATCAGCCGGAAGAACTTTCGCAGGGTGCGCTGGGCATCATGAAGATGCTCTCGGACGCACTGATCGAGATCACCGGCATGGACGCGATTACGCTGCAGCCGGCAGCCGGCGCGCATGGTGAGTTCACCGGCATCCTGCTGGCGAAGGCGTACCACACGGCGAACGGCAACCCACGGACGAAGATCCTGATCCCGGACTCGGCGCACGGCACGAACCCGGCGACGGCTGCGGTTTGCGGCTACCAGATCGCCAACCTGAAGTCGAACGCACGCGGCATGGTGGACCTCGAAGCGCTGGCGAAAGCTGTCGACGAGAACGTGGCTGCGCTGATGCTGACGAATCCGTCCACGATCGGTGTCTTCGAAGAAGACATTCACAAGATCGCCGACATTCTGCACGCGAAGGGCGCGTTGCTCTATATGGATGGCGCGAACATGAACGCGCTGTGCGGCAAGACACGTCCGGGCGACTTCGGCGCCGACGTGATGCACCTGAACCTGCACAAGACCTTCTCTACCCCGCACGGTGGTGGTGGTCCGGGCTCGGGCCCTGTGGCGTGCAAGAAAATCCTTGAGCCGTTCCTGCCGACGCCTGTAGTTGTTGAGCGCGAGAACGGCCTGCTCGGCCTCGAGTACAACCGTCCACAAACCGTGGGACGTGTGCGTGCGTGGTACGGCAACTTCGGCATGTTCATCCGCGCTCTCGCGTACATTCTGGCCAACGGCCCGGATGGCCTGCGCCAGACGACCGAAGACGCCGTGCTGAATGCGAACTACATTCGCGCAAAGCTGAAGGATACGTTCGAACTGCCGTATGACGCGCCGTCGATGCACGAAGTCGTCTTCAGCGATAAGCTGCAGGCGAAGAACGGTGTGAAGACCGGCGACATGGGCAAGCGCCTGATCGACTACGGCTTCCACGCGTACACCGTCAGCTTCCCGCTGGTCGTGCAGGGCGCGATGATGATCGAGCCGACAGAGTCGGAGTCGAAGGAAGAGATTGATCTTCTGATCGATGCGCTGCAGCAGATTGCGCGTGAGGCCGAGGAGAATCCTGAGCTGGTGAAGACGGCGCCGCATACGACTCGCCTGCAGCGGCTGGATGAAACCACGGCTGCTCGTAAGCCGGTGCTGCGCTGGAAGGCTCCAGTAGCGGCAACGTCGCTGACGCCGGAGAGTGCTGCGAAGGAGTGGTAAGCTAGCCCGAATGAATCGGAACGAATTGAACTCGCTGGGCACAAGGATTCTTGAGTGCGCCCTGCGAGTTCATTCTGCGTTAGGGCCAGGTTTGCTGGAGAGCACCTACAAAGCGTGCCTCGCTCATGAGCTGCGTAAGGCAGGCATGCACGTCCAACTTGAGGTTCCGGTGCCGCTCGTCTATGACGGAGTTCGGCTCGAAGTGGGCTACCGCCTCGACGTGCTGGTAAATGACGCCATCATTCTGGAGATCAAAGCGGTGTCTGGTATTTGCGATGAGCACCGGGCTCAGTTGCTCTCGTATCTGCGGCTCTCTGGACGCGAGTTAGGCTACGTGCTGAACTTTCATTCGATTCGTCTGAAAGACGGTACAGCGCGGGTGATCAATGGCTATAAAAGCGAACACGGAGTTCACTGAGGAACACAGTGGAGCACGGAGAAATCGGCCCTCTACTGCGTGTCAATGAACTCCGCAAAATCTCAATGCCAGATGGAAGCACGGACGTCTCCGTGTATCTCTGTGCTGCACCGTGATCTCTGTGTTCGCTTTTACTTCTTACTCAGCCACAACCGGCACGGAGACATCCGTACCTTCCCACTTCATGTGGAGTTCAGCCTTCTTGCCTTTGACGCCTTCGAAGCTGAGCGTCATGACTTCCTGCGGAGCAGGAAGTGCCTTGTACTTCATCGGCGTACGTCCCAGGTCCTGCTTCTCGTCGTAAACCGTTCCCCACTGGCCGGTCTGCTTGTTCACGATGAGCTGCCACGGTGTGCCAGGAGCTTCGGGCAGAGCGTAGAGAGTGTACGTTCCTGCTGGAACCGAAAGCGTACCGATCTTCAACGGACCATCGGCAACAAGGGTCGTCGCGGCGTTCGCACCCAGACGCCAGGGCTTGCCGTAGGGGACAAGTCCGCCCATGACCGTGCGGCAGCGCACGCTGGGGGAGTTGTACTTGATCAGCAGCTTCTTGCCGCCAAGCATCGTCACAGCCGCACCAGCGGGTGAGGCGAGCGGCTTTCCGGGAGCAGCCTTGCCATGGTCAGCGACAAGCGCATTCGGACAAGGCTTTGCCGCATCTTGAGCGTACGCGGCGGCGGTTGCGGTGAGGGCGGCCGTCGCGAGGACGGTAAGGAGGCGGGACGTGCGAAGGGTCATACAGGCTCCTGACATCAGGCTCATGCTACGCTAAAGACTGAGTGTGTGGCGCAGTAGCAGGTGGCCAGACGCTGGATTTTTGCAAAGTGCACCCGTAGCTCAGCTGGATAGAGCGGCAGCCTCCGAAGCTGTAGGTCAGAAGTTCGAATCTTCTCGGGTGCACCATCTCCCTCTTTAACAATCAAAAAAGAGCAAGACGCCGCTGAAGCCTGCGTTTCAAGCAGAGCCACTGTCAGATCGCCCCCATGCGAAAAGAACCACCGGCGAGCGAAAGCATGCCGGTGGTGGAGGCAACAGAAGAAGACACGGTGGATGGAGCGACAGGCTTTGCCGCTCCATCCTAGATACGCGTAGGACTGCAACAGCCTTTGTTTATGCTCATGCGGATGTCTTCTGCGCCTCGACGCTGGAGGAAGCAGGAATCTTCTTCTGCAGTGCATCGAGACGCGCGAACAAATCCTTTTGCAGATCCGCGAGTTCAGGTCTTCCGTAAAGGTTTGTGGTTTCGCCCGGGTCGGCCTGCAGATCGTAAAGCTCAAACTCCTGCGGGTCAGAGACGTAGTGGATGAGCTTGTAACGCTCTGTGCGCAGGCCGCGATGAGGGCGAACAGCCTCAGGATTAGGCCACTCAAAGTACTCGTAGTACCACTCCTTGCGAAACTCGGGGTCTGCCCTCTTCGCCAAGGGCAAAACGCTCTTGCCCTGCATGTGTGCGGGGATGGGAACACCTGCGAGGTCGAGGAAGGTAGGAGCGAGGTCGATATCGAGCACCTGCTCGCTGCGCACCGTGCCTGCAGGGATGCGCTCCGGGTAACGAATCTGTAGCGGAACACGAATCGACGGTTCATGCATGAGGCGCTTGTCAAAGAGACGAAACTCGCCGAGGAAGTATCCGTGGTCCGAAGTTTGTACGATCGCCGTCTCGTCGAGAATATTCTTCTTCTCCAGATACGACGTGATGCGTCCGATGTTTTCGTCCACGGCAACAAGGCCTGCGTAGTAATCCTTCACCACTCCCTCGTGTGATCCGCAGGCAACATGTGACGACGTCGTGCCGAGTTTATTCTCGGCGTCAACAAAGCCCTTTGGCTTGCCGGGATATCCCTTGAGGTCGTCATCAAATGTTGCAGGCTTAGGAATCACGGTATTGCGGTAGAGATCGAAGTGACGACGTGCGCGGAAGAACGGCTCATGCGGGGCGACAAACCAGACGAGAAGGCAGAAGGGTTTGTCTCCGCGATCTTCTTCCAGCCACGAGAGGGCGCGATCGACGGTAAGGTCGTCAGGGTAGACGCCCTTGTAACGTCGCGGCTCACCGATTTGCCCTTTGCGCCCCTCTTTGAAGACAGGATTGGCGTAGTCATTACCGGGGCTGTTGTGACCGAAGTAGTAATCCCAGTAGCGATCTTCAACACCATTGCGGACGTGGATCTTGCCAAGGATTGCGACCTCGTAACCTACTTCGTGCAGAAGCTCAGTAAAGAGTGGAATGTCCTTGTCCATTGGCTCTTGCGGGCGCGTGTTGTCGAGTGCACCGTTGGTGCGAGAGTAGAGCCCCGTGAGGGCCGTAGCCCGCGCCGGAGCGCATAGCGCATTGGTGCAGAAAGCATTCTCAAAACGAATGCCCTCGTGACCGATGCGATCGTGATGCGGTGTCTGAAGAATCTTATTGCCAGCGATGGAGAGCGCATCGGCACGCTGTCCTTCTCCGAGAAAAAAGACGAGGTTCGGTCGCTTACGCTTACTCTGCGGAGCAAGCGCGGCAAGACTGCTGCCCGAAGCCAGCGTGGAACCGACTGCAGCAAGTGAACCTTGCAGAAACTCACGTCGCGTAGGCGTGGAGGATTCGATGGAAGAGAGGGAAAGGTCGTTCAACTTAGACATCAGATATTTCTCCTTGTGGTGACAGCGCTTGCCGGAGTTAAAAAGAGAACTTGAGACGGAAGGTAATGTTGCGCGGGTCCAACGCCGAGGTAAGCGTGCCGAAGGTAGTGGCTCCAACCGTTGTTCCAGCGCCGTTGAACGACGGGTGATTGAACGCATTGAAGAGCTGCGCTTCAAACTTCGCCGTAACCACGTGCTGGCTCGTGATGTTGAAAGAACCTTTCTTCGCCACGCTGAACTGAGTACTATCGAGGCCTGGAAGGCGAATCGTGTTGAGTCCTAAATTTCCAAATGTGCCGAGCGTGGGTTGCGTAAAGTTTGTCGTGGAGAAGTAATTGTTCACGTTGCCATGCTTGTAGGTCACCGTTCCCGCAACGTTGGGGCGCTGGCTTGTGTTTCCAACACCGGCACGATCAGCGGAGATAGTTGCCGTAACGGGAAGGCCGCTCTGAAGGCTTGTGACACCACTTACCTCCCAGCCACCGAGTGCGTAGGCAAGCAAATCTCGACGGCCGCGGAAGAACGGAAGATCGTAGATATAGTTCGCTGTGAAGCTGTGTCGACGGTCGTAGCTTGTCGGTCCGCTTTCGTTAACGAACTGGTTCTGACCGACCAGAGCACCCAGAGATTTCGACCAGGTGTAGGAAGCTTCAAAGAACAAACCATTCTGGAAGCGATGGCGAATGGACGATTGCAGCGAGTTATAGTTCGCCGATGCTGAGCGAACATCGTAGTTAATTGCAGCGTATCCCTTGTATGGGCGAACGGTATTGACGTTCACCGTCCCTGCGGCCACAGCTGCGTTCGGTGCAGCCTGGTTGATGTTAGGCGTCTGGTCGAGATGTCGAGCCGTATTGCCGACGTAGCTCAGTGTGGCAACAGTTGCAAACGGGAGCTGACGCTCCACGGTGAGTGAGTACTGACTGACAGTGGGATACAGCTTGCGAGTATCAAACGCTGCAATCGTGGGCGGGAACAATGTTTGGGTTCCGTTGGTGAAACCAGTAAGTGTTGTGTTGTAGATGGTGGCCGACTGAGAGAACGGTGTATTCGCACTCAGGTTCTCGTGGTTGTCATTGTCCCAGTGATAGAAGATGCCATAACCACCACGAACGCTGGTGAGCGGCGAGCCGAAGGGCGACCACGCGAAACCAATGCGTGGGCCTATCTGATTGCGCGCAGGAGTCAGGGAACGTGGAAGGCTTAGTCCCTTCAAACTCGAAGGTGTGATGATGCCATTCAAAGAGTCACCCGTGCCCGAAACAAGTGCGCCCGTCGACGTTAGAGAAGGAGCGTTCGCCGCAATATAGAGCGAGGGAACGAAGTCAGAGATGTGATCGTACTTGTCGTATCCGTTTGGTGCGCCCTGAAAGACGGTATCGCGAACACCAAGGTTGACGGTGAAGTTGCGTGTTACTTTCCAATCATCCTGAACATAACCTTCATACATGTTCGAGAAGAGATAGGTATTCGGCACGTTGCTTTGCTCGACATAGCTATAGGCATAGCCCGTAAGGAAATCGGCAAGAGCGTTGCCAGTGTACGCACCGGTAAAGCTAAACGAGCCGGCCTGCCCCGCATAGGGAAAGCGATCGAACTTCTGAATGCGAAGAATATTCACGCCGGTTTTGATAGCGTGGCTGTGGACCTGAGCGGTGAGGTCATCGCGCCAGGTGTACACGTTATTCGTGTTATTTGTCAGCCCCTGTGCGCCGATCGCTGAGTAACCGCTGATGGAAATAGTTGGGATCAGGTTGTACGTGTTCGCGTTGTAGAGGCTCGGAATGCTGAGGCTTGAAGAGCGTGCGCCTGAGCTGTTCGGCGTTTGCGTGATTTGGTTGCGCGAGTAGCCGAACATTGCCTGATTAAGAAGTGATGGCGAGATCGTGTGTGTCCACTGAAGAACAGCGTTCTGACCGGGCTTCGCGAAGTAACCACCGATAGTTGGGAACGACTGATTCGATGGCTTCAGAATCGCTTGTTGCTGGCTCCAGGCATCGTGCGCATAGCGCAGCATGACACTGTCTCGCGCGGAGAGAAGAGCGTCTACGCGAATCAGTTCTTCGCGCCAGCGAGTCTGGCTCTTGGGGCTTACGACGTAGTTCGACGCACCCGAAGCATTCGGTAGCGGAAAGTATTGGCTGGCGAGCAGCGCGGCATTCGGGTCAATATTCGTGACCTGATTATTCGTATAGGCCAACCCCGTGGCGGGATTGATGAGCTGCGTAGAGAGTGCAGAGAAGTCTCCTGCACGCTGTGCTGCGGTCGGTGTTACTGCAGTGAACGTACTCTGCGGTGCAGAGGTAAAGCTGGTGAGCTCTGGACCGGAGCGGCGGTCAAACGCCTCCGACCAGAAGAAGAACAGGTTCTCCCCAAAGCGACTGTGAGACGTGGGAAGAAGACGACCTCCGACGTCATAACCGAAGTTGTTGTCTTTCAGTGGTGGCTTTGTCGTGTTGAAGTAATTGCGTGCGTTCAACCCATCGTTCGCAAAGACTTCATACAAGTCGCCGTGATACTTATCACCTCCTGAACGAGTAATAACGTTTACAAGGCTATAGCCGTAAGAGCCGATGTCTGCAGTGAAGTTACTCTTGTGGATCTGCACTTCCTGAATGGCTTCCATCGGTGGAAAGAGGTTCAGGCCACGGTTGCCGCCTGTATCCATGGCGAGGATGCCATCGTAAGTAAACGCATTGGAGTTGATGCGGCCACCGTTGATTGAAGTGAGCGGATTGCCCTCCTGCCCAACGCCGAGACGTTGCCCGGACTGCGAACTGCTAACACCAGGACCAAGCGTGAGGAACTGCGTGAAGTTGCGACCATTCAATGCAAGCTCGCGAAGCTGCGTGCCCGTAACAAGCGTATCGAGAGAACCGCTTTCGGTATTGATCGCAGGAGGCGTACTGCTGACGGTGACAGAATCTGTCGTCGCGCCAACGGAGAGCTTGAGCGTAACCGAGCTAATCGCATCAGCATCGAGATGCACGTTTGTTTGCACGAGACGACTGAAGCCAGGCGCTGTAGCTTCTACGCGATAAAGGTCCGCACGAAGAGCAGGTAGGCGAAAGTTGCCTCGTGCGTCAGAGAACGCGGAAGAGCGAGCGCCGGTTGTTGTTGAGATAGCGACAACGGCAGCATGAACAATAGCTGCGCCGGAGTTATCGGTAACCTCGCCTGAAAGTGTTCCAGTTCCGGAACTTTGAGCAAGGAGCGTAGTGGCAAAGAGAGACAGGAGTGCAAGCACAGCGACGCGAACGCGCACTGAGGTACGACCTTTCTTACCTAACGACGCAGCGTCAGGCGTGGTGAGGCAATCGAATTGTGAGGGGAGCGCCCAAAACAAAACCCGGCTATATGCCGGGTTTGCTCAAAGATCTCTAGATAAAGAAATCGTTAGGCACAACAAAGCATCAGGCGCTCGATGTCGAGTGACAGAGCGCAACAACAATGCATGGTTGTCATGAAATTGTTCATCGTTAGGCGATTACAACACGGATGAAAGATTCCATCAAGAGAGTTACTGAAGATATTTGTCGACGGTAACAAAATGCTTGCCGCGCTTAGGCAGTATTTGCAGGAGCGTTCTTACTGCCGCAACCGTAGCGTGACGGTCTGCACCGAGCCCCGTGTCGGAGCCGTCGTGCAACAACAGGTTGGCTCCGTGGCCGTTGCGCTCTGCACGCGAGATCCCGGACTGCAGGTTGCGCACGATCTGTTCGGCAGAGATCTTCATCCAATCTTTCCCCATGCAGTTCCACTGCACCGTCGTGAGCCCAAGCTCACGAGCCGTGCGCAGTACAAAAGTGCGGCGTGCACCGTGTGGTGGACGAAAGAAGCGTACCGGCGCGCCGAGCACATCTTCAATCGCCTGATTGCAGGCGCGCAGTTCCTCGGCGATGCGGCGGTTGCTTTGCCACGCGAGCCACGGGTGCGTCTCTGTATGGTTGCCGACGATGTGCCCTGCAGCATGAACTCGGCGCAGAAGTTCGGGCTCGGAGCGAACGAAGCGACCGATAGCAAAGAACGTCGCACGTACGTTGTGCTCCGCGAGAAGGTCGAGCAGAGCAGGCGTGATGGCTGGGTTCGGACCATCGTCGAAGGTGAGTGCAATCTGCGAAGGATCATTGCCCGCAATGAGGGTGCGTCCGCAAAGCTGCGAGCCCGGACTGAGCGTGGCGTAAGTGGCAACCGATACTGCAGCAACAGCGGCTGTGGCGACGGTCGACGCGATGAGAAGCGGGCTGGACATTGCACTTCCAGTATCGAACAAAAGCACCGGTCTGACGCTCGAAGATCTGGCCAAAGGCAGAAGATGAGAGAGCCTGAGCAACAAAGCGCCCTGCTGGAGTCATCTCAACGTAGTGCAGCAGTTGTCTAGTGAGGGAACGATGCGACGTTATGCCTGGATGTTCGTCACGGTGGGGATGTTCGCGAGCGTATGTGTTCAGGCGCAGACGTTCCAAAGCGCTCCCGCCACAGATTCAAGCGCGCAGGCAAGCCCTCTGCCCACGAAAAAAGCGCTGCCTGCAGCGACCGACTCCAGCGCACTCGCCAGCCCTGCTCATGGCAGCGTAGCGGGGATGAAATCGGGAGCTCGCGTAGCTCCTGGAACGGCTGTGGCCGTCACGCTGGAACGGGCCATCGATTCGGGACGCTTGAAGAACGGGGACACCGTACACGCAAAGCTAAAAGCTCCCATGAAAACTTCGCTGGGCGTCTTTCAACCAGGAACTCCAGTTGAGATTTCAGTCATCGCCACAGCGCCTGCTGGAAAGCTGATTGCTACGGGTGAGTTTTCGCTCGAAGCGGTGAGCGTGGGCGGCGTCGACATCAGCACTAACGTGTTGACGTATCGCGGCAGACCCGGCAAGCGTGATCTTCCAGATGCAACGCCAGCACTGGGCACAGACGCAGGGCTGGCAGCAGGAGCGACGCTGCTCTTCCATGTAAGCAATGCCGCCGTCGCCGCCACGATGGCTCCGCAGAATACCGAGGGAGCTCCGGGATCAGTGGATGGCACCGCTGCAGGCAGTGCTCCACCGACGCAACATAACGCAAAGTAAATCACACCGCAGACAATGGCGATGTTGTTGATGACGTGAGAGATCGCATCCGTTTTGTTCCCGCGTCTGTCAACGCTCGGGTGCTCTCGAGGCATCACAAGAGAGTGTGTACACGAGAGGAATCTGCAGGAGCGCCCATCGGTGAGTGAAGCCCCCGAAAAGAGCAACGTCGTCGAACGGATCAACAGCCGCGATCATCGCCCGGCCGATCCGTTTTTGATGCGTGTGTGGGAGCATGTGTCACACTCACCGCTACAGAGCCTGTGGGACCTCAAAGGACTCAGCCTTCGCAAAATCAGCACGCAGATTGGACGCTCCTTTCTGGACGACAACCTGCTCTCGCGCGCCGCAGAGCTTGGCTACTACTTCCTCTTTGCGCTCTTTCCAACCCTGATCAGCGCAAGTTCGATTCTCGGTCTAGCCGCGCAACATGCTTCCGAGATCTACGTGAATCTGCTGAACTATCTTGCGTTGATTGTGCCGCCGTCGGCGTACAACATCGTCATTGAGACCTTCAAACAAACGGCGATGGCCTCTACCGGCGGCAAGGTCGTGCTGGGTATTGCTGCGGCGCTTTGGTCAGCGTCCGTAGGCTTCTCTGCAATACAGGACGGCATGAACACCGTCTACAAGGTGAAGGAGTCAAGGCCGTACTGGAAGGCTCGTGGCTCTGCGATTCTGGTCACGGCGCTGCTCAGCGCTATCGTCACACTGAACCTCACGGTGCTCTTCTCCGGCGACTATGGATCGCGCTGGCTGCTGGCATACTTTGTCACACACCATTGGATCGGCGTGGTGTTTTCCATCCTGCTGCATACGCTTTCATGGATCATCTCGATTTCGCTGTTGATGCTGCTCTTCGGCACGATCTACTACTTCGCACCGGACCTGAAGAACAAGCGTTGGCACTGGCTGACGCCGGGTTCCACCATCGGTATCCTGACCTGGGTGCTGGCGTCGATGGGACTGCGCGTCTATCTGCACTTCTTCAACAGCTACTCGCTGACGTACGGTTCGCTGGGCGCGGTGATCATCCTGCTCACATGGTTCTATGTCACCGGGTTAACGCTGCTGCTTGGCGCTGAAGTGAACAGCGAGATTCAGGCCAGCATGGCCGAGCGAGAGCTAGCTTCGAAGGGCGAACTGCCATTGTCTGCGGACACCATGGAAGCAGGCCAGATAGCCTGAGCCTTCACAACAACGTCACGAGGGGAGCCGATATCGGCTCCCCTCGTGGCATTTGCGGTGTGGCTTGCGAGTTACTTCGCCGGCGTCATGGGCTTCAGGATGTCGTCAAGACGAGAGGGCGTGCCATCCACTCGTTCCAGCGACGGATAGCGTTCGCCATCGTGATAGTCGAGGCGAACCATCTTGTAGTAACCCGTGTTCTCCACGATCAACTCAATCGCCGGGCCCTTGCCCTTCGCATCCTGAATCGCCGTGCGCAGCAGCGCAGAACTGAACGCACGGCCGTTGACAGCGACGATGTGGAAGCCGGGAGCAAGACCTGCCTTGAAGCCGGGGCTGTCGAGGATCACATCCGACAGCGTTCCGGAGCTTCCAACATAAAGGCCGAGCGAGTAGCGGGCGTCCAGGCTGCCTTCGCTCTCGTACAACTGCGTCCAGTAGTTCGGCTTGTCCGAGTAGCCGAGCTTATACCCAGAGAGCGAGTCGATGCCCTTCTGCTCCGGTGCGCGGAAGTCGTTAGAGTCGAGACGCGTGTGCAGGAACGTCGCCCAGTCATACGGAACGACCGTGTTCAGGCCCTTCACGACATCGTCAAAGGTGTACGGCACGACCTTCGGCCCGGTGTTGCCCCCGAAGCCTTCGAAGAGAGCTGCAAAGTCATTGAGGCTCTTCTTGCCGCCGGTCTTCTCGCGGATGAGCAGGTCCGCCTCAAGCCACAGCAGCTCGCCTTCGTCGTAGTAGTCCACGTTGCGGCGGTAGTTGTCGTACGGTCCTCCTGCGGAGTAGAGAACCTGCGCGGCGGTAGCGGTGTCCTGCAGATCTCGCCACTTGCGGCCGGTACGCGTGTCGTTCAGGTAGCCGTCCACCGTGGCGAGGCGAGCGATGTATATCTCCGGCGACCAGATGCCGGAGCGTGCGGCGAGAACATCGCCGAGGTACTCGGTAAGGCCTTCGTAAACCCACAGTAGTTCGCCTTTCATCGGCGAGTAATAGTCGCCCGTGGCGAGGCCTGCCGGCCGGCGATACTTGCCATTCCACGAGTGAGTAAACTCATGCGGCAGCAGAAGGCCGTTCATGATGAACTGCTGATCGTTCGAGAAGGTCGAGTGGCTGACGCGATCGTCCGACGACTGATGATGCTCCAGGCCGAAGTGTGCCACCTGGTCAGAGAGCGTTACGAGGAAATGGTACGAGTGATAGTGGCGTGACTTATAAAGCGCACCCGTTTCATGCACGAGACGATTGAAGTTCTCGATATGCTCGTCCGAAAGTGCAAGGTCTTCCGGGCCATCGCCAGCCAGGTCAAGAAAGTGCTGCGGCGAAACGTCCGACGCTAGATGAATCTCGCGAAACCAGCGGCCAGCAAGCACCGGAGAGTCGATCAACTGCTCCAGCGTAACGGTCTTGAAGTCCGTGGTGGTGGCGTCGGGCTTGGCGGCCATCTCCAGCGCTGTGCCGAACTTCCAACCATCGGGAATGCGGAGGGAAGGCGTGAACGAGACGTCCGCAGCCTTCATACCTGCGGGATAGAGCAGCACAGAGTTCCAGCTAAGCAGCGCGAGGTTTGCCGACGTGGATGCACCCGCCGAGAAGCCCTGCGCAGAGGCCGTGGCGAGGAAGTCGAGCTTGATGGTGAGCTTCGTTGCGCCCGTGGGCACGGTCAGGTGATACGCGAACATATCGACGTCATCACGCTCCCACTTCACGCGCTCACCCGTTTCGGTGGTGATAATCAGGCCCGCGTTCTGATCGATGGGACCAGTCGGACCATGCTCGCCGGGGATCCACTTCGGAAACAGCAGCGTCAACGCACCGGGCGTGACCGGCATAATTTCCGTAGCGTGGAGAATGCGGCGCGGAGCATCGGTCAGGTCGACAGACAGCGTGATCGGCGCGGTTTGCGCTGCTGCCGAAGCAGCCATAAGTGCAGTAGAGATGATGGCGAGAGGAAGGAATCGCATGGCCGTAGTGTACCCGCGACCTGCGCGGCGGCAACACGAAGTTAGCTGCCCGCGATGGTCATGCCCTCAATGCGTACGGTAGGCACAGCGCCAGAGCCGCGGAAGTGAAGGTCGTTGGCAATAGCCGAGACGTTGCGGAACATGTCCTTCATGTTGCCCGCAATGGTGATCTCTTCCACGGGATACGCAAGTTCGCCGTTCTCGATCCACAGACCGGAGACGCCCTGCGAGTAATCCCCTGTGACGAGGTTCGTGCCAAAGCCCATCGTGCTTAGCACGTAGAGGCCGTTCGGAATGTCGGCGATGAGCTCTTCCGGCGTCATGCTCCCGGGTTCGAGAAAGTAGTTGCCGCCACCAATGCCCGGAGCGCCCGCCAGACCACGCGAGGCCTTCGCCGTCGTCTGCATGTTCAGCTTGCGAGCGGTGTAGGTGTTGAGCATCAACTCTTTGAGAACGCCGCGCTCGATGACGACGGAACGGCGCGAGGCAAGTCCGTCACCATCAAAAGGAGACGTGCCGTAGCCGCCCACCCGCAGAGCTTCGCCTGTCTTAGGGTCGGTGTGATCGAAGACCATCGTGCCGTCGTCGATCATCGTGATATTTTCGCCGGCAACCTGCTCGCCAAGTTTGCCCGCAAACATGGAGGCGTTGCGGTAAATCGCATCGCCATCGGCTGCGTTCAGCAGGTTTGCCATCAACCCGCGCGAAACGTCGGAAGAGAAGACCACAGGACACTGCTGCGTGGGAACACGACGAGCACCGAGCCGCCGAAGCGCACGCTGTGCGGCGATCTGACCAATCGCTTCAGGGTCTTCCAGTAGACGCGGCGTCCGCGACGAGGAGTACCAGGAACCCGTCTGCATTCCGCTGGTTTCATCCTGCGCAATCGGCACCGTCGAAAAGCCACAGTACGAGCGCCGATACTGCCCCTGAAAGCCGCGTGAGTTCGTCATCACACGACGCGAGGTGCTGAGGTCAAAGTCTGCGCCTTTGCTGTTCTGAATGCGTGCGTCGTACGCCATCGACGCCGCTTCGCAGCGACGAGCGATCTCGATGCGCTCAGCAGGTGGAAGCGAATCAACGTCCTCAAAGTAGAGCGCCAGCGAGTCAGCCTCGAGCGAGCCAAAGGCTTCACGCTCCGGCAGACCTGCGAACGGATCGACGCCCGTCACCCGAGCCAACTGCACAGCGTTTTCAACCACCGTACGAAGGCTATCTGCGGACAGATCCGACGTAGACACGGACGCCGTACGCTGGCCACCTTCGGCTTCGAAGAAGACTCGAATGCCGATCGCGCGCGAGCCCGATTCGGTAAGCTGTTCTACCTGTCCAAGACGGACGTTGACTGAGAACTCATCGCCTTCAAAGGCGACGGCCTCCGCATCGGTGGCGCCCGCTTTCAAAGCAAGCGCCACGGCTTCTTCCGTCAGATGCGAAAGCTCGACGGCAGACGTGGATTCAAGAGACGACAACGACCAACTCCTACGGTTTAGACAACAGGTGCAGAGGACAGGCGGGTGGCGCGGCCATCCGTAGCGTTCTGGAAGTGTGCGCCCAGCGCGCAGTACTCGGAGTCCATACGCACGCGGTGCTCAACGTGCAGGGTCATACCGGCAGCCATGTTGCGCTTATGCAGCTTCACAGCGCCGTGGCAGTCCTTGCAGCGGAACTCGGTGTCGCCATCCATGATCGCGTCGGCGATCGTCTTTACCTTCCAGAACGGTTCAAAACCAGAGCCGGAAGCACGCAGACGACGGCGCTTGACTTCACATTCGTACAGCTTCTCGGGAGTGAGAGTTGATTTGGTCGGCATAGAAAATCTCGTTTCCTGGTGCGGTTCAGGTACATGAATGAATCTTGTCTGAGGACTTGCAGAAACTTATTAGTTGGATGCCCGCATCAGCGGCCCGTGCCGCCTACCGTCATCCGATCAAGCTTGATTGTGGGCATCCCGACGCCTACGGGGACACTCTGCCCTGCTTTGCCGCAGGTGCCGATGCCTTCGTCGAGTGCCAGGTCGTTGCCGACCATCGAGACGTACTTCAACGCCTCCGGGCCGTTGCCCACCAGCGTTGCGCCCTTGACCGGCGCGGTCACCTTGCCGTCTTCGATCAGGTAGGCCTCGCTTGCCGTGAAGACAAATTTGCCGTTGGTGATGTCCACCTGCCCACCGCCGAAGTTCACCGCGTAGAGCCCACGCTTCACACTGCGCAGAATGTCTGTCGGATCGTCCTCGCCGTTGAGCATGTAGGTGTTCGTCATGCGCGGCATGGGGATGGCCTGGTAGCTTTCGCGACGCCCAGAGCCGGTGTTCGGCATCCCCATCAGGCGCGAGGAGAGTTTGTCGCTAAGGTAGCCGCGCAGGATGCCGTTCTCAATCAGCACCGTCTCCTGCGTAGCGTTGCCTTCATCGTCAATGTTCAGCGAGCCACGACGGCCAGCGATCGTGCCGTTATCGACGACCGTGACCTTCGACGAGGCAACCTGCTGCCCGATAAGTCCTGCAAACGCCGACGTTTTCTTGCGGTTGAAGTCCGCTTCCAGCCCATGCCCCACCGCCTCATGCAGCAGGACGCCGGGCCATCCCGGGCCGAGCACCACTTCCATGTCGCCAGCAGGAGCAGCAACGGCATTCAGTTGCAGCAACGCGGTGCGGGCGGCCTCGCGGGCGAAGTGCTCAGGCGTCTTGCCATCGAGGTCGAAGTGCTCGAGCGTGACTCGTCCACCGCCGCCAGAGGTGCCGCGCGCCGTGTTCTGCTCACCGGAATCGCTCTTGGTGTCGCGTGCGATGACGAAGACGTTGAAACGGGCCAGCGGCTGCGTGTCAGAGGCGAAGGTGCCGTCAGACGCCGCGATGAGGATGCGGCGCAGCTCGTCGTTGAGACCTGCACGAACCTGCACAATACGCGAATCGAACTCACGCGCGGCTTTGTCAGCGCGTTCGATGAGCTTGATTTTGGCTGCGATGTCGGCGTCCGCACTCCAGCCTGCGACAGGATAGAGCTGCGGCGTAATCGCTTCAGTAAAACCTTGCACACGTTGCGTTTGCGGGCCGTTCGCGATAAGCGCTGCGGTACGCGCTGCCTTCAACAGGCGATCGGCAGAGAGGTCATCCGTGTACGCGAAGCCGGTTCGCTCTCCGCTGAGCACACGTACGCCGCACCCGACGCTGATGCCCTGCGACGCGGTCTTGATGATGCCTTCGTCCATGCCCAGCGAGGTGGACGTGACGGCTTCGAAGTAAAGATCGGCGAACTCACCGCCTGCGGAAAGAGCTTCCCCAAGGCAGCGTTCGAGCAGACGCTCAGTCAGACCAAGCTTTTCAAAGAAGTAGCGCTTGTGGTCGAGAGTCTCAAATGGAACAGGGCGTGGTGCAGCGGCCATAATCCATTGTAAACGTGTGCGTTTGCCCGGACCTTAACGGCCGTGCGATGGGTCGGGCGAAGAAGCGATATCCATGTCGAGAAAGACTCCCGGAAAGCCCTTGGCGTAGCAGTTTCCGTCGGCCGCATAGGTCTGCGCGCAGGAGCGTGTAATCTCCGGCCTGCGCGGCGATTGGGCGTACTGCCAAGCGATCAGATCGGGCTCCCCGGCGGCCGAAAGCGGCTTCGCCGCAGCGGTGCAGCCGGGGGCGGGCGGACACTGGTCCTGAGCCGCAAACATCGCTATTTCATGGAGATGCTGCGCTTTCACGCGCGTGCGGATGTCCCGCACCGTGTCGATTGTCGTGCCGGGTTCGTCCGAAACAGGCTGTGCGCTGGCGTACACGCCGGGCTTGTAGCCGGAGGTCGCGACACCCTCCGTCCAGGCCAACAAATAAGCGGCCTGCTCGTCGAGCAAGCGCCCTCCTTCTTCCTGGTCGAGAAAAAGGATCGTTCCCGCAGGAAAACCTTCCACCTTCGCGGCAGCTACCGCGGCAGAGGCGTCTTTGCGACCAAGTTCCGCAGCCGCAGTTCCCTTCTTCTGCGATTTCAGGATCTCGGCGTCGAGACGGCCATTAAAGAGCACAAGGAAGCCCCAGCCCTGCCCGCGCAGCAACGTGCGCTTGCCGTGCCAGTTGTTCGACGTCGCACCCGGCGGGTTGTTGATCCAGAAACCGGTAAAGCCAAACTGCTTCCGCATCGCGGCCATCGTGTCATCGCCAGGGTAGTCGTTGCGGTCAAAGCCAAGATTCGGGTTGGCGCTGGTCGTTGCCGACTCGCTCGTTACGGGCACGGCTTTCGCCGTGGACGAGGTGGACTGGTCCCACGCCACCTCCCCTGCATCTTCCTTCGGCGCCGCAGCACGGGAGCATCCGGCGAGCAGCGAAAGCGAGGCAGCGAAAACGACGAGAGCAGAGGAGCGCATGGTCATCGTTGATTAGAGTAGCGCGAGCCAACGGAAGGTTGTGGACGCAAGTTACCGGAGCAGCGATAGACTGGTGCGCGAGCAACACAGAGATGAGACAACAGCGATGAGCGAAGCACGCGATCCACGGTATCCGGTAGGCCGGTTTGTACGCCCCGAAAGCATGTCCGCCGAAGAGCGCGAGATGGCCCTGAACACCATTGCCGAGATGCCGGAACAGATGCGTGCGGCGGTCGATGACTTGAGCGAAGAGCAACTCAACACGCCGTATCGCGAAGGCGGCTGGACGCTGCGGCAGGTCGTACATCATGTGGCCGACGCGCACATGGGCGGCCTGACCCGCGTACGCAAAGCGCTCTCAGAAGACTGGCCGGAGGTCTTTGCCTATGACGAGTCCGCATGGGCAAAGCAGGCCGACTACGACTCGCCGGTCGAGTGGTCGCTCGAGCTGATTGAAGCGCTGCACGCGCGGTGGGAGATGCTCTTTGCCCACGTACACGAGGACCAGTGGACAACGCGCGGCATCCTGCACCCGGAGCGCGGACGCATGTCGCTCGAGGTTCTGCTGGCAACGTACGAGTGGCACTCGCGACACCATCTGGCGCACATCACGCACCTGCGCACAGAACGCGGATGGTGATGATAGCGTAGCGAGTATGCCGCCGCCCCGAGTTCCTTCCGCGGAGAGTACTGTCACCACGCCTGCGTCCATCGCAGCCATCGTGCAGGCGTTCCTGGAACAACATGAAGAGGCTGCCTTGCTCGAAGAGGGCAAGGTCCTCTTCCAACTGCCTGATGCCACCATCACCGCCAAAGAAGAGCATGGGCGCTGCACGCTACAGGCGTGGAACGCCGAGCGCAACCTGGCGCGCGCGATCGTCTCAGTCGAAGAGCGTGCAGGCCGCCTGCGTCTGGCGTCCGCTCGGCTGGGACGCGAAGGAACGAAGCTGCTGGAGTTGACCGCGCGTGTAGAACGCAAAGCGCCCACGGCGAGGGCCTCCGTCCGAACGAAGTATGCCGCGAAGCTGGAGCGCGTGCTACAGCGAGAGTTTGCGCCAGCGAAGAGCGACGGCTTCCGCTCCGCGATGGACCTCGAGCGCTCGTTCGGCCCGGGCTATGCGCGTGGATGGATGAGCGAAGGCACACAGGCGTGGGCTGTCGTCGGCGTGGGAGAAAGTGAAAGTATAAGCACCGTCGACGGCGTGCTCACCGTCGGCATCCTTTGGCTACAGCACTGCCGCGAGCAGCTTGCGGGCAAGCGATCGTATCGCGGCCTGCGCGTCATCGTTCCCCGTGGCGCGGGGCAGCTTACACAAACCCGCATGGCGTGGCTCAATCAAGCAGCGGAGTGGGAGCTCTGGGAGTTGGACGAAGCCAGCGAAACGCTGACACCACTCGATCCCGAAGACGTTGGCAACGTGGCGATGCGGCTCATCCACCGTCCCGATGAGATACGTGCACGGGAACGCTTTGCCGACGCGATAGAGACGGTGAAATCCCTGCTGCCCGCAGGCGAAAATCAACGAGTGGAGGAGCATCTTCGCTCGTCGACCGAGCTTGCCTTCCTGCTGCATGGGCTGGAGTTCGCGCGCGCCCGCGTACGTGTGGCAGCACAAGGGTTTTCTCATGCCGTCGAGCTCAGCTTCGGCGCAGGAGCTGAAGAGACCGTACTTTCCGAAGCCACTCGCGCAAAGATTGCAGAGCTTGTCGCAGACCTCTTCGCACGACGTCGTGCCGCGCCTTCGCAGGCGGACTTCTCGCAGCGCCGCGCGATGACTCCGAGGATCGCGCCACAGGCTGAGGCCGCACACAGCCGCGCCCAGCCCGGGTTGCGACGACGTGGGCCGAGCAACCCGGCGCAGGACCCGCTGTACCGCGCAGCGCCAGAGCGTTGGCTCGAATCGGTGCTGCGTGAAACGCTGGCGCCGCTCACGCGCGGCCTCGCGCCGCAGCCCTCCGCGGCACAGGGAAAGCGTGTCCCCGATGCGAACGATGACGACAACATCGGCAACCGCTTCACGCCGGCTCCGCGAGAGCTTGCGTGGCAGGCGCGTGCGGAGCGTGATCGCCGCATCATCCCGCACTTCGACGCACGCTGGGTTTACTCCCAGGTGCCTGCGATTGCGGGCGCAGGAGATCGTGGGATGCTGGACCTGCTCGGCGTCACAGCGGACGGTCGGCTCGCAGTGCTGGAGCTAAAGGCCAGCGAAGATATGCACTTCGCGCTACAGGGACTCGACTACTGGATACGGGTGCGCGCGCAGCATCGTTTGCCCGTGGACATGCAGAGTGGCGTCGGCGAGTTTCAGCGGCACGGCTACTTCCCCGGAGCGCAGCTATCGCCGGAGAACCCGCGGCTATTCCTCGTCGCTCCCGCACTGCACGTTCATCCTGCGACTGAGATCGTTCTGCGTTATCTGTCGCCGCAGGTCGAGTGGCAACTGCTCGCCGTGGACGAACGCTGGCGCGAGAACGTGCGCGTGGTGTGGCGGCGCAGCAGTGCGAGTTCAAGCTCTTCGGTACGGTGAAAGAGTTTGCCGCAACCGTACCGTCAAAGACTCATCCAACCAAGCAAGGAGTTTCAGCTTATGGCAGCGAAGACATTTCGACTTGGCGGCGATCTGGAGATCAATCGCCTTGGTTACGGCGCAATGCGCATCACCGGCGAAGGGATCTGGGGCCCGCCGAAAGATCCTGAAGGAGCAAAGAAAGTACTGCGCCACGCCGTCGAACTGGGCGTGAACTTCATCGATACCGCAGACGCATACGGCCCGACCGTAAGTGAACCGCTGATCGGCGATGCACTCGCTCCCTATAAGCCCGGCGTGGTGGTCGCCACGAAGGCAGGCCTTACCCGCACCGGCCCGATGCAGTGGCATCCGGTGGGCCGTGCGGAGTATCTGACGCAGCAGGTTCACATGAGCCTGCGCTGGTTGAAGGTGGAACGCCTCGATCTCTGGCAGCTTCATCGCATCGACCCGAAAACACCGCTTGAAGAGTCGCTCGGCGCAGCGAAAAAGCTGCAGGACGAAGGCAAAATCCGTCATGTAGGCCTGAGTGAAGTCTCCGTCGAAGAGATCGAAAAGGCACGCAAGATCGTTGACGTCGTCAGCGTACAGAACGAGTACAACCTGACGACGCGCAAGAGCGAAGCCGTGCTGGAGTACTGCGAGAAGCACAACATCGCCTTCATCCCGTGGTTCCCTGTCGCTTCCGGCAAGCTGGCACAACCCGGCGGCAAGCTCGACACCTTCGCAAAGCAACATGACGCGACGGTCTCGCAGCTTTCGCTGGCGTGGTTGCTGCAACGCTCACCGGTCATCCTCCCCATCCCCGGCACCACGTCCGTTCAGCACCTCGAAGAGAACGTGAAGTCTCAGGAGATCACGCTCAGCGAAGCCGAGTGGGCAGAAGTTGAAGCAGCCACCAAGGGATAAACAAGCAGCAAGACAAAGCGAACGCCGCAGAACTCATTGAGTTCTGCGGCGTTCGCTTTTGGTTCTTATGATTCTGGCCGTGGCTACTGCTTGGAGTAGCTGAAGCTGGCACACACGTCGTGCGAAGTCTTCAGCGCATCGACCGAAAGGACCGGAGCCTGTGCGCCGCTGAAGACAACGAGGCCAAGCTGGGCACCGCTTCCCAGAACACCTGCGATCCACGTCGCATCGCGGTTGCCGCAAAGCGAGTTGCCGCCGAGCATCGTTGTGCTCGCCGGGATCGGCACCTTCGCCAGGAACGCAGCGATGGGCGCACCCTGCACCGTGTTGAAGCCCGCGAGAGCCGCCGTATCCGGCGCAGCAAGAGCATGAGCGCCGTCAATCACCACGACGCGCTCGCCGATACGCATGGTGGTCGAGCCGACGGTGACGTCGCCGGTGATGGCCATCGCGGTATTGCTGACCGCAGGCCACGTGCCAAGGAACTGCTGCGGCACAACCTCAGACTTCGGCGTAACCGAGATCGTCTCAGGAGCTTTTTTCTTGCACCCGGCAACGAGCACAAGCGAACAGGTGAGGGCGGCGACAGCGGAGAGGCGGCGTGAAGTCATAGCGAGCGGCAAAACCTTTCAAACGGGGTTCGATGCGAGTGTAGCGCGTTTACTTTGCCTGTTGCGAAAGAACTCAGCCCCAGGCTGCGGGCGTGGCATCGAGTTCGGCATCAGCCTCTACAGCCGCGGCCTCGGTCGTGCTGTTCAACTTGCCCAAACGATCACGCTCGGCGAAGAAGGCGTCGATCTTGTCGACAACCTCGGCCGCACGCTTGGATTCGAAGATTTCGCGACGCAGTGTTCCGCCGCCAGGTACGCCGTGCGTGAACCATGAGGCAAACTGCTTCATCCTGCCAATCGCGTCTCGCTGCGCACTCTCATGCACCTTACGCTGCTTCTTCTCGGCGTCGGTTTCGGCAAGGCCTTCAAACTGCGGATGCTCGTCAAGCTCTTCCATCAACCGCTCGAAGTAGTCGCGAATCATGCGGTAGCGATCAGCCTCGGTGGGCTTCGTGTAGGTGCCGTTCGCGGTGTACTCCGCAATCTGGCGGAAGATCCACGGATTGGCAGGCGCCGCGCGGCCGATCATCACGGCATCGCACTTCGTCGCTTCCACCATCGCCGCCGCATCTTCCGGCGTACGAATGTCACCATTACCGATAACGGGAATCTTCACCGCATCCTTCACGGAGGCGATCCACTCCCAACGCGCTTCGCCGGCGTAACCCTGCTCGCGCGTACGAGCATGCAGCGCGACGGCGTTCAGACCACAATCTTCCGCCATTTTCGCAAGCTCCACGCAGACGATGCTGGACTCGTTCCAGCCCATGCGGAACTTCACGGTGAACGGGATCGTCACGTTCCCGCGAACACGCTCGAAGATCTTTTGAATCAGCGGCAGGTCGCGCAGCAGGCCGGAGCCACCGTTGCATGCCACGACACGTTTCGCCGGGCAGCCCAGGTTCAGGTCGATGATGTCGAAGCCTGCATCCTGGCAGATGAGGGCGCTTTCCGCGAGCGTCTCAGGATTGGAGCCGAAGATCTGCGCCGAGATCGGATGCTCGTCGTCGTAATACGTCAGGTAGCGCTTGCGCTTGGTCTCGCGCATTCGCGACAAGCCATCCGCCGAGGTGAACTCGGTCATAATGAGCCCGCAACCTGAGCGCTCATTGGAGGTCGTCTGATCGACGTCAGCCGACGAGGTGTTCGCCGCAAACATCGAAGCGTTCTTGATGAAGCGACGGAAGATCGTGTCCGTGACACCCGCCATCGGCGCGAGCACGGTCGCGGGCGCAATGCGGACATTGCCGATGGTGAACTCAGCAGGAACATTCGTTTCGGGAGATGCCGGGTTTTGTGCCGGTGAAAACTTGTTTCTCCAGTATTTTTCGTCGTTTCCCATTCGTCAAACCTTTTGACACTTTCAAATAATGCGTAAAGAAAATTGAAATTTCTTTACATGTTCCGAGGATATGTAAAGAAAGCTACCGCGACGTATTCAAAGCCGCCAACATCTTTTCGTTTACATAGTAGACGTCACGGCCAACTCGGATCTCGTGCAAAAGACCTAGCTCTCTTAGCTTTTGCAAATATCCCGAAGCTGTTGGGCGGCTTACATCCAAAGCTTGCTCGATGAATCGAATTCGGCAATAGGGATTACTGAAGATCGCTTCAATAAGATCTTTGCTATAGGCATTTGGATAGCTGGCGCGGAATAGCACCCTGGCCTCGTCCATGAGGCGAAGGAGCGTCTCGATCAGTCTGCAGGTCTCCTGCGAGGTTTCTTCGACCGCCTTGAGCGTGAAGATTACCCAGGAGTTCCAGTCACCTTGCTCCGTTACCCCTCGCAACCCCGCATAGTATGCGGCCTTATTACGAAGAATGTAATGCGATAGATAGAGCACGGGAAGATCAAGCAGCCCCTTTTGCACCAGATAAAGGATGTTCAGAATGCGGCCCGTACGTCCATTGCCATCCGTAAATGGGTGAATCGCTTCAAACTGATAGTGCATGACCGCAAGCTTTACCAGCGGCTCAACCATATCCTCCGCATGGATGTAGTCGGTCAGGTTTGTCAGCTTCGCCTGCAGCAGGGTATCCCCTTCAGGAGGCGTATAAATAACCTCCCCCAGCGAAGACTTGAGGTTCGTCCCTGGAGTACTGCGGACACCGGCAGAGGTTTGGCGGATGATCCCCACAAGCTCTACGAAGAGACTTGGAGACAATGGGCGCTTACTGATTTGGTCGAATCCATACCAAAGAGCCTCTCGATAGCGGAGCACCTCCTTGGTCGCTGGATCCGTAGCTCCGTCCGCTGCCGCAGCTGCACGATAAAGCTCATCATTCGTTGTGACAATATTTTCGACTTCGGACGAAAGACGCGCTTCCTGCAGGACGATTCCGTTAATAAGCACACGCGGGTTCGGCAAACGAGCCGACGTGCCGCGCAGCCTCTCAAGCGCGCGAGAAGCCGCAATCACGTGCTTCAGAATCGCTACAGACTCCAGATCTACCGCAGGCGGCAGTTCTGGAAGATCATTATAAGGAAGATGCCGTTCGAAGGACATACGGACAAGCCTATAAGCAAAAGGCCCCCGCGCTGCGGAGGCCTTCGCTGGTGTTGGTTTTGCTGCCGAGTTACTTCGCGGCGGCTTCGGCCTTCTTGGCTTCGGTTGCAGCAAACTTGCGGCGGAAGCGGTCGATACGGCCGGCGGTGTCCACGAGCTTCTGCTTGCCGGTGAAGAAGGGGTGGCAGGCGGAGCAGATTTCAAGAACGATGTCGCCCTTGTGCGTGGAACGGGTCTGGAAGTTGTTGCCGCACGCGCAGCGCACGGTGGTTTCGTCGTACTGAGGGTGAATTCCCTGCTTAGGCATTGTGTTTTCCTTTAGCTCTCCTGCCCGAGAACGGTCCGCTTGCCGCAGGTCACAGTGCCTGGACATCGGTTTCCTGTCGCGCTCGGTGCTTGGGCCCTGACTCCCAGGGCTATAGGCGCTTCCATTAGTTTACCATCACGGGCTCCTCGGCCAAAGAGCCGCTACCTTTTGGAGCGGCGGCGGAGCCTCTCCCGCCTCCCGGCGCTCGGCCTTCTTTTCCTGCGTAGGCTTTCGTTTTGCGCGGAGCCCGTTGCGGGAGATACTAGGAGGGCGATGGAAGAGCTTTGCCCGATTTGCGAAGGCGCTGGAATGCGCGTGGTGGAACGCCCCAACGGCATCCGCATGGCCGAACAGTGTGTTTGCCGCGCAACCCGCAAGGCTGCGCGCATGGTCGAAGCTGCTCGAATTCCCCAGCGGTACGCGCACTGCACGCTGGAAAGCTATGAAACACTCGGCAACCGCTCGCTGAACGCCGCGATGGTGCAGGCACGCAACTTCGTGAAGGCCTACCCCTTTGAAACAGGCGGCAACGGCTTGCTCCTGACCGGTTCGATCGGAGTAGGCAAGACCCATCTCGCCGTCGGGATGCTGCAGGCGTTGATCGCCGAACGCGGCGCGCGAGGCCTGTTTTTCGACTACCGCGACCTCCTCAAGCAGGTGCAGAACAGCTACAACCGCTCGGTCGATGTCACAGAGTTGGAGATTCTGCAGCCCGTGTTTGAAGCCGAAGTGCTGGTGCTGGACGAACTCGGTGCCAACAAGCCGACCGACTGGGTCTGGGACACGGTCGCCCACATCCTGAACACCCGCTACAACGACCGCCGCACCACCATCATCACCACGAACTACGCGAACCAGGGGCCGCTCGGCTCAGAACTGAACGCGACCCGCAACGTGATGCGTGAGGAGTCGCTCGGCGACCGCATCGGCGAACGCATGCGTTCGCGCCTGCAGGAGATGTGCGTGGTGGTCGAGATGACCGGCCACGACTTCCGTCAGACGGTGAAGCGCGCCACCTTTGCCTAGGGCATTCCCGCTAGAATGGTCGGCATGAGCGCGATGTTTGCCAAGCCCAACTCCCGTCCTGAAGATCGTACATTTCCGACCACCGCTGTAGCGATTGCGGCCGTAGCCGTGGTGATTCTGGTGGCCGTCCTCGTGCTGCTGGGACGGCGGCACGGACCAGCCTTTGACCCAAGCAAGCCGCAACCCGCAGCAGCCTACGCGACCAATCTGGAAGTCACCGACCTGAAGATGAGCCAGTCGGACACGATGGCTGGCGGCAAGGTGCTCTACCTCGACGGCCATGTAACGAACAAAGGTCCGCAGACGGTGAACGGGATTACCGTGCAGGTGCTCTTTGGCAACGATGCCAACATGCCGCCCGAAGTTAAAACAGAAGACATGCAGATTATCCGGATGCGCGAACCCGAAGTGGATGCGGTTCCCGTGAGCATGGCTCCGCTGGCCCCGGGGGCTGGAGCGGATTTTCGCTTAATCGTGGAGAACGTTTATGACAACTGGAATCAGCAGTTGCCAAAGCTGACAGCCATCGTCGTGGGAACGAAGTAAGGCTGGCCGAAGAAAGAAAAGGCCACGACGCCAAGGTCGCGAAGTTTCGCCACGAGATCTGAAGAAAAGTGAATATCAAGGAACGCGAAAGGCCCAGCCGGTGATGGCTGGGCCTTTTCCTGCGGTACTGATCGCGTAGCGGCTATTTGGCTGCGGCATGAATCGCCAGCAGCGTTTCGAGCAGAGGCTTCAGGTTGTTCAGATGCAGCGCGTTCGCTCCGTCGGACTTCGCCGCAGCCGGGTTCTCGTGCACCTCGAGAAAGAGGCCGTCGACACCCGCAGCCACCGCAGCCTTCGCCAGTACGGGGATGAACTCGGGCTGACCGCCAGAGGTACCGTTGTTGCCCGAAGGCGTCTGCACGGAGTGCGTTCCGTCGAAGATGACCGGAGCATAGCCACGCATGATCGGCAGCGAGCGCATGTCGACGACGAGGTTGTTGTAGCCAAAGCTGGCACCACGTTCCGTGAGGGAAACGCGCGTGTTCCCGCTGTCGACAACCTTCTGAACAGCGTGCTTCATATCGCTGGGAGCGACGAACTGCCCCTTCTTGATGTTGATCGCACGGCCGGTTTCCGCCGCGGCGATCAGCAGATCGGTCTGGCGGCAGAGGAACGCCGGGATTTGGAGCAGCGCCTCAACATCGCCAAGCTCCTCCGAGGCCTGCGTGGCCTGCTCGGGCGTATGGATATCGGTGAGCACCGGCACGCCGAGTTCCTGCCCAACAGCACGCAGGATGCGGCAGCCCTCGATAAGCCCGGGACCTCGGAACGAACTGATCGAGGTGCGATTGGCCTTATCGTACGAGGCCTTGAAGACGTACGGAAGGCCGAGATCCGAGGCGATACGCGCAATGGAAGCGCCGAGGGTGCGGGCGTGCTGTTCGCTTTCGAGGACACAGGGGCCGGCGATGAGGAAGAGCTTCGGAGAACCAACCTGGATCGGTCCGAGGGTGAAGGCATTCGAGTGCATAAAGAGAGTGTACCGAGAAAGCGAAACGGCCTGCTTGCGCAGGCCGTTTCGAGGTTTCAGCTAAGCTACACCGATCATTTCGGGTAGACGTAGGAGTCAGCGTGGCTACCGTTCGCAACCGAGGTAATGCAGCTAGGCTCGGTAACACCGGTGAACGGCGTGTTCGCGACTGCGGTGAGCGTACCGTCTTCACTGCGAAGCTGGGCACCCGAGATCGAGTTATCCAGGTAGTTCGAGGTGTAGAGGTAGTTACCGACGGAAGGATCAACCGTCACACAGTTCGGGCCGGTGGAGGTAGAGAAGCTACCCACTGCCGCGATGCCACCCAGCGAACCATCAATATGATTGATGGTGAAGCCGGATACCGTGTTTGCGTTGTAGTTAACCGCGTAAAGATACTTGCCACGCGGGTCGATGGTCATCGACACCGGGTACAGACCCGTGGTGAACGGACTGGAAGACAACGTGCTGAGAACGCCTGTGCTGGCGAGTTGGAAGCCCACGATCTGGTTCGAGGTCTTATCCGCTACGTAAACGTAGCGCGAAGAGGGCTCCGCGATGACGAACGACGGATTCACACCAGACGAGATCGTCGGAGTAGCGAGCGGCGTAAGAGCGCCGGTCGTCGTATTCATCTGGTACTCGTACGTGATGCCTGCCGTCGGCGTGCTCTGTTGAGCCGTGATGTAGACATACACGTTGTTGCCGGTGGTTGAAACAGGAATCGTAACGGTAATGCCTATCGGGTTCACGATCGAACCGCTGACCGAAGGGGTCAGGTTCAGGTTCGTCGGCGTGCCCAGCTTGCCGGTCGTGGTGTCGATCGGGAAGATGCTGACGCCACCGGAACCGAGCGACTGGGGACCGTAGCCGTTCTGATACGTGTATGTCACGTAGAGGAACTTGCCGGTGGAGTCGATCGCGCTGCCCGCCGGATACGTAGCACCCGAAGCCAGGTTGACCGTGTTCAAGCCATACAGCTTGCCGTCCGTACCGATGGAGAAAGCCTCCACCTGTGAGTTCTGGCTTCCGCCAACCACGTAGAGCGACTTGCCGTCCGGCGAAGCGATCGCGCGGGTCGGGTTCGTCAGCTGCGAGGCGAAGGGCGAGCCAGAGATCTGGGTGAGGATGCCGCTCTGGTAATCGACAGCGTAGGCCCCGATGGTTCCGTTGGAAGCCGAGGGCGCATAGACATAGGCGGCGATGTAATCGCGGCTGCAGGCGGAAAGGCCGAGGGTCATCGCGAGCGAAAGCCCGGCAGTCATCACGGTCTGGCCCAGCTTGGAGAACTTCATGTGCTTCCTTGCGTGTTGCTTGAGATGAAGTAGGCCGGACGAGGAATCCGGCGAGTTTTGTGTCTCGCCACGGCCTTGTTTAGAGACCGTGGCGTTGATTTTGAAACGATTTACGTTAGTCAACCGAACCGGAGATTGCGAGGCACTGGGCCTGACCGGTGGCTGTAAAGGTCGAGCCACGAGTGAGAGCGGAGATGATACCCGTTGTGGTATCGATCACCTTGCCCGTTACGGTTCCAGTGTCGTGATCCGACGTGTAGAGGTACTGGTTGGTCGGATCTTCTACCAGGCAGGTCGGATTCGAACCCACGGACCAGGGTGCACCAGCGATAGCCTGAAGCTGGCTGTTGGTCTGGTTGATCGTGAAGCCCATGATCGAGCTGTACGTGATCGTCGGCAGGGTCGAGGTCGTCGACTGGTTCAGGACATAGAGGTACTTGCCTGAGCTGTCGATGATCGAGTACTGCGGGTTCGCGGTACCCAGCGCTGCCATGCTGAACGTACCGCCGTTGATCGCGGTCAGCGAGCAGGTGGACGAGATCGAGTACAGGGCAACCGTGTTTGCGGTCGAGTCCGTGATGCTCATCAGCGTGCTGTTGCCACCGATCGACGAGATATTCGCCGAAGAGAGCTGAACCGCACCGTTAGTAGCAACAACCAGCTGTCCGCTCGAGAACGTGTACGGCAGGATCGTGTTGTTGTTGTTGATGAAGAGGCACGAGCCCGTCGACATCATCTTGAACGGTGTCGGGATCTGGAGGGAAGAGCTGCCAACCTCAAAGTAGGTCGACGCGGCTGCACCGTTGGCTACCGACTGCGTGTTCTGCACGAGGTACAGGCGGCCGGAAGAGCTGTCTACCGAGTAAGCCGTGACAGAACCGTTGCCGTCGCCGGAAGGCGAGTACTGATCGAGAACGTAGAGGTAGTTGCCCGTGGAGTCGAATGCCATCCACTTGCCCTTGAAGCCCTGCGTCACGTAGCTCTGCTGGAAGGTGAGGACACCATCGCCACCGACAGAGAAGACGCTGACGTTGCCGTTGGTCCAGTGCTCCTGGCAGGCTACGGTGTCTGCGGTGCAATCAGCAGGCAGAGTGCCCTGGTTCAACACGTAGACGTAACGTCCGCCGGTCTTCACCTGAATAGCGACGGGAGTGCTTCCACCCGAAGTAAACGGCTGATGCGGAGTCTGCGTCAGGTTGCCGGTGTAATCATCCACCTTGAACGAGGCGACCTGGTTATATTGCTGACCCAGGACCCACAGAAATGCGACAGTACCACCACCGCAACCCGTCATGCCAAGGCCCAGCGTCAGTGTTGCGAACAGAGCCAATGCAAAACGGCCAGACAAACTCAACTTCATGCGCTTCCTTCAATCACCCGTGCCAAGTGCCCGTATCGGGCACAGAGAGCCCGGGGAAACCTTGCTCGGGGAGGAGTACAAACCTACATCCGATTGTAGATGCGGTAAGGGTTTTCTGCCAATTTTCAAAGGTCAGAAGCAAAAGAAAAACCGAGACCGCCGGGAGTTCCGGACGGTCTCGGTTGTGGATTCAGCGGCTTACCAGACGCGGCAGCCACCGTTTGCGGGACGCATGGGCGAGCCCACCTTGCAGCCAAACGCCTTGCCGAACTCGTCAAAGTTCTGCACGGAACCGTTCGTACGCCACTGGCCAGCCGAGTGCGGATCGACCTTGGCAGCCATGCGGCGGCTCTGTTCGGTCGAGTTTTCGCACCAGACCTGACCGAAGGCGAGGAAGAAGCGCTGCTCGGCTGTGTAGCCGTCGCGCTTGCCGTCGACGTAGCCAGGCAACGCCTTTTCCTTGTTCTCCGCGATCGTCTTCTCCATCGCCTGGAAGGAGATACGGAGGCCACCGTTATCAGCGGTGTTCTCGCCGAGCGTCAGACGGCCGTTCAGCTTCTGGTCAGGAGCGACTTCGAAGCCCGAGTACTCATCTGCGAGGCAGCTGGTGCGGGTTTCGAACTTCGTCTTGTCCTCTTCGGTCCACCACTGGCGAACATTGCCGTGCAGGTCATACTTGGCGCCCTGATCGTCAAAGCCGTGAGTCATTTCGTGGCCGATCACCACGCCGATACCGCCGAAGTTTACGGCTGCATCGAGCGAGTGGTCATAGAAGGGAGGCTGCAGAATGCCGGCCGGGAAGTTGATGTTGTTCTGCGAGGGCGAGTAGTAGGCATTGACCGTCGGAGGCGTCATGCCCCACTCGGTCGTGTCCACCGGCTTGCCGAACTTATTGAGGTTGCGGCGGTCTTCGAAGACGCCAACACGCGTCTCGTTGCCGACAAAGTCATCACGCTTGACGACGACCGAGGAGTAGTCGCGCCAGTGCTGCGGATAGCCGATCTTGTCGACGATCGCGTTCAGCTTGTCGTGTGCCTGCACCTTGGTGTCCGAGCTCATCCAGTCGAGGTGGTCGATGTCCACCGACATGGAAGCTTCGAGCGCCTTGATCAGGTGCTCCATGTTGTCCTTGGCTGCGGGCGGGAAGTACTGCTTTACCCAATCCTGGCCAACGGCTTCGCCGAGCGCGCCGTCGGTTTCCTGTACGCAACGCTTCCAGCGAGCTTCAGGCTCCTTCTGTCCAGCCAGCGTGCGGTGGAAGAAGTCAAAGTTCTCGTCTTCAAACGGCTTGGAAAGATCAGCCGCAGCGCCGTGCAGAACGTGCCAACGCATGTACGCCTTCAGGGCGGGAAGGGGCTCGGTGGTGAGCACCTGCTGCACGGTCGTGACGTAGCCGGGCGAAGAAACGTTCATCGTCTTCGCCTGTGCCATGTTGATGCCGACCAGAAACTTCTCCCAGTTGTAGACAGGCGACTGCGCCTCGGCTTCGGCGATGGTCATGATGTGATAACGCTTGGCCGGGTCACGCATTTCGACGCGAGCCATCGAGCCCTTGGCCAGTTCGGTTTCGATGCGGAGAACGTCGTCAGCTTCCTTGGCCGCAACCTCGGGCTTGTCGCCGGCGAGTACGAACATCTTCTTGATGTGCTCGACGTACTTCGCACGGAGAGCCGTTGAGCGAGCATCATCGTTCAGGTAGTAGTCGCGGTCGGGAAGCGAGAGGCCGCCCTGACCGGTCATCAGAATCTGTTGCGAGCTGTCCTTCTGATCCTGCCCAACGCCAACGTTGAAGAAGAAGGCGCGGCCGTGGGTGTTCACGAGGTGAGCGTTCAGCTCGCTGAGACCGGCAACGCTCTTCAGAGCGTCGATCTGGGCGAATTGAGGATCGAGGGGCTTGATGCCGAGCGAGTCAATCTTCTCGGTGTTCATGCAGGAGGCAAAGTAGTCGCCGTACTTCTTCTGCAGCGGCGTCTTGGGCGCGTCTGCGGCAGCCTTCATCTCGGTGTAGAGCGAGTAGACGTTGTAGTCATGCAGCTCATTGAAGCGACCGAAACGGGTCTTATCCGAGGGAAGCGGATGCTCCTTGCGCCAGTTGCCGCAGGCGTACTGATAGAAATCCGTGCAGGGGTCGGCGGTCTTGTCGATACCGGCGATGTCGAGCAGGATGGGCTTGGGTGGAGCGGTGGGCGCGGACGCACTCTGCGCCACGGCGGCGGAAACGCCGAACGCGGCGAGCAACGACAGAACTGCAATAGGACGCATGAAAGCTCTCCTCGGAAATACGCGAATAAGTTTCGCTAATGAGGAGGATACGAGGAAACAGCGTGGGAAGTTGCAAAAAAGGGCGAAGAGGGCAAGGACAAGGGTCCAGGGTTTAGCTGAAGGCGTCGCTCGTGCCGGAAACCATGCTGACGCTAAACGGCGAGGCTGGCATACCTGCCAGCCTCGCCGTTTGGATTTCTAAACCCTGAGCCCTACTGGCCTGCAGCTAGAAGATCTTCATGTGGATCGTCAGATACTTCTTCGGGTCCTGACGAATCGCGGTCACGAGGTCGGTGGAGTTTTGCAGCAAGCCGTCGAGGTGCTTGTAGGCTGCATCATCCGTAGCCAGCTTGCCGAGTGTTCCCTTACCACTGTTCACGCCACTCAATAGGTCGTCGAGGCCAGTGACCGTGTGGTCCAGCTTGCGGGCAAACGCCGGGTCCTTCGTCAGCAGACCAAGTGCACCCTTGCCGTGGTCAGCGTCCGCGAGCATCGAGTTCAGGTGCGTGAGCGACTCGTTCAGGTTGTTGTAGAGCGAGTCATCCGTCAGCAGCTTGCCCGCAGAGCCCTTGCCCTGCTGCAGGCCGCTCGCAATGGTGTCGAGCTTTGCGGCGGTCGAGTCGAGATGATTGTAGAGATCGTTATCGTGGAGCAGTTTGCCTGCGGAGCCGTGCCCCGAGTTCAGGTTCGCGACCAGCGTGTGCAGATCGCGCGTGGTGGCGTTCAGATTGTCGAACATCTCGCGGTTCTTGAGAAGCTGCCCCGCAGTGCCCTCGCCGTTCTGGATGCCATCGACGATGGCGTTCAGCTTGCCCAGCGTCCCGTTCAACGTCTGCAGCGTAGTTTTCGACTCTGACATAACCGCCGAGATGTCGTCGGTGTCCTGCGAACGCAGCGTCATTCCACTCTGTAGCCCAGGGCCGACGGCGTGGGTGCTGTCGAGGTTCACCACGGTGTCGCCGACGAGGCCGACCTTGGTGAGCGAAGCGATCGTGTCCACACGCAGGCTTTCGCTGTAGCGCGGGCTCAGCTTCATCTGAACGTGGACGGGCGCGAGTTTGTGCGCCGGGTCGGTAGAGATGATGACCGACCTGACCTCACCGATGGTCACGCCTTCGAGCTGGACTTCCCCGCCCTTCTTCAGCCCGTTGGAGCTGGAGAAGTAAGAGTCCACGTGGATCTTGTGCGAGAAGACGCTCATGCCGGAGGCGCTGCTCATAAGGAAGAGCAGAATGCAGAGCAAGACGACGGATCCCATGACGAGTAATCCGACCTTGAGCTGCGACCACTTTACTTCCTGCTGGCTGGGCATAAGCCTCCCGTGGGGTTGTATTTACTGCTGCGAAGCAGGGTGTCCCTCTACTTAGAGAACGGAAGAGGGGTTTTGGCTGCTTTCTTTCCACTGTATCGCGAAACAGATAGAGCGTAGGGGGTAGAGGGTGGGCCGTAGATAGCTGGGTGTCTTTGGTCGGCTATCACGAGCTTCGTTTTTTGCGCTCTAATCCTCGGCCACGACGATGGCGATCGCCTCAGTACGGGAGTGCGAGAGGCTCAGCGAGAGACGGCGGATACCGAGGCGGTCAGCGATTTCTCGCGCCCGCCCGTGCAGAACGAGTTCAGGACGCTGACCCGGCAGGCGGGTCACCTCAAACTCTCGCCAGTTCACTCCTCGGCTGATGCCTGTGCCGAGGGCCTTGGCGCCGGCCTCCTTCGCTGCAAAACGCGCCGCGTAGCTTTCCCCGGAGGTCTTCACCTTGCGCTGGCAGTAGGCGATTTCGCCCGGAGTGTAGACGCGGTGAAGGAAGTTTTCGCCAAAACGGGCAAGAGAACGCTCGATGCGTTCAATTTCGATCATGTCCGTGCCAACTCCTACGACCATTTCCACCTCCTCACCCTCTGCCGGAGCAAAGCGCTGAGACGAGTGTAGCGGTTGCAGCCACACGTTACGGAGACATCAGGAGCTCCGATGAAGAGGAAGTGGCAGAACCGGGAGTCCCGTTTCCGCCCTTTGCCATCAACCGTATGCCGACACCTATCAGCCCATCTCCGGCGAACTCTCTCCAGCCAAACGCGGAGCGTAATCGCACGCCGATGCTGGAGCTAGAAGCCTTCAGCTACGACGAGCGCAGGAACGTGCTGCCCGGGGTCGTGGAAGCGCTGGAAGCCTGCGGATGCTGGGTTCTGGAGAAGAGAACCGTCTCCGTTACGGACGTCCTGCTGCGCGTCGAGATGCTCCTGCGCGACTCCGTCGGGCTGTACTCGTCGCTGATGGCGTCCGGGCTGGAGATGACGCGCAGCAGCCATCTCGGGCTGACCGAGCTCTGCACCCTGCGGTCGTGGAAGCGAGGCTCCGGCGAGCCCTTTCGCATCGTGGAGCTTTGGCTGAAGGTGAGCTTTCTGGATGAGCTGAACCTTGCCAGCGCCCTGATGCCGGGAGCAGGCGAGGCCTGAGCCGGAAAGCGCAGGATGCCCCGCTCCGGTACACTGCAGAAGTCGCTATGAGCACTCCTTCTCCGATCATCGAAGCCAAAAACATCAGCAAGACATACCGTTCCGGCAAGCTGGAAGTTCCAGCTCTGAAGGACGCGAGCTTTTCCATCGAGCGTGGAGAGTTTGTAGCGATTGTGGGGCCGTCAGGCTCTGGTAAATCGACGCTCTTCTACATTCTGGGCGGATTGACCTCGCCCACGAGCGGCTCGCTGCGGATTCAAGGGCAGGACATCTCCCAGCTCAGCGACGGCGAACGCACCAAGCTTCGCCGCGCGCATATTGGCTTTATCTTCCAGCGCTTCAACCTGCTGCCGACGATTTCGTCCTACGACAACATCGAGCTGGCACACACCATCGCCGACACCGGCAAGCCGTTCGACAAGGACCTGCTCAACCACCTTTCGGGAATGCTGGGGCTGACCGACCGCTTGAAGCATCGTCCGAACGAGCTCTCCGGCGGTCAGCAGCAGCGTGTCGCGATCGCTCGCGCACTCATCACGCGCCCTGCCATCGTGCTGGCCGATGAACCTACCGGCAACCTGGACACGGAGAACTCCGCTGCCGTGCTGGCCATGCTGCGCGAGAGCAGTCGCGAGATGAAGCAGACCGTGCTGATGATTACGCACAACCCCGAAGCCGCGCAGATCGCCGACCGCATCATCACGATGCGCGACGGCTTCGTGACCGGAATCGAAAAGGCACGCGGCAGCCTGTAATGTGTACGCTGCTGATGGCGATTGCGCTGACAGCCCCTTTGCTGGGCTCCAGCATGCCCCAGCAGACAAGCCCCGGCAGCGAAAAGCTGGACCTTAACTCCGCTTCGATCCAACAACTCGTGATGCTGCCCGGCATGGGTCACGAGTACGCTCGGCGAGTGATCGCCGGGCGACCTTATACCGCCAAGAATCAGCTGGTTACCCGTGGAATTCTGCCCGCCGACGAGTATGGGCGGATCTCTGCGCTGGTGATTGCCCACAGGCCAAAGCCTGCTGTGGAAAAATAAAGCTTCGCGACGAGCCAAAAGTGTAGACGTGGGTGTACTATTTGCGTCGCAGCAAACAAGAGCTAGCCCTGCGGCCCGTGCTGAGAGAAATCTCGCCCGCCGCGGGGCTGATTTTTTGCTATCAGCATCACTGCCCTGCATCCGACCAGCTGGATAGGCCAGCGACGCGCCAAACAACAGCGAAATCGGGTAAGCTGAGAGACAGCTTCCGGCACATGAGCCTGACAGCAGATTGATGAACCTATGCCGGCTATTTTTGCGCTGACATCCCGAAATCGTGCGCTCCGCGCAGCCTTTGCAGCCGTCGCGGCGCTGGGGCTGGCCGGATGCCAGAGCATTCAAAGCACCTCTCCGAGCTCTGCTGGTGTGCGCTTCGTGGCTGCGTCCTCTGACGCGCCTGGCCTGGACTTCCTGCTGAACAAGACGGTACAGACCTACAACCTCGGCTATAACTCCTACACGCCGAACTACCTGTATGTTTCGCCGGGCACCTACACCGTAGCCGCAGCGCAGTATGGCTACGACACAACGGCTCTGGCTTCGGCCAACCTGACGGTCAAGACCAGCGGTCGCTATACGGTGATCGCCGGCAACCCCTCGGCGACCCTCGCCCTGACGGCGTTGACCGACCTGAGCGGTCCGGCACCGAGCGGTTCGGTCAGCATTCGACTGGTCGACATGTCGGCTTCCGCAGGAGCCCTGGACATCTACATGGTGTCCTCCAGCGGCACACTGCTGACTACGAACGCGCTCTACACCAACCTGACGCTTGGCTCGAACACCGGCTACATCAACGTTCCTGCGGGAACGTACCAGCTGGAGATTCTGCCCAACGGAACGGTGCCGATCTCGACCACCATCACCAGCTACACTGGCTCGCAGACCGTGCTTACGGCCGGTGCGGTGCGCACCATCATCATCGATGACAACACGCTGGTGACGACGCCTCCGCTGCAGGTGATTACGTTGAACGATTACGACTAGATGCGCCTTCTACCCTAGAGTGGTTACAGAGAGTTGTCAGTTGTCAGTGCGGCAAAAGCGAAAGGCCTGCGGTTTCCCGCAGGCCTTTCGCTTTTCTGCCTTTTACTTATGACTAACTACTAACTACTAACGACTAACCACTCTCTAGTAGCGGTAGTGGTCAGCCTTGTACGGGCCGTCCTTGGAGACGCCGAGGTACTCGGCCTGCTTGGTGGTGAGCGTCGAGAGCTTCACGCCGATCTTCTCGAGGTGCAGGCGAGCGACTTCTTCATCCAGCTTCTTCGGCAGAACGTAGACGCCGACCTTGTACGTGTCCTTGTTGGCCCAGAGGTCGAGCTGCGCGAGGGTCTGGTTCGCAAAGCTGTTCGACATGACGAACGAGGGGTGGCCGGTAGCGCAACCGAGGTTCACAAGACGGCCTTCCGCGAGGATGAAGATCGAGGGGCCGCCGGGGAAGGTGTACTGATCGACCTGCGGCTTGATATTCAAGCGCACGGCGTCAGAGCCTTCGAGCTCGGCCATCTGGATCTCGTTGTCGAAGTGACCGATGTTGCAAACGATGGCCTGGTCCTTCATCTTGCGCATGTGCTCAAGCGTGATGATGTCGAGGTTGCCGGTGCAGGTGACGTAGATGTCGCCGCGGCCGAGGGTGTCCTCGATCGTGGTGACTTCGTAGCCTTCCATTGCGGCCTGCAGAGCGTTGATCGGGTCGATCTCCGTGACGATGACGCGAGCGCCGAGGCCACGCAGCGACGCTGCCGAGCCCTTGCCCACATCGCCGTAACCGCAGACGACAGCGACCTTGCCCGCGACCATGACGTCGGTCGCGCGCTTGATGCCGTCGACCAGCGACTCACGGCAGCCGTAGAGGTTGTCGAACTTCGACTTCGTGACCGAGTCGTTGACGTTGATGGCGGGGATGAGGAGCTTGCCTTCTTCCATCATCTTGTAGAGGCGGTGGACGCCGGTGGTGGTCTCTTCCGAGACGCCGCGCCATTCCTTCACGGTGTTGTGCCAGCGCTGCGCGTCTTCTGCGTGCACAGCCTTGAGGAGCTTCTTGATGACAGCCTCTTCGGTGGAGTGAGCTTCTGCGTCGACCCACTCCTTCTCGCCACCTTCGAGCTCGTAGCCCTTATGGATGAGGAGGGTGACGTCGCCGCCGTCATCGACGACGAGCTGCGGGCCGAGGCCGCCTTCGTGGCGGAGAGCCTGATCGGTGCACCACCAGTACTCTTCGAGGGTCTCGCCCTTCCAGGCGAAGACCGGGACGCCAGCAGCGGCGATTGCGGCGGCGGCGTGGTCCTGCGTCGAGAAGATGTTGCACGAAGCCCAGCGGACCGTAGCGCCAAGCGCGACGAGCGTCTCGATGAGTACGCCGGTCTGGATCGTCATGTGGAGCGAACCGGTGATGCGAACGCCCTTGAGCGGCTGCGACGGCGCATACTTGCGGCGGATCGACATGAGGCCGGGCATTTCGTACTCGGCGATCGTCAGTTCTTTGCGGCCCCATTCAGCGAGGGAGATGTCGGCGACTTTATAGGCGAGCGTCTGCTCGGGTGCGGCGGTAGGCATGTTCTGATGCGCTCCTTGCTAATTCTTGTTCGATATCAAGGATATCAGGGAGGATAAGCCGAAGGCGGAAGGCGTGGGCACGGTCAAAAGCCTCAGCACGAAGTGCAACCGCCCGAAAGCATCTTGTCGCTGAAAAGGAATGTGCCATCGCTGGCAACGGGCATTGACCTTGCCTCATTTGACAGGACAAGTCGGGCTTACCCCTCATAAGCCTGAGGTTTTGCGCTGGTCGAATGTTTTTAGTCGAGCAGGCGACGAACAAACGCTCGCGTTTTCTCTGCAACCACGCCGTAGAGAACGTGCGTCGCAGCCTCCGAAGTATGTTCGCGAAGACCCTGCTCTTCGGGTTCCGCCGCAAGCCCCAGAGCGGGTAACGCACCCTCGTGGGTCAGCGACATCAGCGTTAAGCCGAAGGTCGCGCCTTCCTTACTGGTTGCAGCAGGAAAGTACTCGGCAAGCGCACCATAGGCCGCTCCGGCAGCAGCACCGAAGCCCCAGTGAATGCTCTCCGCAGCAAACGCTCGCGGAGCTTCCTCAAGGCTGTGCCCGGCAAGCTTCTCTGCCAGCGCCTCCGGGGGCTCCGGCTCGCCGTGAACACGGGGAGGATAGAACTTCTCCGCTGCAGTTTTCGCCGCCGTCGCAACAAGACCGGCGACAAGGCCAGCGACCAGACCTTTCCAAAGCACACGATTCTGAGACATGAAGCAGAGAACTCCGTTAGAGGCTGTGCTGCGACATCGCCGCAACATGGTGAGAGAAAACCTTCATGGCGGCAGCCACGAGGCGGTCGGTGTCGAGGTCGTCCTCCGTGATCTCATCTTCGCTCACGCCCATGTCGACATCACCTGCATCGTCATCGGGTTCGTCGCTGAGATCGCTGCCGGAGGCCACGAGAGCGGGCGAAGCAGCTACTTCGTCTTCGTCGTCCTCCAACTCCTCGTCGTCTTCATCGTCCTCATCCTCATACTCTTCGTCATCCTCGTCTTCATACTCTTCGTCGTCTTCATCGTCTTCATCGTCTTCATCCTCAACATCTTCGTCTTCGTCGGAGTCGATGAGGTCGTCGGTGTCACGAGCGAAGAGGCCTGCCTGCGCCTTGCGCTGCTCTTCGACGTTCTCGCTGGAGCCTTCCGAGCCAGGAGTGGGCTCGATGAACTTCGGATCGTTCTCAAAGGTTGCGGTGGCGTCGTTGCCTATCTGCTTGATCGGGTCGATGGGAGTGGGAGCTGCCATGAGAGTCCTCCGGGACGGCGGATGATTTGGGAGCGCGGCCGTGGTCGGTAGGATGCAGGTTTTCACCACCACGTCGGCTTCAAGGCACTTATACCCGCAAACGCCGGCGGTTTTCACGAAAACTTCGCTACATTTACGCGCAAAACACGCAATCCTACCCCTCGAAAGGACGAAGCTTCGCCTCACTCGGAGCAGCTGTCAGGAAGCTCACAACAACGAGGCCAACAACCGAGAGGATCAACGCAGGCAGGATGGCGTCGCGCTGAGCGAGCACCGGCGGAAGATGCGGTGTGAGGTACTTCCAACCTACCGTCACAATCGTTCCTGCAGCGATCGACGAGACTGCGCCGGCTGCCGTCGCGCGGCGCCAGAAGAACGCCGCCAGGATAACCGGCGTGAGTGCCGCCGAGTAAATCGTGTACGCGTAGAGGCTCATCGCCAGCACACTCTTGATGTGCAGAGCCTGCACCAGAGCCCAGCAACCGAGCGCAACGACCATGACGCGAGACACCATCAGGATTTCGCTGTTGCCCGCTTCGGGGCGAATGTAGCGGACGAAGACATCGTTGACGAGGTTGGTCGCGGGCGAGAAGAGGTAATTGTTCGCCGTGGAGACGACCTTCGCAAAGATGGCTCCGACCAGGAGCGCGCCGAGGATGTTGAGCAGATGCGAGCCGCCGAAGGCGTGAGTCGCGGTGTACGCGAGGATCTCGCGCGGATGGTCGGCGACTTCCCCAGTGCGGAAGAGCGCGGAGCCAACGACCGCGACGCCTACGATCACTGTTTCCAGAATGATAGTGCCGACCATCCAGCCACCGACGGCGACGGTGGCGTCTCGCTCCGTTTTGGCCGAAAAGAACTTCTGGTACATCGACTGGTTGCCGAGCATAAGCAGGCAGGTAGGCAGGAACAGTTCAGCCGCGTTGATGGGCCGGATGTCGCCGAAGAGCTGGAAGTGCGTGGCGGGAAGCGCAGCGTGGACGGCAGACCAGCCTCCAGCAAGATGGATGAGCACCGGCAGCGCCACGATGAGCGTGACAGTTGCAAGCATTCCGATGACGACATCCATGTAAGCCACTGAACCCATTCCCGCGATGGCCGTGAAGACGATGACGAAGCCCGCGAGAATGTACGCTCCGTTCGTCGACGAAACGCCCGGGAAGATGAGGTGGATGATGTCGCCGCCGCCGATGAACTGGTAGCTGGTGATGGCCGTGTAGGTGAACAGCACGGCAATCACGCCAAGCAAACGCGCGGTCTGGTTGTAGCGCGACTCCAGCAGGTCGGGGATCGTGAATTGCGCAAACTTTCGCGCGCGTGGAGCGATGAAGTAGATGAGCAGCAGCCCGATCCAGCCACCAGATGCCTGCCAGAGCGCGGCGAATCCGTGGCGATAGGCGTTCTCTGCCCCACCGAGCAGCGAGCCGGAGCCGATCCAGCTCGAAAGCAGCGTGAAGACCAGCACAAAGGCCGGGAGCGAGCGGCCCGCGACAAGGTAATCAGCCTTGGTTTTCACCTTGCCGAGGCGGGCGAGCGAGACGCCGAGAAGCGTGATAACGATGATGCCGAGGACGATCGCGTAAAGGTTCATGCCGGTGCGGTCATTCTAGCTTGGCCAGCCGTATCCGCAACGCGGTATCCTTCCGTCCATGCGTTGGCTTGCCCCCTTTTGCTCGCTCCTCGTCCTTGCCTCTTCGCTGCCAGCCCAGACCACCGACAACACGATGCGCGACGCGATCCGGCAGGCGTATGACATTCCGGCGCAACTGCCGCCCCTCGAAAGCCACTTATGGTCGAGCGCGGAGGCCATGCCCGGCGTCTCCGTCGACCGCGTGACCTACAACACAGCCGACGGCATGGTGGTGCCAGCCCTGATCTTCCGCCCGACCAGGCCGCACAAGGGCAAACTGCCGGGAATGGTCGTCGTAAACGGACATGGGCAGGACAAGTACGGCTGGTACTCGTTTTACTCGGGGCTGATGTTCGCCAAGGCCGGTGCAGTCGTCGTGACTTACGACACGATCGGCGAAGGCGAACGCAATGCCGGGCGCAAATCGCTCTCTTCTCCGTCGCCGCATGACGCAGGAGCCCCCGACGGCATTCCCTTCGACGCCTGGGGGCGCCGGGTCGCGGGGCTGATGCAGGTGGACTTCGACCAGGCGTTACGCTACCTGGCCTCGCGGCCGGACGTGGACACCAAGCGGCTGGGTGCCGTGGGCTTCAGCATGGGCGCGTACATCACCGGCATCGCCGGGGCAGAGCTGCAGGACTACTCTCCAAAGCATCCTGACGCACCCCACTTCCACGCTCTGCTGCTCTCTGGGGGCGGAACGTACGACGACAATACCGGCTACTTCGACGTGAACAAGAACCCCTGCCAGGGGCCGCCGTATCGCGCCCTGAAGCCGCTGATGATGCGTGATGGCAAGCCCGAACGCGGCTACGACATCTTCTACCTGAACGCGAAGCGCGGACCAACGCTCGTGATGAACGGGCTCGGCGACCACGTGATGGATATTCCCCACCACGACGCCGACTGGTTTGCCGCCATGCGGGCCCGCGTAGTGGCGACGCCCGGGCTGAAGCCGGAGAACATCTTTACCAGCATCACCTACCCGGCAACCGTGGACCATCGGCCCTCCTGGGTGACAGTGGAAGGCGTGGAGTGGCTGAACAAGCAACTGCACTTCGCCAACTGGAAAACAGACGCGGAGATTCAGGCGCAGGGCACGACGCACATTAGCGAATGGGTGATCGCCAACCACGCGCAGATCAGCAAGAACTACCTTGTCGAAAGCCGCGAAGGCGGTCTGCACGCGGTCGGTCAGGGCTTCCCTGCGCTAACGCGCGAGCAGATGACCGTGCTGCCGGATGCGGAGTGGGAGAAGATGCAGTCGAAGCTGACGTACGCCGCCTGGCGCGAGAAGGTCGCTGCCGAGATGCTGGCTGCGGCAAAGTAAAACGTTGACCGACTGTATCGCCTGGCGTTACAGTCAACGAAGTGATCGTCAGCTTCCGGCACAAGGGACTTGAAGAGTTTTACCGGACAGGATCGAAGCGCGGCATACAGTCTGCTCACGCTGGGAAGCTCGCGCGCCTGCTCGATGCTCTTGATAACGCCCGGGAGCCCGACGACATCCGCTTTCCGGGCTTCGGCCTGCACGCGCTCAAGGGTGATCTGTCCGGCCACTGGTCTCTTTGGGTGAACGGAAACTGGAGAGTGACGTTCGCTTTGTCGGCGTAAATGTCGAGCTTGTGGACTATCGCGACTATCACTGAGGAAAGACACCATGCCGCTGAACAAAAGAACTCATCCAGGCGCACTGCTGAAGCATGACGTCTTCGAACCGCTGAAGATGAGCGTGACAGAGGCTGCTGATCGCCTCGGTATATCGCGGGTCACGTTGTCCCGCGTGCTGAATGAAAGAGCTGCTCTCAGCGCAGATCTGGCCTGCCGCCTGGAACTCGCAGGAGTAGGCAAGGCCCGCTTCTGGCTCGACATGCAGGTGGCTTACGACCTGCATATCGCAGAGAAGCTGAAGCCGCGCAGCGTTAAAAAGATCGCTCTTCCCGTGGAGAGATCAGGAAAAGCGGCGTAACCCATTCCGGCTTCCAATAGAGACGGCCTGTGCGACGAATCGCACAGGCCGTCTCTGTTTGCTGTTGAGGCTAGTACTTCATGTTGGTCAGGTCTTCGATAAGGCCAGGGCCTACGGGGTTCCAGCCCAGCGTCTTTTGCGTCCACTCGCTGGAGGCCGGCATGTCCAGACCCGCGAAGCCAGCGAACCAGCCAAAGTGCGCGGGAGCCTGCTCGGGCGTGATCGAGACAACCGGGACGTTCAGTCCCTTGCCAAGCGTCTCCGCCACTTCCTTCATCGAAACGCCTTCTTCCTGCACCGCGTGGTACACGGTATAGCCGTCGCCGTTCTGCTCGACGACACGGCGATAAAGCTCTGCCACCGCCGGGAGCGGAGCGGCAGCCCAGCGCGCCGAGCCATCCCCGATGTACGCCGACTCACCCTTCTCCCGGGCCAACTGCGTCAGCAGCGGAACGAGCCCCTGCTTGTGCGTGTCGTGTACCTGCGGCAGGCGCACAACCGCGACACGAAGCCCCTTGTCGACGAAGGCTTTGGCCTTCTGCTCGGGACGGCGGGGAACGTGCGAGTTCTCAGCAGGCGGGTCGCTCTCGAGGCGCAGGTGCCCGGGAGCGCCGCTGGCAAGGCCCGTGCCGGACGTGACAACCAGCAGCTTGCCCGGCTCCATGGAAGAACCCAGGGCATCGATGGCGTGCTGCTCGTCGATGGCGTTCTGAGCAAAGTTGGCGAAGTCATGGCTGAAGGCGAGGTGGACAACCGCATCCATGTCCTTCGTGCCGCTCCGCAGGCTCTCGAGGTCCGTGAGCGTTCCACGATGCGGTTCCGCTCCGGTAGCCTTCAACTGCTCAGCGCCCTCTTCGCTCCGCGTAAGGCCGCGCACCTGATGGCCAGCCTTAATCAGCTCCTTCACCAGCTCCGTTCCGATAAAACCGGTCGCTCCTGTAACAAATACACGCATGTTCTCTCTCCTGCGGTGATGGGCGCGGCGGAGTGGCGCCAAATTGACTTTCCCAACCCCGCCAGATAAAACGGGGATAGTCTCCGCATATAGAGATAAACGGAGACAGCCTCCGGTTGCAATATTTTTAGAAGATTTGTTTTGATGACGAGAAACACCTCAACTCCCGCGGCCCCGCCCACACGTAAGCTACGCGCCGATGCGCAGCGGAACCGTGAGCGCATTCTGGAGGTGGCCAAAGAAGCGTTTAAACGCGACGGAGCTGAGACGAGCCTTGATGACATCGCCCGCAACGCGGAAGTCGGCTCCGGGACGCTTTACCGGCACTTCCCGACGCGTGAGGCGTTGATTGAAGCGGTGTATTACAGCGAGGTAGAGAAGCTGACCAACGCTGCCGACCGCCTGGCCGACCAACTGCCGCCGCTGGAAGCTCTGCGGACGTGGATGCACGTGTTTGTCGATCACGTGGCTCAGAAGACGCTCATCATCCCCGCAATGGATACCGTGGAGGGCGGAGCCATGCGGCTGATCGGAGGCTCGCGCGAGCGCACCCATGGAGCATTCGCGCGGGCCATTCAAAGAGCGATCGACAGCGGAGAGCTGCGCGCCGATACAGAGCCCGGCGACCTGATCCGAGCGTTCGTCGGCGTCTTCCACACCACGGCCGTTCCCGGCTGGGAGGCCAGCGCGCGGCGTCTGATCGACATTTTGATCGCGGGAACACGCGCCTGAAGAACGAGTAGCAACGACAACGGCCTCCGCGAAGGAGGCCGTTGTCGTTGCTGCAGTGTTCGTTACTCGAGGGTAGAGCCGCCACGCGTGCCCTTGGGACGGCGGTTCGCCTGGAGGATCTTCTTACGCATACGAATCGACTTCGGGGTGACTTCGACCAGTTCGTCGTCGGCGATGAACTCGATGGACTGCTCGAGCGTCAGGGCCTTGAACGGAACGAGGCGGACAGCGTCATCCGAACCGGAAGCACGCATGTTCGTGAGCTTCTTTTCGCGAACGCAGTTGACGTCGAGATCGTTGTCACGCGAGTGCTCACCGATGAGCATGCCCTCGTAGACTTCGACGCCGTCGCCGAGGAAGAGCACGCCGCGCTCCTGTACGCCGTCGAGCGCGTAGAGGGTCGTGGTGCCGGTACGGTCGGAGATCAGAGCGCCCGTAGGACGCTGTGGGATCTCACCGGTGTACGGGATGTACTCGCCTGCGATGGAGTTCATGATGATGGTGCCGCGCGTTTCGGTCAGCATTTCGTTGCGCAGGCCGATAAGACCACGCGACGGAACCTTGAACTCCATGCGGACACGGCCGGAGCCGTGGTTTGCCATCTTCGTCATCTCGCCCTTGCGCGGTCCGAGCTTCATGATGACGGTGCCCGAGAACTCTTCCGGAACGTCCACCGAGAGAACTTCGGAGGGCTCCATCAGAGCGCCGTCGATGCGGCGGGTCACGATCGTGGGACGCGAAACCATAAGCTCGAAGCCTTCGCGGCGCATCATTTCGATGAGCACCGAGAGCTGGAGTTCGCCACGGCCCATGACCTTGAACGTGTCAGGAGAGCCGGTGTCTTCCACGCGGATCGAGACGTTCGTCAGCAGCTCGCGGTCAAGACGCTCCTTAATGTTGCGCGACGTAACGAGCTTGCCTTCCTTACCAGCGAAGGGGCCGTTGTTGACGGCGAACATGATGGCGATCGTCGGCTCGTCGATCTTGATGATCGGCAGAGGCTGCGGGTTTTCAATAGCGCAGAAGCTTTCGCCGATGGTGATGTTTTCGATACCGGCGACGGCGATGATGTCACCGACCTGCGTCTCGTTGGTATCGACGCGCTTGAGGCCGTCGTAGGTGAAGAGCTTGGTGATCTTCACGGGCACGAGCGAGCCGTCTACGCGCGAGAGTGTGACTTCCTGGCCGGTCTTGAGCGTGCCGTTGAAGACACGACCGATGGCCAGGCGACCGAGGTAATCCGAGTAGTCGAGGTTCGTGACCAGGATCTGCAGCGGACCGTCGGCGGTGCCGGGGGCCTCGGGAATGCTGGCGAGGATCAGCTCGAAGAGGGGCTCGAGATCTGTACCCGGCTTGTCGAGGTCCATGGTCGCGGTGCCGGCCTTGCCGTTGGTGTAGATCACCGGGAACTCGAGGACCGACTCGTCGGCGTCAAGGTCGATGAACAGGTCATAGACCTCGTTCAGCACTTCCTGGGGACGCGCGTCGGGACGATCGATCTTGTTGACGACGACGATCGGCGTCAGCTTGGCTTCGAGGGCCTTCGAGAGCACGTAGCGCGTTTGCGGCAACGGGCCTTCCGAAGCGTCCACGAGCAGAACAACGCCGTCGACCATCTTGAGGGCGCGCTCTACTTCGCCGCCGAAGTCGGCGTGGCCCGGGGTATCGACGATGTTGATCTTCGAATCCTTGTAGTGGATCGCGGTGTTCTTGGCGAGAATCGTGATGCCGCGCTCTTTTTCAAGGTCGTTGGAGTCCATGACGCGGTCGACAACGGCTTCGTTGGTGCGGAAAGTGCCGGACTGGCGAAGCATAGCGTCGACGAGGGTAGTCTTACCGTGGTCGACGTGCGCGATGATGGCGATATTGCGAATGGGCTGCTGGCTCAAAACTTGTCCTTGTCTGGACGCGCGTGAGGAGAAACGGGCTCCTGAGCGGAGCACACCGGAGAATGGGAATTTTCGGCTTTCGGCGCGTCGCTTTCAGTTTATCTCACAGAGGGTGCGCGGGAGGAAGAAGCTTCGCCTATACTGAGGCCACTCTATGGACAATCGCACCGCATCGGACGCTTCGCAAGCTGTTCTCTCCCAGCAAATGGCCGCACTGGCGAACTACCAGCTGGATGAAGCCTACGACGAGATGTTCGCCGGGCCAAACGCTCTGCACCCGCACTACGAGCCGCTTCTCGAGCTTTTTGCCGAGCTGCCGCCCGCCGAAGTTCAGCGCCGCAAGCAGGCCGCCGACCTCAGCTTCCTGAACCAGGGCATCACCTTCACCGTCTACGGACGCGAAGAAGGCACAGAAAAAATTTTCCCGTACGATTTGCTCCCCCGCATCATCACCTCCGCCGAATGGGAGCGGGTAGAGCGCGGGCTGACCCAGCGAATCACCGCGCTGAACATGTTCCTGAAGGACATTTACAACGAAGGCAGGATCCTGAAGGACAACGTCGTCCTGCGCGAACTAGTCTACTCCTGCCCGCAGTACCGCCGCCACATGGTCGGCCTCCAGGTTCCGCGCAACGTCTACGTCGCGATCTGTGGAACGGACCTGATCCGTATGCAGAACGGCGAGTTTGTGGTGCTGGAAGACAATCTGCGCGTCCCGTCGGGCGTCAGCTATATGCTGACCAACCGCCGCGTGATGAAGCGCATCTTCCCCCAGCTCTTCCGCCACTACAACGTGCGCCCGATCGAGCATTACACCCAGGTTCTGCTGGGAACGCTGCGCTCGCTCGCACCGGAAGGCCGCCCCGAGCCAAACATCGTTCTGCTCTCGCCGGGCGTCTTCAACTCGGCGTACTTTGAGCACGCGTACCTCGCGCGCCAGATGGGCATTGAGCTGGTAGAAGGCCGCGATCTCGTCGTCCACGACAACATCTGCTACATGCGTACGACCAGCGGCCTGCGCCGCGTGGACGTGATCTACCGCCGCGTCGACGACGACTTCATCGATCCGCTGGCGTTCCGCCCGGACACCATCCTCGGCGTTGCCGGCATCTTCAACGCCTATCGCGCCGGCAATGTGACGCTGGCGAACGCCTTCGGAACAGGCGTGGCTGATGACAAGGCGCTCTACGCGTTCGTCCCTGACATCATCAAGTACTACCTCGGCGAAGATCCGATTCTGAACAACGTAAAGACCTTCCTGTGCCGTATCCCCAAGGAGCGCGAGCACGTGTTGGCGAACCTCGACAAGCTGGTCGTAAAGGCTGTGGGCGAGAGCGGCGGCTACGGCATGCTGATCGGCCCCCACGCCACGCCAAAGGAACGTGCGGCGTTCGCAGAGAAGATCCGCACAAATCCGAACAACTACATCGCGCAGCCGACGATCAGCTTCTCGCGCGCCCCGTGCCTGATCGGCGACGAACTCGAACCCCGCCACGTCGATCTGCGCCCCTATGTGCTCTACGGCGACAAGGTGACGATCGTTCCCGGCGGCCTGACCCGCGTGGCGCTCAAGCGCGGCTCGCTGGTCGTCAACAGCTCGCAGGGCGGCGGCTCCAAGGACACCTGGGTGCTGAGCTAGACGCGTGATTTATTTCGAGTGGGACGAAAAGAAAGCTGCAAGCAATCTCGAAAAGCATGGCTTGGCATTCGAGGACGCAGCACTGATCTTCCAGGATGAGTTTCGGCTGACACAGGAAGACTCTGTCGCCGACGGTGAGTTGCGGTGGAGAACGGTCGGTCTCGCTGCTGGAATTACGGTTTTACTTGTGATCCATCTTGAAGAGTCTGACGACCAGGACATCTTTGTGCGTATCATTTCAGCCAGGAAGGCTTTGGAGCACGAAAGGATGGATTATGAGCGAAACCGTTCGCAAAACATCGGCTGATCCTCTTCTTCCAGAGGCACTGGAACGGCTGCGTAAACTCGCAGACAAGCCCGACGCGGAGGTCGACACCTCGGATATTCCCGAGCGGAGCTTCGACCTTGAGCTGGCAGCGAAACGCCGACGCGAGGGCTGGCGCCCCGGTGCATCACTGCACCGCAAGGCCAGCTAAAAATAAAATCTACTAAATCGTTTTACTTCAGCGGTAAAGAAAGCATAGTCTTTGTGCCATGCCGATTTTGAATCGCCGTCAGTTTGTCTTTGCGACAGCCGCTGCTGCAGCTTCTGCCCGCTCCGCGTTCGCTGAACCTGCATCCTCACCCGCCACGCTGACGCTTCAGCCCGAGCAGCTCGGTGCGAAGATCCCGGCAAGCTTCATCGGCCTCTCCTACGAGACCGAGCAGCTCTCCGACCCCAACTTCTTTTCCGTGGCGAACAAGGGCCTGATCGCAGCGTTCACCGAGCTGGCACCGCATGGCGTGCTGCGCATCGGTGGCAACACCTCCGACGTGGGCTGGTGGAAGGCAACATCGGAAGCCACGCAACCAGAGATTCACTTCGACCACGAAGACAAGAACTTCACCATCGACAAGCACCAGTACGCGATCACCCCGGAAGCGGTTCGCAACCTGCGCGGCTTTCTGGATGCGACAGGCTGGACGTGCCTCTACGGCATCAACCTGGGCACAAACACGCCGCAGCGCGCCGCCGAAGAAGCTGTCTTCGTTGCGAAGACGCTGGGCGCAAAGCTCGAGTACTTTCAGGTAGGCAACGAGCCAGACCTCTTTCGAATGCATCTGCGCGATCCGAAGACCTGGACGGCAGAGAAGTACTTCGACGAGTGGCTGGCCGAAGCACAGGCCATCACGAGGGCCGTGCCCAGCGCGAAGTTCGGCCTGCCCGACACCTCGGGCAATCCTGAGTGGTATGCGAAGGTCGTGACGCGGCTGCTGGAGCTGCCCGCGAGCGAGCGTCCGCAGGTAGCGGCGTTGAGCCATCACTACTACTTCAACGGCCCGCCCAAGAACCCGGACGTCAACATCGACCTGCTGCTGAAGCACAGTGCAAAGGTCGATCAGTTGACAAAGGACATCTCCTCCGCTGCAGAGCGGTTGCATGTGCCCTACCGCATGACCGAGGGCAACACCTGCTACCTCGGCGGCAAGCCGGGAGTCTCCGACGCCTTCGCCGCATCGCTGTGGGCCGCAGACTACGTTCTGACGCTGGCGAAAGACGGCTACGCGGGAGTCAACCTGCACGGCGGCGGCGGGGATCAGGTCGCAGCCTCTCTGGGCGGAACCCTGCCAGGCGAAGCCCTGATGAAAGACCCGAAGGAGCCACACGCGCGCCCCTTCTATACGCCGATTGCGCATATCGACGGCAAGTACGTGCCGGAACCGGTCTTCTACGGCATGCAGTTCGGACAGCAGTTCTCCGGAGCACAGATGATCGGCGTGGAGCTAGCTGCAGGCTCAGTCAACGCAACGGCCTATGCAGCCAAGCTGCCGAACGGCAAGACGCTGGTGGCCATCATCAACAAGGACGAGACGCAGGCGTTGACGATCGACATGCCGGAGGCCAAGGGCGCCTGTACTGCGACTCTGACCGCATCCTCGTTGACCTCCAAGCGCGTCAACTGGAGCGGTGGCCGTGACTTTGCGAAGACCGCGAAGTGCTCCGCCACAGCGAAGCGACCCAGCTTCACCGTTCCTGCCGCAAGCGCGTTGATGCTTCGCTTCTAGCGATCACCACCAACGCACCAAACAGCGCATGGTCTCGTATGATCGAGGCCATGCGCTTCTCTTTTGTGCGGACGATGATGGCTGCAACGGCGACATTAGCTCTACTCCCCTGCGCGGCACTGCAGGCCCAGCAGCAGCCTGCACCGCGGCTGGTGATCATGGACCAGGACGGCTCCGGCCCCGGCGGCTCTAACCAGATGGCGATGATGGTGCTGCTGCAGTCACCGGACGTCCGCGTGCTTGGCCTGACGATGGTGAGCGGCAACGCGTGGGAGCCCGAAGAGGTAGCGCATACGCTGCGGATGCTCGAGCTGATCCACCGTACGGACGTACCCGTCGTGCCCGGAGCGATCTTCCCTCTCGTGCATGATGAAGCCGACGCCAGGCAGGAGCGCGCGATCTACGGACGCAGCGTCTGGTACGGCGCCTGGGGAGACTCCGCCGAGCACAACAGTGGCCAGCCCTATCACGCTCCGATGCTCGTTCCGAAGCTTGAAGAAGGCGAACCGCACACGGCTCCGCTGAAGGAAGACGCCGCGCACTTTCTGGTGCGGCAGGTGCACGAGCATCCTCACGAGGTCACGATTTACGCCGCGGGGCCGCTGACGAATATCGCACTCGCGCTGAAGATCGATCCTGAGTTCGCCGAGCTGACCAAGGGCATCCTGATCATGGGCGGAAGTCTTGAGCCCAACACCGGCGACCCGGAGTTTGCGACCGACCCGCGCCACGAGTTCAACTTCTGGTTCGATCCCGAAGCCGCGCACATCGTACTGCGCGCGCACTGGCCACGCATCGATCTGACAACCGTCGACATCAGCGTGAAGACGTTGTTCAGCAAGGAGATGATGCAAGAAATCGCCGCTGGCGATACGCCTGCCGCGCAGTACGTGGCGAAGTACACCCGCGAGTATCACTACCTGTGGGACGAGCTCGAGGCCGCCGCGTGGCTCGATCCGAAGATCATCACGAAAGAGCAAACGCTCTACATCGACGTCGATCTGACGCGTGGTCCGAACTACGGCGGAACGCTCTCCTGGTCAGCCGCCACGAAGCCGCAACGCGACGTACAACTGGTTCACGTGCAGCAGGATTTAGACAGCGAACGCTTCAGCAAGCTCTTTGTTGCGCTGATGAAAGCTCCACCGCACAAACCATAGCCGCCAAAGCCTTCGCGTGATGTAGAGTGAAATCCAACCATCCTGTAACTCTGCTGTAAAGGAACCCTCCCACGGATGCTTTCACGCGTTGCTGATTCGCTCTACTGGATGTCCCGCTACCTGGAACGCGCCGAACACACAGCGCGTCTGCTGGACGTGAATCTGAACCTGATGCTGGATGAGAACGCAAACTCCGCAGACCATCGCTGGGAGCGTCTGCTCGCTTCTCTCGGCAAGCCGAAACAGGTGAAGTGGGAAGGCAATCCCTACGACCTGATGCATGCGCTTACGTTCGATGTCGCGAACAAGTCGAGCGTGTTGAACTGCATTATGAAGGCCCGCGAAAACGCGCGCCACGTACGCGAGCAGATCTCGACCGAGCAATGGCATCGGCTGAACTCGCTGTACCTGGAAGTGACGCGGCCAGAGCTGCGCACCATGATGAAGGTAGAAGAAGAGCAGCCCACAGGCGATGCGCCTGCTGCATTTCTTCAGCAGGTCATGGAGGCCGTGCACCAGTTCCAGGGTGTCACCGACTCCACGATGTCGCACGGCGAAGGCTGGCACTTCATCCAGGTAGGCCGCTTCCTCGAACGCGCTGCCGCTACAGCCATTTTGCTGGAGGCGTATCAGGGTGACCTGTGGGCCCAGACCGAACCCACCATCGATGGCAACGAGTATCTCGAATGGATGGGTCTGCTGCGTTCCGCGACCGCCTTCGAGGCGTACTGCAAGGTTTACACCGCAGATCTGACCCCGGAAAAAATCCTCGAGTTTCTGGTGCTGGATGAAGAGTTTCCTCACTCGATCCGCTTCTCGATCGAGAGCATTCGCGAGGCGCTGGACAAGATCCAGGACGACGCCGGCGGCACCCGCGCAGAAAGCCTGCGCAAGATGGCCGGCCGTGCGGCGGCAGCCTTGAGCTACGCCAGCGTGGACGAGATTCTGGCGGGCAACGTTGTCGCCTACCTGCACAACATCCAGGCGCAATGCCAGGAGATCCACGAAGCCATCTACCATCTTTATGTGGACTATTCGATTCAAGCAGCGCTCGCGGGCTGAGAATTCGCGCTGCATCACCGTTTCAAGCAAGGTTTGCACAGGCAAGACCGCATCAGAAAGAAGTGTAGTTACCCCATGAAGTCGCAGTTGCAGTCGCTGTACACGGAGCCGCCCATGTACTACTCGATCCGACATCTGACCAAGTTTGCGTATAAGACGCCCGTGAGCGAAAGCATTATGGAGACGCGGATGCATCCGCGCTCCGATGCACAGCAACGCTGCCTCACGTTCCACCTCGCCGTCTCGCCGCGTTGCCGAGTCTTCAGCTACCGCGACCACCTGAACAACCACATTCATCACTTCGACATTCCAGGCCAGCATGCGCAGCTTGTGATCGTGGCCGAAGCGATCGTCGAGATGACCCCGCACCCAGAAGTCCCGGCATCTCTGCCGCCGGGCTCGTGGGACGAGATCGACGCCATGGTGCAGGCAGGCGACTTCTGGGAGATGTTGCTCCCCAGCCAGTTCTGCACCTCGACGGAAGAGCTGGAAAAGCTCTCTGTGGAGCTGAAGCTGGACCGTTCCGACGATCCTCTGACGACCCTGCACCGGCTCAACGAACAGCTCTACCGCGCCTTCGACTACAAGCCGAAATCGACAACCGCCGATTCGCCTATCGACGAAGCGCTGATCGCGCGCGCGGGCGTTTGCCAGGACTTTGCGCACGTCATGATCACGTTGGTCCGCACCCACCTGCGGATCCCCTGCCGCTACGTCTCGGGCTACCTCTATCACGGCGCCCAGTTCAAGGATCGCTCCGACGATCAGGCAACGCACGCCTGGATCGAGTGCCTCCTGCCGGAGCTTGGATGGGTCGGCTTCGACCCGACGAACAACCTTGTCGCCGGCGACCGCCATATCCGCACAGCGATCGGCCGCGACTACTCCGACGTTCCTCCAACGCACGGCATCTACCGCGGCCGCACGAAGAGCGAACTCTCTGTAGCCGTACGCGTCGAGCCTAGCCAGGGAACGCCATCACTTGACCGCGAACTCCCGGTACCGGAAGACTGGGTCATCCTGGTGGAGAAAGCGCAAGCACTTCCGGAGCAGCCAGCACCAAGCCTGAAGCAGCTACAGCAAGCCCAGCAGCAGCAGTAAGCGGGTTAGCTCGGAGCCTCACGAACAAGAGATTTCACGTTATGCAAATAGAGAAGGCCGCCCGAGGGCGGCCTTCTCTATGACTTCGTCCTGCTTAGAACAACAGCTTTCCACCTACGCGGAAGGAGCGCGAACCGCCGCTCTGGAGCGAAGTATTGAGGAAGTTGGTCGACGCACCATACGTATTGAGGTTCGAATAAGCGGATGGGGTGTCGTAGTTCTGGTTATTGGTTACGTTAAAGAACTCACCACGCAGTTCAAGGTTGACATCGTTCTTGATCGCAATCTTCTTCAGGATGTTTGTATCCAGGTTTAGATAGCGCGTGGTGTAAGCGAAGTTACGATGGGCGATGCTGGGGCTCGAGGGGGAGTAAGTCGTTACGAGGATGTAGCGAACCTGATCCTTCGAAGTGCAAGAGCTGGTTGCAAGATTACGGACGCCGTTGGTGCACGTGGTGTCATAGGTACCACGCGAATCATAGGCAGCCTTCATATTGCCAACGTCAGGACGATCGCCAAGAGTGGAGCCGTCGAGATCACGGTCAACACCATTGAGCACGGTGTACGGAGTGCCGCTCTGCGCAGTGAGGATCGGAGCAACAGACCAGCCACCGAGAACACGCTTAAGAACCCCACGGCTCGGTCCGCGAACAGCCCAATTGACGACCGTGCTCGATACATTGCGACGGTCGTTATCGGAAGGACCGTAGTCAAGATAACCAAGCGGGCCGCCAAGAAGAGGCGAGCGCGAGGGATTCTGTCCCGAGGAACTCGTTGCGAAGGTTTCCGTCAGTACATCCAGGTTCTTCGACCACGTGTAGGAGGTCTGGAAGAAGATGTGACCTACCGGCGTGCTCAGTCCCTTATGGCGAAGCTGAATCTGCAGAGAGTGATAGTTAGAGGTCAGGCCACTATCACGTGTCTGAACGTTGCCGCGGTTTGCGTACACACGCAGAGTCTGGGTGCCATACGTGGTGGTCTGCGTTGCAACTGCGGTCTGAGCCGTGTTCGGAAGACCCGGGTTGATGGGGTTGGTGAAGAACAATTGACGGCCAAGTGTGCCGACGTAAGCCACATCCAACACCATCTTCGCAGGCAGCTGTTCCTGAATACCCAGCGAGAAGTGGTGGTAGTAGGGGTTACGAATATTCTTCGGGAAGATCGACGACTGCGTCGTATACGGGTTCAACGTCGGAACTGCGGTCGCGAGAGCCGTTGAAATTCCCGGAGTACCACGGAGAGTGGTAGCGGAAATAGCGCTGGCAGTCGTGAGATTTGACGGTGAGTTGGGTGAAGCTGCCTTCATATTCGACAACAGGTTGTTGTAGAAAGTGTCGTAAGTCACCTGGTATCCACCACGGATAACGGTGCGCCCATTCAGCAGGCCACCGCCGATATGAGGGTTATACGAGAAGCCGAACGTCGGGCCAACATTATTGTTGTCCTGGTTCACGCGAGCCGTCGAAAGATAGTCGCTGGTACCGTAACCCACAAACGCGGGATTCGGGAGGCTATTCGCCGGCTGACCGAAGTTCTCGTAACGGAGACCGTAAACAAGCGTGAGGTCAGGAGTAACCTTCCATGTGTCCTGAGCAAAGTAGGATTGCGTGAAAAGGTTTGGACGATAGGTACCCGGTTGTGCAGGGCTGGCCGTATCAAACAACTTGTTCACAGGCGCGGAACTCACACCAGCGTAATCGTCGATGAAGTTCGCGATAGCAGTAACAGCCGTGGCATAGTACGCCGCTGAGTTTGCTGCCGTAATCTGCGAGTAAGCAACCGTACCACGCGAGTTGAATGGAGCAATCTGCACTGCGAGCTGGCGAAGGAAAGCACCGCCAACCTTGAAGGCATGCTTGCCCTTCACGTAGGTCAATGTGTCTTCATACTCGAAGCTGTTAGCCGTACGTCCCTGGCTGAAGGAGGATGAGATCGCAGGAATGTTGAGACTGGTAGCCGAGTACGCAGGAAGCGAAGCGCCCAACGCAGCACTTGCAGGGATCAGGAATTTAACACTGGAGCGTGTGTAACCAAAGCGGAACTCATTTAGCAGGTTGTTCTTGACCTGATAAACGTCGTTGAACGCGCCGCCCATAGTACGACCACGTGACGGAACGTCAAACGCAGGGCCCACAGCTTCGCTGCCACCGAGGTTGTCAACGTTGTCATCATAGAGGAAGCGGAAGAGCATGCTCTGCTTCTCCGAAACCTTATGATCGAGGCGAACATTGAAGTTCTGATCGTCGTAAGCTTCCCGAGCCGAGCGGTAGAACTGACCAGTCGAGAGCGTCTGGCCCGTACGTGCGGTGCCGTTGCATGTCGACGTTGCAAGCGAAGTGGGGACAGCAATAGAAGTCGCCGCCTGCTGGAAGCTCGAGGTTGGATTGCCGAGTGCGTTGAGAATGCTCAGGTACAAACGCACGTTGCTGCAACCGGTTGATGCTGCCAAATTGTTCAAGGTCGTGTAGCCGGTAGCCGTCGGAATGCTGGTGAAGGTTGCCAGAGCGTTATAACGATCACGGAAGAGCTGCCCACCGCCAAAGATGAAGGTACGGTCCTTGCCATCATAAAGATGAGGAATAACAAGCGGACCGCCAATGGTGATGGCCGGACGGAACTCGTGGAACTTGTTCTTCACATCGGGGTACGGATAGGAAGTGTTGCCTGCGGCCTGCTGCGCGGCGTACGTCGCCAGATTGGAAGTGAAAGCACTGCGCTCCAGCGAGGTTGTAGCGCGGAAGAGCTGGCTGCGATAAACGACCGCGACGGTACCGTGAATTTTGTTCGTACCGGACTTTGTAATCTGAGAAACAATAGCGCCACCAGCACGACCGAATTCAGGCGAGAAGTTCGAAGTCTGGAAGTTCACTTCCTGCAACACGTCGTTATTGGTAATGACGTATTGAGGGCCTGCTACCGAGATGTCGTTGTTCTGCAAGCCATCGATAAGGAAGTTATTTGAGCGAGCACGAGCACCATTTACTGCGCCAATACCGCTGTCCAGCGATCCACCAGCTGCAAGGTTTGAACGTACAACACCCGGAGCAGTAAGAATCAAATTCAGAGAGTTCTGACCTGAGATCGGGAGCTCTGCAAGTTCGCGAGATGCGACGGTGCCGCCTCGAACGGCATCTTCCGTCTGAAGTTCAAGAGAGTTCGAAACAACCTCAACGGTATCGTTCGAGCTGCCAACAGCAAGCTTGAAATCACGTCCAACGGTCGAACCGACGACGACAGTTGCAGGTTGCTCCTGACTTACGAAGCCAGCAGACTTGACGGTGACAACATAGTCGCCTGTGTTCACGCTGTCGAAACGGTAGACACCAGCGGAGTTCGTTTTAAGAACGATCGTGGTTCCCTGCGACGGGGACTTCAGAACAACTTCAGCATTGGCGACAACTGCGCCCGTTGCGTCCTGCACGACACCGGTCACGGTGCCGCGGTTGGACTGCGCGTGACTCACCGTCACGGCAGCAGCACAGGCGAGCACAAGCAGTCCACGACGAACGGCCTGGCCTACGCGAAATGAGGAGGGATCGAACATTAGTTGCTACCTCGGATAGAAATGAACGTTCTCAGTGCAACTCATCGCTGGGTTATGAGGGACGCTCGCACACTACATACGCAATCTCGATGCCAAAGTTGTAATTCACTATTTCTTTATATTTCCCCTATTTCCCCGCCCTCGCTACGCGATACTTCTTGAGCAAACGTAGCTTCGGAAAGCGATATTGCCTGAATTTCCATACCCTGTCGGTGGACGACATCAAAAGATAGTCGCGCAGGTATCCGGTTGATTCGCCAGGCGATAAAAAAGTACGCCGACCTGAAATCAGGTCGGCGTAAGTTACTTTTTTATCGGGCTCTACTTACTCGCAATACGAGTTACAGGTTGAGCTTTTTGAAGATGCTGTCCGGAATTGTACGGATAACCGCCATGATGATTCGCCAGATGCCGGGGACGTATACAACAGGCGTGCCCTTGTCGATCGACTTCACCAGCGTAGCCGCAACGACCTCAACCAGCGCAAATTTTTCACTGCCCTTCATACCCTCGGTCATCGAGGTCTTCACCGGGCCGGGCTTGATCGTCATCACCTTCACGCCTTCGCGGTCGATGCGATTGCGAAGGCCGTCTGTGAACGCCGTGAGCCCAGCCTTCGCCGAACCATACACGTAGTTCGACTTGCGGCCACGTTCGCCAGCGACCGAGCTAACCACAGCGAGCGTCCCGCTATGGCGTTGCGCGCAGTAGTTCGCCAGCCACGTCAGCAGGCTTACCGGAGCGACGTAGTTCGTGTGCAGCAGGCGGTGCGCGTCGGCAAAGTTCTTTTCCGCTGCAGGCTGTGAGCCAAGAGCACCCATCACCAGGAACGCTACGTCGAGTCCAGCCAACGAGTTGATCGCATGTGCCAGCAACTCGGGATGGCGCGCCGTGTCGTCAAGATCGGCCACCGCGCTGTCGACATACGCCGCGCCGCGAATCTTGAGGTCCGCAGCCACCGCTGCAAGCTTGTTGGTGTCGCGGCCTACAAGGAAGAGGCTATCGCCACGCTCCGCCCACAGACGGCAGCACTGCTCGGCGATGCCGCTCGTCGCACCAAGTACGAGGATGCGCTTCGGTGTATAAGGTTCGCCAGTCTTCGTCGTGCGAGCGCTGGCAGCAGTAACGGCACCCATCGCGCCGGTATTCATAGGAGGAACCGTGCTCATCGTGCACCTCCGTTCGGTCCGGTCACGCGTTCCCAGAAGCTAGAAGTGATCGCAGGGTCTTTGTACCGAGCAAAGCGCTCCCACTGCGGGTAGTACGTCTGAAACTGGTCAGCGGTCATGCAGGCGTCCTTCGCGGGGTAGAGCCGGCCTCCGAAGTCCTTCGTCATATCACCGAGTCGCTGCATCAGCGGGAAGGTGATGTCCTTGATCGGAAAGTCGAGCGCAAACATGAAGCCGGGCATCGGGAAGCTCATCATGCCGAGTGAGGGCACGTCCCCGAAGGTTTTGAGCACGGCGAGAAAGCTCGCCAGGCCGCTCTTGGTAATCTCCTGCAGCATGGCGATCGTGCCTTCCTTGCTGGTCTCCCACGGCAGTGCGAACTGGAACTGTACGAGCCCACGCTTGCCATACATGCGGTTCCACTTGTGTACCGCGTCGAGCGGGTAGAAGAACGGCTCGTAGTCCTGCTTCGTGATGACGTGCTTCTTCATCTGCTTATGGAAGAACGCCGTGTTGAACGCCGAGATCGTCAGCTTATTCAGCAGAAAGCCCGGGGCGTCCATGGGGAAGGTCAGCTTGGGCTTGCCAGAGGGCTTCAACTCACCGGGGTCCTTCGAGTGGTCGCCGAGCATGAAGACGCCGCGCGCAAAGTTCTTCCCCGTGGACACACAGTCAAGCCAGGAGACGGTGTACTCCACGTTGGCGTACTGCTTTTTGATAGCGAGGAACTCGTCGATGCCGTGAAACTGAATGCCCTCGTAGTCGATCATGCGGCTCACGATGGGCTTCAGCCGAAGCTGTGCCCAGGTGATGACGCCGGTAAGCCCCATGCCGCCGATCGTCGCCGCGAACATGTCCGGATTCTCCGTCGGCGAGCACAGAACATGCGTGCCATCGGAGCGCACCAGCTCAAACTTCGGTACGTGGTTGCCGAACGATCCAGCGGCTTCGTGGTTCTTGCCGTGAACGTCGTTCGCAATCGCACCACCCAGCGTCACGTACTTGGTGCCGGGCGTCACGGGCAGAAAGAAGCCGCGCGGAACAGCAAAATCGAGAATCTGCGCCAGCGTAATGCCCGCTTCAGCGGTGAGCACACCCGTCTGCGGGTCCCACATCAGCAGTCGATTCATGCTGACGGTATGCAGCAGCGTGCCGTCCTTCAGCAGGCCAACGTCGCCATACGACCGCCCCATCCCCACGGCGAGCGCACCCGTGTGCACTCCGTCGATGGCCCGGGGAAAATCGCTCTGCCAATGCAGAGGCTTCACCGTAGCGTTATAGCGCGGATAGCGGCCCCAGGACTCAAACGGGGGCGTACCGGCAAAGGGCTCGTCAGCCGTATTGCGCGTCGCGAGCAGGGGCTCTTGCGAAGAATTGTCAGGCATACAAGCTAAGGATACGCGATGGCGCGCAGGAGAAACTCAGCTTCTTAGTGACACATACGGGCCAGTTCCACGGAGTAGTCCGGAAGATCGGGGACGTTCACCTTACGCGCCGCAGCCACCTGCTCCAGGAACGTCGATCCGCCCTTGGTCGTCTGGTGGGGGTCAAAGCTGTAGGCTTCGTCGGCCGCAGCCTTCTCCAGCGTCACGAACTCGAAGCCTTCGCTGCGAAACTGCGCAAGAAGCTCTGGCAGCATCTTCGCGTCGAACGCTCCAACGTGCATCAGCAGAATGTAGCGAACGTCCCGGCCATAGAGCGTATGCGACAGCCCCCGGAAGGCCACAACAGCCTGGGACGCCGCAGACAGGTAGGTGTCATGCAGGTGGCGAATCGCAACCTCATCCTTCTTCACCGAGCAGCGCGCATAGGTGTCGTTCCAGTTGTAATCCTGAAAGTCCATGGAGATCTCCGCAATACGATACCCGTGCAGCGAAAGCCAGGTACGCACCTTGTCCCGCTTGGAGAGCGTGTTCCCTTCCTCCAGAAACGGATAGCGAAACCAGCGCCAGTCGCCGCCTTCGTCTGCGCGACGCAGAAACTCTTCGTTTCGCTGAATGTCGTTGATGTAGGACCGCGCAGTAAGCTGGTCAAGCCCCGGGTGCGAGTACGTGTGGCTGCCCATTGGCTGGCCCGCCGCGTGCCACGCGTTCAAAATGTGCTCCTGATAAGGAAACTGCGTCACGCGAAATCCGTTGACGAAGCCATAGACCGGAGGCATATTCGCGGCCTTCAACGCCGCCAGAATCTCTCGCACCGGCTCTGGGCGGTCTTCTCCCGGAGGCAGCGGACCATGCGCCGGAAGATCGTCAAAGGTGAACGCTATCTGCGGCGCAGGCTCACTCCCCACAGCAGGAGTGCCGCTTTGCGCGCGCGCGATCGTGCTCGACAGCAGGCAAAGGCAGATCATCGCGCCCAGCAGACGGAAGCTCATACGGCTAAGTCTTGCATAAGCGCCACAGGAAACGCAGCCACGCCGCCGATGAGTTTCTCAGAGGAACACAAGCGGCTAACGGCACATCGCAGCAAGCTCCTTCTCGTAGCTATCGCGGTGAGGAATTGCCAACCCCTTGGCGCGCGACACCTGGTCTTCAAACAGCCCGCCGCCGTCGAGTTTGTTCGGCGGCGTGCTGTACGCCGCATCCATCTCCGCCTGCGGCAGCGAGACAAACTTGTAGCCATCGGCTCGAATCTGCGCGACCAACTCAGAAAACATCACCGCATCAAACGCGCCGATATGCAGCAGCAGAACGTGCGGAATATCGTGTCCAAACGCGTTGAAGCTCTCAATCCGCTCTGCCCACATATTCTGCCGGGCCGCAGCCAGATACGTGTCATGCAGACGCTTGATCGCCACATCATCATGCTTCACGGAGCAGCGCGCATACGTCTCGTTCCACGCATAATCTCCCCAGCTCATCGTCACCTCGGCCACCAGGTAGCCGTGCTGCGTCAGCCACGTCCGGGCCGCAGCACGCTTCTGCGGCGTCTCCCCTTCGCCCAGATACGGAAAGCGCAGATACTTCCACGACTGTTTCTGCGGCTGCCCCTCGGGGTAGGCTGCGAGCTTCTGCAGCAAAGGCTCATTCTTCTCCACGTCGGCGGTCCAGACGTCGAGCGGCTTCTCGTTCAGGTTCAGATGCGTGAACCCATGGCTGGCCAACGGCTGCTCGGCATCACGCCACGCTTCCAACACGCCCTTCGTGCCCTTCGGGTCCCACTGCAACCGCGCCCCGTTCACCATGCCTGTCACCGGCGGAAGCTGCTCTTTCTCTATCACCGCGAGTACGCGCTTGACGATATCCATACGCGTCACGCCCGGCGGCAACGCTCCATGCGAAGGCAGATCATCAAACGTAATCGCAATCTCCCCCAGCTTCTGCCCGGGCTTGGGCTGCGTGGCCGAAGCGGAAGCAGGCGTAGTGGCAGGTGTCGTTTGCTGGGCAGCAAGAGTAGCCGACAGTGCGGTCAGCAAAACAGCGACGAAAAGGGCTCGAAACTTCATGCGTAGCAGTCTAACCCTTTACTAAAACGTTTTGGTAGAAAGAACCATATCTTTGGATAGCCAAATCAGACCAGCGAACAAGGCCTGGGAGGTGACCCTGGTGCCTGTTTTTTGTGCCGATGGTGGTACATCGGAAATCTCGGCCGATACGTATCCTTAAGGATGATGCTCCCCGCAACACTCAAGAAATGGACGATCGTCGCACTCCTCTGCCTGCCGGCTGGAGCAGCCTGGCCGCGGCAGCCCCAGGCCCCAACGCTGGAAACGATCAGCAGCATCCGCGCCCTGACCGAAGCGGAAGCGAGCGAGCATCGCCCGGTAGTACTCGAAGGCGTCGTCACCACGCTTTCTGGCTGGAAAAACAGCTTCTTCCTCGCCGACAAAACGGGCGGCATCTCGGTAGACCGCGCATCCGAGACTCCGGCCCTGCATCAGGGCGACCGCATCGAGTTGCGCGGACATACCGACGCCGGGCTCTTTGCTCCCATCGTTACGGCGCATAGCCTCAGCATCGTCGGCCACGAAACCTTGCCGGAGCCCACCGTCCGTTCCGCAGCCGACCTGCTCGGTGGCGTTCGCGACAGCCAGTGGGTTGCGCTCCGCGGCATTGTCCGCGTGGCCGAAGTAAAACAGCTTTGGGGACATCCACGGTTGATGCTCACCGTCGACATCGGCGCAGGCACCATCGTCAACGCCGTCGTTCAGGACTTCGACCCTGAAGCCATTCGTACACTCACGGCCTCGCAAGTAGAGCTGCGAGGCGTCTCCGGAACAGTCTTCAACAATCGCCGCCAGTTCATCGGAATCCGCCTCTTCGTCGCCAGCACCAAAGACATCACCATTGAGCGACCTGCCCCGCAGGAGCCGTTCGACCTGCCCAATCGCCCGCTGAATGCCATGCTGCAGTACAAGCAAGGCAGCGCCGGCGTCAGCCAGATCAAGGTCACCGGCACGGTCACCTGGTCGCAACCGGGAGAAGGCCTCTACCTGCAGGACAACAACGGCGGAAGCCTCTTCGTGCAGAGCGGTTTGAAGCGTGCCGTCCCTCTCGGTACGCTCGTCGAAGCCGTAGGCTACCCCGGCAGCGGAGCCTACGCACCACAGATGGAAAACGCCATCTTCCAGGAGCTGGGCACCGGGCAGAAGATGGAGCCGCTGAAGGTCTCTGCGGCCGATATGATCGTCAACCGCGAAGGCTTCCTCGTCGCTCCCCACGACTCGCAACTGGTGCGCCTGAGCGGCAAACTGCGCGAGCAATTCGAGCGTGGCGACGAAGAGATCTTGCTGCTGCAGGACGGCGAATCCGTCTTCTCCGCCCGCATCCCCCACAGCCAGATGCACCGTCGCCAGTACGGCAAAGGCAGCATGCTGCAGGTGACCGGTGTCGCCCTGATCATCGTCAATCAGGTGCGCGAGCCGAGAACCTTCACCCTGCTAATGCGCGCACAGTCCGACATCGTCGTCCTGCACTCCGCACCGTGGTGGACCGCCCAACACGCCACCTGGGCGGTCTTTGCCCTCATCGGCATCACCGTCCTGATGCTCGGCATCATCGCCTTCCTGCGCAGGCAGGCGGCGTTGCGCTCGCTCGTCGTCACCGACCAGCTCACCGGCCTCTACAACCGCCGCGGCTTCCTCGCCTTCGCCCAGGCACACTGGCTCAAGGCCCAGAAGACCCGCGAGCTGATGCTGCTCATCTACATCGATCTCGACCTCTTCAAACAGATCAACGACACGCACGGCCACAAGATGGGCGACGAAGCCCTGAAACGCGTCGGCGAACTGCTGCTCTCCAGCTTCCGCAAGAGCGACGTCATCGGCCGCTTAGGCGGCGACGAGTTCGCCGCCGTCGCTCTCGAAGGCAGCGAAGAGCTCGTCGACGAACTGCAGGAGAGGATTCAATCCGAGGTCAACGCGACCAACGCGAAAGAACGCTTCCCCTTCGAGCTTTGCCTCAGCCTCGGTGTTGTGCTCTGCGACCCGAAGCAACACGGAGGCAGCATCGAAGATCTGCTCGTCCGAGCCGATCAGGTGATGTACGAACAGAAGCGCCAGCGCAAAGCCGAACGCCTCGCAGCCCAGTAAATCAAAAAGCAAAGAGAACGAGCGTGGCCGAAGCCACGCCCGTTCTCTTTGTCCGCTAGGCGGACAGATTGCTTACTTCGCTGCTGCGAGGGCCGACTTGGCCTGCTCTACGAGAGCCGTGAAGCCCTTCGCGTCGTTTGCAGCGATGTCGGCGAGGATCTTGCGATCGAGGCCGTTGCCAGCCTTCTTCAGGCCGTTGATAAAGGTCGAGTAGCTCATACCGTTCAGCTTGGCAGCTGCACCGATACGGACGATCCACAGCGAGCGATACTGACGCTTCTTCTGCTTACGGCCGATGTAGGCGAACTTGAGACCGCGCTCGACGGCTTCCTGTGCTGCCTGATAGAGCTTGGACTTGGTGAGGAAATAACCACTGGCGCGCTTGAGGATCTTTTTACGGCGATCTGAGCGCTTTGTACTACGTTTTACACGAGGCATCGTGTGCTCCTGTTTGCGTACTTCGGTTGAGCGGCTGGTGGCGGGAGGGCCACTTCACTCGCTTGTTTCAATTCCCAATCTCAATGGGGTTCGCTGATTCGCTAGCCCAGCAGCCTCGACGCGTTTCGGCTGACTTGATGGGGAAACCTCTGCGTACTGCCTTACGCTTTAGGCGTAAGGAAGCATGCGGGCGACCTTTGGCGTGTCCGCCACGGAAACGAGGGTGATCTGACGCAAGTGACGCTTCGTCTTCACCGACTTCGACGTGAGGATATGGCGCATCTTGGACTGGCCGCGCTTGAACTTGCCGGTACCAGTCTTCTTGAAGCGCTTTGCCGCGCCCGAGTGGGTCTTCAACTTTGGCATGGGTATGCTTTCTGCGGTCTGCCTACTGACGACCGAGGGGTTTACTGCAGCTATTAGTGTAACAGATAGCCCGGGATCAGAAGGCTTGCGGGCTGCGCCAACTGCAGCGGCACGGCGACACAGCTCAAACTGCCTGTTAGTTCAGCCGAACGAGATACGCATCCGCCTGGTCGTCCGGCTTGCCAATCCAGCTTCGAATCGCCTCGGCCTGCGTCTTCTCCCGCCCCGCCGGATCGATTCTGACCCAGAAGCCGGTTGGCCCCTGGAACTCCTGCACCTTCGCCGTAGCATAGCGCTTCGCCAGCGCATCCCGCAGATCACGCGCTCCGCGTTCGGTAGCAAACGCTCCCGTCTGCACACACCAGAGCCCACGTTTCTCCGGCTCGGCAGCCACTTCGACCGGCGCATATGCCTCGATCTTCACCTTCGCAATCCCCATGCGGTAGAGGTCGATCCGCTTGGCCGCGCCTTCGGAAAGATCCATGATCCGGCCCCGGACAAACGGCCCACGGTCCGTAATCCGAACGATCACGCTCTCATTCGTCGCAAGGTTCGTCACCCGCGCCAGCGTCCCGAGCGGCAGCGTACGATGGGCGGCGGTCAATCCGTTCGCATCGTAAACGTTTCCGTCAGCCGACTTCTTATGGTTGAACTGCGGCCCATACCAACTCGCCATCCCGGTATCCACCAGCAGCGGCTTCCCTCTCAGGCTGGACTCATCCAGCGCCCCACTCGGCAGCGGAGGGTGCGTTGGTAACGGCTCACGCGAGGCAGTCGTCGTGCCGCCGTTCGAGCTTCTCGGCGCTTCCCTGTGATGCTTTGGCGGATAGCCCGAAGCCCAGTCCGGGCGCTCCTCTGGAGCATTGCGTGAAGCCGTATGCACGCTGTGGTGACAGCCCGCCAGCAGCAGCGCCGCGACCGTGGCAACACCTGTCAGCGCAGATCGGCGAAGCATCCTGGAGAACCGCATCGCCATCTAGCGCGGACCGCCTGGATCATCTGGGGACTTCCCTGCACCGCGTGCGCCATCCATATGCTCTGCCAACGTCTGCAGTTTGCCTGCAAGCGTTCGCAGCGCCGACGAGCTATGGCGGCGAATCTCAGGCACAACCTCTTCATCGATGCTGCGAACAGCCTCCCGCAACTCCGCTTCAATGCGCGCGGCAGCCTCGCTCAGGCGAGCCTCCCATTCGGGCTTCGAGTTCGGTGCGGTCGGCATAGCAGCAGAAAGCTCTCCAGCTTCGAGCATGGCCGCCACAACGCCTGTGGTCAACGGGATTTGCCTCGCTGTTGCCGACTTGGTAAATGCAGCCAGCTCTGCAGCCACTCGAAGACAACCACAACGCCAGCAGAAGCGTCCTTCTGAGAACAGCGTTTTCAAAAGCTTGCACCACAGGCCCCTGGGTTCCCCCTCACACTATGCGAGGATGCAACAAAGGCCCGTACAGCGATGAATCGCGAGAAGAAAGAGGATGAACCAATGGGAACCAATGCCTGGAAGACCTTGACCCGCCCTGCCGCCGTCGCAGGAATGCTACTGGGAGTCGCCGCAGCGACCCACGCCCAGAGCGCGCTCCACATGGCCGAGGCTCCCCATGAACGCACGATGCTGGCCGCCGCCACAACGCCCATGGCGTTTGATGAGCTTGCCCGCACCACCAACCCGTTCACCTCACGCGCCACCGCCGTCGGCGAAAGCAGCAGTGCCACCACGTCCTCCCTTCCGGAAGATCCCTCCGCAGCGATGAGCGCAGCCTCGAATGCCGACAGCGACGAAGTAGACTTCCCCTGGTTTGGCAGAAGGCATAAGAAGCAGCAGGCGCAGATTCCCGCCGTTCCCGCTCCAGCGACCCGCGCCAACGAGACGCGCAGAAACCGCCCCGAGATCGGCCAGTACACCAAGTACATCCCGGCCGGATACGTCACGCACCGCCAGACCTATCACGAAAAGGTCATCACGGGCGCGGAGGACCTCTACTCCCCCGGCAACGTAGGTGGATGGTTCATCTCGGCTGGTTGGAGCCAGCTCATCAACAGCCGTCCAAACTACGGCACAGACACAGGAGCTTTTGGCCAGCGCCTCGGCGCGGCTGCCCTGCGCTCCACCACGCAAGGCGTCATGACGGACATCGTCTTCGCCCCGCTGCTGCACCAGGATCTGCGCTACTACGTCAAAGGCCCCCGCTACAACGTCTTTGACCGCGCACTCTACGCCGCCAGCCGCGTCTTCATCGCGCGTCAGGACTCCGAGAGCACAACGATCAACACCGCCCTGCTCGCTGGCTATCTCGTCACCGCAGCCACCACCCAGGCCTATTACCCGGCCCAGAACCGCGGCTTCGGCAACATGATCTCGGGCTACGGAACGTCCATTGGCGGCGCCATGCTGACGAACATCTTCAACGAGTTCGAATCAGACATCAAGATGACCCTGCACATGAAGCGCAAGACCTACGAGCCGTTCAAAGATAACTACCCAGCCAAATAAGGGATGCTCCATCCGTCAAAAGCGGCCCACCTTCTTCAGGTGGGCCGCTTCTTTGCCGCGAGAGATAGCAACAGGCTTCGGAAGGAATAAGCAGCACAATGAATAAGCAGCGCAACGCAAAGGGCGAGCCATCGCGGCTCGCCCTTTGTGTTGTGTCTTACTTCCAGGAACTAGAAGCAGGAACTAGAAGGTCGTTGAAACGGTCAGACGGAAGGTCTTACGCGGTTCGCGGAGCTGATAGTTTGCGCCGTAGTATTGCAGCGCCTGCTGGTAGGTGTAGTTGCCTGCCCCCGTGGGATCGGCCGAAGCCGACGTCGGGAAGAAGCTCTTGAACTCGGCTGCCGAGACAGGAAGCTGCTGAGGCAGCGTCTTGTAGAGGCGAAGCGGGTTGTAAGCATAGTAGATACGCAGTGGAGCATTGACGATCGGCAGAACCACCTGAAGTTCCGCACCGTTCGACATGCGCGGTACGAAGTTCGTACCCTTCAGAGCCGGCAGGTAGAGCGGGAAGTTGACAGACTGGGTCCCATCGCAGGTTCCGTTGTTTGATACTACCGCGCAACCGTACGGCGCCGAGTTCAGCTGCGAAAGTCCAAGGACGCTCTGACGAAGCTGCGAGCTCGACGTATTGAACGTGAGACCGAAGTCCGTGAAGAAGTCGAACGTGACTTGGTTCATGATCGGAATACGGTACTCGATGTTCGACGTGATGCCCGTGTCCGCACCAATCGACGAGAGTCGGTAGACCGGGACGGGGATCTGCACGTTACCAAGCAGCGGGTTCGTTTTGTCACGCGGAACCAGCGTGCCGTCCGGGTTCGTCAGATTGAACATCGTCCGAACCGGGATCAGCGTATAAGGCGAGCTGGCGCGGATGTCGAAACCACGAACATCGTTTTCGCCGCCACCATAGATACGTGCGAACGGCGGAGCAACCTGACCGCCAAAGCCATAGACGCTCGAGTATTGGGCGCGGATGGCGAGGACGTTGTGGCCTTCGCGGTTAATCTTCAGCCCCTTCATCGGGTAGAACTGGCGGAACGCAACCGTCGGAGCAAAGTACTTCGTATTGCCACCGAAACCAGCGAACTGGAACGCCACATTCAAATCGCGACCCGAGTGCGGTCCAACACCACGATCCAGCGTCGAGAACGAGAAGCTCGGCGTAATGATCGAAGAGATGATGCCGTCAAGCTGGTTCTGTCCGGCAATACCGGAGCGGAAGGCCAGCGTCGAGAAGACGTTGCGCGTGTTGTCGTTGAAGGTCGTAATGCCCGACTTCGACAGCGAGTACGAAAGACCCACACGAGCCACACCCGTCATGCGGAACAGCTTACGCAGCGCCGTCGAGGTGGAGATCGTAATACCCGTCGATGCCTGGTTGTAGTTGGTCAGCAGCGAGGACTGTGCGTTCGTCAGGTTCGCGCTCTGGCCGTTGGCAATCGAGTAGCTCTTCGACGGGTTGTAATCGTACTTGGTCGAGAAGACCTGTACACCCAGCGAGATCGGCTTGTTGCGCAGGTACGGCTCGTTGAAGCCGAACGACAGGTTGCGCGACAGATCGCCAAGGTTAGCGTTGACCGACAGCGTTTCACCGAAGCCGAGGAAGTTGTTCGTCTCGTAGTTCAGGCCAATGAACGAACCCGACATACCCGAGATACCGCCGTTCAGGCCGATGGAGTTCTTACCCTTCTCCTTCAGCTTGATCAGCAGGTCAACCGTGCCCGCGTCAGCGTTCTGGCGCGTTTCGACGTCTTCGTCTGCCTTCAGGTTCTCGAAATACGAGAGCTGATTCAGGCGCTGCAACGAAAGATCGACAAGCTGCGAGTTATACGGCTGGCCTTCTTCCACCAGCAGTTCGCGACGGATAACGCGATCACGCGTCAGCGTGTTGCCGCTGAACTCGATGCGAGCGATGGAGAACTTCTTGCCTTCATCAATATCGATATCGAGATAAACGAGGTGCTTGGCTTCATCGAAGCGAGGCGTCGGCGTTCCTACAAAGTTGATGTAGCCGTAGGAGCCATAAGCCTTCTGCAGAGCCTGCAGTCCCTTGCCAAACAACGTCGCGTTGAACCAGTCTCCGTCCTTGATCGCAAACTGCGCGCGCAGGGCCTTGGAGTTGTTCAACATCTTGTTGCCGGTAAAGGTGATACCGCCGAGGCGATAACGCTCGCCCTCTTCGATCGGGATCATGATGTCAACGCGCTTGCCCGTCGAAGGACGCAGCGTGAGCGGGTTGATACCGCCGGCGTTGCGTACGTTCGTCTGCGGCTCACCCGTGATCGCCTTGGCATAACCGCGGTTGCGATACTCCTGGCGAACGCGGTCAGCATCTTCGTCGAGCTTCGACGCGTCATAGGTACGCGGCAGAATGTTCTCGAGGAGGATCGAGTGCGGAACACCGATCGGCTTGAGGTTGCGCATGGAAGCGCGCAGATCGCGCGAGCCAACGTGCTCGTTACCCTCAAACTGGATCTTGCCAACCTTGACCGTCGGGCCTTCCTTCACGTTGAACGTGATGGCGACCGCAGCCGGCGGAATGGTCTTGATTTCGGTACGGATCGAAGCAAACTGATGGCCGTGTTCACCGAGCAGGTCCTTCAAGACGACCTCAGCACGCTTCACGCGCGTCGGGTCATACTGGCTCTCCACCGAAAGACCAACTTTGGCCTTCTTGAAGCGCTCCAGCACGTCGGAGACGCTGACAGAGCTGAGGCCCTTGTAGTTGATCTCGCGAATCGTCGGCTTCTCGCGGACGTAGACGATCAACTGCACGCAGTTTGGATCATCTGCGCGCTCAATGCGCACATCGTCAAAGTAGCCGGTGTTCCAGAGCGAGTTGAAATCGCGCTCGAGCATCGCCGGATCGTACTGATCGCCGGGCCGCGAGAAGAGACGTGCAAGCACGGACTCCTTGGGGATGCGACGGTTGCCGACGACCTGCGTCTGGCAGAGAATCTGCGGCGCATTGGCGGCGGAAAATTGCGGCGTAGCACGCACCTGAGCGCGTGCAGCCAAAGGCGCAACGGCCAGCGACAACACAGCCAAACACGGCGCAAGCAGCGTCGAAAGGATGGCGAGTCGGCTGGGGCGCGTGCGCACAGCTGGAGTCGTACGGTTCAGAGCGCTCGCGCTCACAGGCTTTCCGGAAAAGATGACCACACCCTCACTGCTCGATACAACAAGATGAAACCCGCGCCGCCTACTGTAAAAACGCCTCACAGGTGGAGTCTTGATTATAGGCGACGGCGACGGGCAGAACGAAATCCTTACGCGGTATTTAGTGGCGCCGACCGTAAGACTGGGTCAGGTGGCCAAGATCGGCCTCCCGCAGAAATGAGGCAAGTTGCTCCTGAAGATGGGGTTCTGCCACGCCGACGGGGCTATTGGCGTCGGTGGTTTCGACCTTCATCAGAATCGGAACAGGCCCCAAAGTCGACATCATTGGCAGCCTTCCTTCGGGCGGAGCGACCACCATTGTGATGTGTTTGGTCTCATCTGAGTACTGCTCGCACTTCCCGCCCTGGCAAACACTGGAGGCCTCAAGCCATTGCCGCGCGCCGTCGTTGTACGTTGCGGCAGTAAAACCAGCCGGGCCGCTAGGCGTCGGAATCGAAAAAGAACCGTGCCAGGTAGGCTCTTCGCCGCGTGCCAGATGGCAAACCTCAACATCATGCACGCCAAGGCGCGGAGAGATACCGAGCGAAACCTTCGTGTGGCCGTCCGCCGAGACATAATCGCCCCAGATATAGACGATCCAGCCTGTATCCAGGCGGTCATCGTACGAGCGAACTTTGTGCCAGCTCCCAATCTGATCCGGCAAGGGAGCGGGCTCCACCTGCATCTCGTTCATGTGCTCGGCGCGAATCGTGTGGAAGGTGTCCGCCGCGAAGATCGCAGAGAGCACAAGCACCACACCGACACGAAGCAGGTACGAACGCGCATGCGTGGGGCGCCGAACCGGCTCATCTGCCACCGCCGGAAGAACATCGTCCTCCTCGCGGCGAAGCCTGTTCGCCACAAAGAAGAACAGCAGCAGCGCGCAGACAAAGAGCGTTCCGCCAATGCAGTAATCCGCCTGCTTCGAGTGCGTCTGCATCCACCGATGCGGCAGCGCCAGTTTGTACCAGACCACCAGCAGGCAAAGCCGCAGAAAGTTAAACAGATACCCCAGCAGCACCGCCCCGGCAACGACCGGAGCAAAAACATACCAGCGGAAGCGGTAAAGATAGCCCACCACCAACGCCGCCATGCCCAGCGTGATCGCTCCGCGAATCCCGTTGCAGCCCGGAGCGATGAACATGCCAAACTCCGGCGTGAACATCAGGCGGAGTTTGTCCTGGGTTAGCTGCTCGCCCAGCAGATGGGCAAAGCCTCGCGCCACCATCGCAGACGCGTGCTGCAGCGGAAGATCAATACGGCGGGAAAACGTCTGGGGAACCGGAATAACGGCCCACATAAACACGACAGGAAACCAAGCAGCACGCAGCAAACGGCGACCGCCGAAGAGCAGCACCATACTGGCGGCGTAAACCACCGCCACAAGCGGCAGCGGAGGAAGCTGCAGCAGCCAGTTCTTATTCACCATGACGACGAAAAGCGTCTGGGCCTGCACAAACACCAGAGCCACCGTCACGGCGAGCAGACCGAACCCCCACCAGGTGCCTTCGGTCTCCCAGCCCAGCCGCCGCCACACCCGCAGAATCATGCCTGCAGAAACGAACGGCACGACCGCGCCCATGCTCTTTAGCTCATCGCTACCCCAGATACCGAGCAGCGAACGGGCGGAAGGGTAAACGGTAAAAACCCCCACCGCAGCGCAAAGGCAAGCCAATGCAACCGCAATGCGGGGGTCTAGAACAGTCGGGGTCGAATCAGATTTCGGCAAGGGGCACTACTGGCCCGGAACCGCCGGAGCCGCGTCTTGAGAACCTGCGGAAAACAGAACCCTGTGCGCTTACTTCTTGCGCGCGCGGAAACGTGTGCGAAGGGTGTTCAGGCCATAGACGCCACCTGCAAGGCCTGCCAGGATGACGGTCGGATTTTCCGGCGAGTTGTCGCAACCATCCTGAGCAAGGGCCGGACGGGCGGCAGCACCGAGAACGATAGCCATACAGGTGTACAGAAAGATCTTCTTCATCGGGTAAAAACCTCAAAGACTGCGCACAAAAGCGCTTGGGGAGTGGAGAAAATTTGTAAAACAGCTTACGTCTTGACTCTTTAAGAAGGCCTTAATTCGCTTCCTGGAAAAGCCAGAGGGCCTGTACTTAAGTTCATTTTTGTACTTTTGCAGGCTTGACGAGAAGTTTATGGTGCCAGAGAACCGGCGTCAACACTATAAAGTCATCGCCACAGAAGAAATTTGACGCCACGCACACACCCGCAAAAAAGCTGCCACGCCCTAACGAACCGCCTCCAGGCGTTCCAAAATGCTGGCAACCTGCATCTCATGGCGAATGAAACGCCTGCTGGAAGCCGTCCGGGGAAGGTTCTCCTTCGCTGACTGGCCTCGTCCTTTGTACAATCAGGCGTTGGTGGAGAATATCCACGGAGGAGAAATACGGCATGGCATCGGCTATGGCAAATATCGAAGCGCTCAAGAGCGTACACGGCAGCTTGAAGTCCCGCATGGAAAAAACCGTCGAGGACTTCCGGTCACATCTGGCTAGCGTGCGCACGGGGCGTGCCTCGGTACACATGCTGGACAGCATCCGCGTGGAGCAGTACGGCTCGGAAGTGCCCCTCTCTCAGGTCGGCACGCTCAAAACCCCCGACGCCCAGTCCATCACCGTGGAGCCGTGGGACAAGACGGTTCTCGGCGCGATTGAAAAGGCGATCCGCGGATCAAACCAGGGCTTCAACCCCATGAACGACGGCAAAATCGTCCGCGTTCCGGTCCCTCCCATGACCGAAGAGCGTCGCAAGGACGCCGTAAAAATGCTCGCAGGCACGGTGGAAGACCACAAGACCTCCATCCGCAACATTCGCCGCGACGGCAACGAGCAGGTGAAGAAAGCGGCCAAGGACAAGCTCATCTCGGCTGACGACGAAAAGAAGGCCAATGAAGAGATTCAGGCCCTGACCGACTCCGAAATCAAGCGCATCGAGGAGCTCTTCAAGGCGAAGGAAAAAGACATCATGACCATCTGACGGCCTTTCTACGGCTTCAGAGTTCCAGCAACGGGCGGCCTTCGGGCTCGCCCGTCGTCTTGCCCCAAACAGACGCCTTGCCGGAAGCAGAAATTGAAGACGCCAGAATCTAGCCGGAGGCCAGAAGCTTGTCCGCGATCGCAGCCCCCTCGCGGGCTGGCTGCACCTCGTGAACGCGAAGAACGTGCGCCCCCGCCAGGATCGCCGCCACGTTCGCAGCGGTAGTCGCCGTGCGGCGAGCGTCAGCCAGCGAAAGCTCCGCTCTCTGCGTGTGCCGAACGGCTGCGCCCAGAAAGCCTTTGCGTGAGATCCCCGCCAGAACCGGCAACTCCAACGCAGCAAGAGCATCCATCCGGGCAAGCAGCGTGAAGTTCTCCTCACCCAGCTTGCCAAAGCCAAACCCTGGGTCCAGCACGATCCTCCCCGCCGCGACGCCCGACGCCTTGGCCAGCGCAATCTGCTCGCGAAGCCCGTCACGCACCAGCGGCAGAAGCGCCTCCGGCGCAAGCGGCGGCAACTCCTTCCACTCGGTAAAGCGCCCGCGCGTATGCATCAGCACAAGGCCGCAGCCAGTCGCCGCCACAACGCCCGCCATCTTGTCATCCCAGGTCAGCCCGCTGACGTCGTTGATGATCTCCGCACCACGCTCGGCAGCCGCCAGCGCCGTCGCCGCATGGTAGGTATCGATCGAAACCACAGCCTCTGGCCGCTCGCGCAGAATCGCCTCCAGCACAGGCAGCAGCCGCTGCTGCTCAGCCGCTGCCTCCACCGGCGTAGCTCCGGGCCGCGTAGACTCCGCTCCCAGATCAAGAATGTCGGCTCCGGCATCCAGCTGCGAAAGTGCTGCAGCCACAGCCGCATCCATCCCCTGCACCGCGAGGCCGTCGCCGGAGAAGCTGTCCGGCGTCAGGTTTACGATCGCCATCACAAGCGTGCGCTCGCCCAGCGCCAGGCTGCGGCTGCGGAGTCGCCAATCAAAGCTCGAACGCGTAGCAAACATACCTTGATGGTAGCCGGGGATGTAGAGTGGGCGCATGAGGATGGGACGCACCGCAGCTTTCGCAGTGACAGCAGCAGCCCTGCTGTCGATCGCAGCTTCCGCAACAGCCCAGACAACACTGGCCGACCGCCTGAACCCCATACTGGACGGCGAACAGGTGCAGGGCGTCCACTGGGGCGTCGAGGTCGCAACGCTCGACGGCACGGTGCTCTACGAGCACGAAGCCCGCAAGCTCTTCCACCCCGCCTCGGTGACAAAGCTCTTCACCACCTCCGCCGCCATGACCATGCTCGGCCCGAACAAACGCTTTACGACCTCGCTGGTCGCTCGCGGCGGCCTGAATCAAGGCGTCCTGCACGGCGATCTCGTCCTCCGCGGCGGCGGAGACGCCAACTTCGCCGGAAGCTACAACCTCCCCTGGCAGCCCAACGATCAGCAGCCCGGCCCCGGTCTGCAGGACTTCACCACCCTCGCGCAGGCCGCAGCCGCCAAAGGCCTGCAGAGCGTCGAAGGCGACGTCGTCGGCGACGACAGCTACTTCGAAGACACCCCCTACGCCGAAGGCTGGTCGACCGAAGATCTGCTCTGGGGATACGGCGCACCAGCCTCCGCGCTCGTCGTCCACGACAACCTGCTGACGCTCACCATCACCGACCACTCGCCCAAAGGCGTTGCCTCCACCGATTCGGTCGAGATGCAGCCAGCGGTTCCCTTCTACAGCGTGGACGCAGCCACCGCCGTCCTGAACACCGACCTCGGCCAGAATCAGGTGCTCGTAGAGCGTGCTCCCGGCTCACGAGTCCTTCGTGTCCAGGGCGACGTTGTCGCGAAGTACGGTGCCGACCACGAGCACCTGTCCATCGACGCTCCCGCCGAGTACGCTGCAGCCGCCATGCGGCAGGCCGCCACAGCAGCGGGCATCGCCGTCACCGGTCACGCACGCGCCGAACACTGGGATTCGGGCTTCGCCGGCTCCTTCCAACATGCCGTTCGCGAGCCCCTGCCGCTGCCCTCTCGCGCCACAGACACAACACCTTTCCCCTGCACCACGCAGGCAGAAGACGAAATTCGACCCATCGAAACGGTATTGGCCCAGAAGCTCTCCCCGCCGCTGGCGCAGGACGTCGTACTGACGCTGAAAGAGAGCGAAAACCTGCACGCAGAGGTCCTCCTGCGCCAAATCGCCGCAGCCAAAGACTGCGAACACACCCTGCGCAAGGCGCTGCAACTCGAGCGCGCCTTCCTTCTGCACGCAGGTCTGGCACCGGACGATTTCTTCTTCTTCGACGGCTCCGGCCTCAGCACCAAGGACGTCGTAACGCCCCGCGCAACCGTCGCTCTGCTTGAGTACGCCGCACGTCAAACGTGGTTCCCGCAGTGGAAGGCCGCGCTGCCTATCGCTGGCGTCGACGGCACACTTCACAGCCGCTTCAAGGACTCCGCGCTGCGAGGACATGTCTTCGCCAAGACAGGCACTCTCGGCGAGTCGCGCTCGCTCGCAGGCTTCCTCGAAATGCCGGGGAGACCGGTGCTGGTCTTCGCCATCTTCGCCGACAACCGGCTGCCCGGCTCCTCTGCGGACCGCGCAGCGATGGACGCGCTGGTCACCGAGCTCGCAAAGTAAAACGGCGAGCGCTATGCGCCCGCCTTGCCCGGGAAAGAAGACGCTCAGCGAGCAGCGTGCGTCTTGATGTACTCACGGAGCTGGAGGTTGAGGTCCAGCGCCTTGTTGGTGCCGGAGTCGAGCATTCGCAACCACTCGTCGGCAGGCGGCTTCAGCTCAGCCATGCTAAGCAGGTAGCTGGTCTGGACGATAATCTCCAGCGCGTTAGACAGCTCATGAGCCAGGCGGCGGATCTCAAGCGCGAGGTCTTCGGGGATTTGCGATTGTGGTGAAGCAGGCACGGACTACGGCTCCTTCAAAAAACAGTGTGACCTAAGTGCTACAGACGTGCGGATAACGGCTCTGGATGCAGAACATGCGTCACTGGCAGAGACGAGGCCAGTGCACGGTTGGATTCGAGTGTAATCAGACGACCGAAAAATTGACAGCACGGCCAAGGCCTGAGACACTAAGAACTCACGAGAACAGTGGCGCCCGCGCCGGCTGGTAGTAGTGAGCCGAAGTGGCGGAATTGGCAGACGCGCATGGTTCAGGTCCATGTACTCGCAAGGGTGTGAAGGTTCGAGTCCTTTCTTCGGCACCAAACATAGAGATGATTCAGCAGCAATGCAGCCAGCGATTACTCGCTGGCTTTCGTCATTTGCGAACAAACCTCCCGCAAACCCTCAAAACTACAACTTACCGGGCATCTCCTGCCCCAAATGTGTCAACGCGCGACACGTTTTCGTAGTATCCCGAAGAGCGCCGAAGGGAGACACTAAGACCATTCTCAGGCAGACCGAACAGCCTTCAAGGAGATTTCCCCCATGCATACGATTCTCGTTATCGGAGCTTTCCTGCTGATCCTCCTCACCCCTTGCCTCGTTGCAACGCGCGCACAGGACACGGCAGAAGAAGAGTTCGAAGCCTAAACACCTCCCTGCAGCGAAACGCGCGGGCCCATAAAGATCTGAAAAGCAAGAAAGGGGCAGCCATATGGCCGCCCCTTTCTTGCTTTTCGTGCGTTTGCTTAGTTCGTATACAACTCCGCCTCAAAGCGCTCGATCAGCGAGCCATCCCAAATATGGCTGGACCGCCGCCAGCGGTTATTGTCCGAGGCATCCAGAAAGTTCGGAAAGTCCGTACGGCAGCAGCTTTGCCCCTGAGCGAAGTCCAGGTACGCCTGCGCCGTGCCATCGAGATAAAGCACCGCCCGCAGCCCATCCCGCGACCACTGGACGCTCGTAATGCGCTCTTTCTCGCGATCTTCCAGCGAGCTTCCGTTGTAAATCAGCATCGCGTCGATGATGCCCTCTTCGTCTTCGCCCAACGTACGGTCGCAGGCGTAGCAGTAGCCTGCGGGACCTTCGTCCTCGAAGACCACAGCCCAGCGGCCATTCAGCGATTGAGACAGGAACAGGGCGCGGCCCGGCTTGAAAGTGAGTGAGTCCATACAGCCTCTAGAGTACAAGGGACACGGTCTGTAAACTCTATAACTGACAATGAAACTGCGAGGCTTTACCCTGGCCCGGCCACAACAGGTGGCAGGTGCGTTATTGCTGCTGATGCTCGGGCTGTGCGTGTGGACCATCGCGCGGCAGCCACTCGGCGCAGAAGATTACCGTTTTGCCCGCTGCGGTCGTGAAATGTGGGAACAGCCCTCGGCTATCTCCGGCTACTTCACCACTTGCGGCAACTTGAACGGCGACGGCTTCCTCGGCTATCGACTGGCAGCTCTGCCGTTGAGTCTGGAGCGCGCGGTGTTGCTCACCGCCGACCACTTCCGCAAGCCCGAGAACAAGCTCTACCCCGGCAAAACCCTGAACGGAACCATCTGGGAGGCGCGCCATCAGTTGAGCGGCGTGAAGTGGCTGCTGCGGCTGCCCTTCGTCTTCTTCGCGCTCTGGGCCGGGGGAGGCGTCTGGTGGGTCTGCCGCCGACTCTTCGGCAACGAGGGCGGCGCTCTCGCGCTGGCTCTCTACGTCTTCTGCCCCAGCGTCATCCAGTACGCCACCCGTCCTTCGAACGAAATCCTCGCACTCTGGGGCCTTTATGGCCTCATCTACACCGCGATCGGCGTGGCCCATGCCCTGCAGGGACCGCGCAGCAAATGGCGTCCGCGCATCCTTCTGCTGACGGTCGCGCTGGGCCTTACGGCCTCCGCACATACCCTCGCAGGCCTGATCGGCTGGGTGCTGGGCGCTGGCTTCTTCTTCTACGTGGCCGAGCGGAGAAGGTCGTACGTCGCCCCGATTATGTTCTACTCGGCGTTCGGCTCGCTGGTCGTACTGTTTGCCGTCTTCGGCTTCCGCCTCTCGGCGTTCCAGTACCTCTTCACCGGCGGAAGCGCGCGTTTCTCGATCGGAACCATAGCGGCAAAGCACTTCCTGCTCCAGCCTGAAAACGCGGGCATCTCCATCGCGCTGCTGGTCTCCGTGCTGCTTTACGTCACGACAAAACGCTCGCGCTACTTCGGCAACACCGCCCCGCTCCTCTGCGCAGTTGTTCTCATGCTGATCTACACAACGCAGGTCACCACAGCGCCGTGGCTCTGGGCAGTGCCCTTCCTCGTCTCGTTCATCGGTGGAGTCTTTGCCGACGCACTGGAGAGCCGTTACCGCAAAACGTACGTCCTGCTGGGCTCTGCCACCGTCCTCACGCAGGCAGCGCTGTGCATCATCACACTCGGCGGCTGGCTCCACTAAACAAATCCAGAAGCAAAATCGAAGTCGCCCGGCCCCTCACGAACCACGAGCGGTTACCGGGCGATTTCCCCATTTCATCGCCTCAGCGATTTTCTGCATCCTAGTGGTGAGATCATCCCTGCTGAGGCCCTTGAACCCGTGAAGCTCTTTCGTTCGTCGACCGTTGTTCCCGTGCTGCTCAGCGCGGTGCTCGTGAGCGCGATCTTGCTCCCGACAGAAGGCTGCAAGAGCAGCCGCCGCACCGTCGCTTCCTGGTTCCACAAGCGCAAGGCCAAGTCCCCACCCAACTCCGCCGAGTTTGCCGACAACGTCGAGCAGGTCGTCCAGTCGCCCCACCTCGCCATCATGCAGTGGGCCAACTACTCCGACTTCCAGCCCCAGGTGCAGCAGTTCTACGACGACCGTAACTTCGAGCTCGCCTGGACCCGCGACGGCAAACCCACCGCCGCCGCCACCGCGCTTATCACCCTCTTCACGCACGCCGACGAAAAGGGCCTGAACCCCGACGACTACGACGCCAGCCGCTGGGCCGCCCGCGTCGCACGCATCGAAGACATCCGCAAGAAGAAGCAGACCGACGAAAACGCGCAGACCGTGATCGCGCAATTTGACGCCGCCATGACGATCTCCTCCATGCGCTTCGTCAGCGACCTGCACTCCGGCCGCGTCAACCCCCAGACCCTGAACTTCGACATCGACGTCCCCGCCAAGCGCGCCGAGTTCCAACTCGCCCAGTTCCTGAACGACCAGGTCGTCGACGCCGACGACGTTCCCACCGTGGTCGGCACCGTCGAACCGCACAACGCCATGTACGCCGCCACCGAACACGCTCTGGTGCAGTACCTCGCTGCGGCAAAACAACAGGCCACGGAAGAACCTCTGCCTGCTGTCAGCCACGACGTCAGCGTCGGGGGCAGCTACGCCGCGCTCGAACCCCTGCGCCTCAAGCTGCAGGCCGAAGGCGACGCTCCGGCCGACCTGCCGCAGACGCGTGTCTACTCGCGCGAGATGAGCGAGGCCGTCAAGCACTACCAGGAGCGCCACGGACTCACCCCCGACGGCAAGCTCACCCCGCTGACCATCGAAGCCCTGAACGTTCCACTCTCGCAGCGCGTCCAGCAGTTGGATCTGTCGCTCGAACGCTGGCGCTGGCTGCCAGACAATTTCGTCAACCCGCGCGTGCTCGTCAACCTGCCCGAGTTCGTCGTCCGCACCTACAACGCAGACAACACGCTGGCCTTCAAGATGCGCGTCGTCGTCGGCAAAGCCGAAGGCAACCACGACACGCCAATGTTCGTGCGCTCCATGCGCTACGTCACCTTCCGCCCCTACTGGAACCTGCCTACCTCGATCATCAAGAAAGAGCTGATGCGGCACATCAACGCCAGCGGCGTGGGCTACCTCGCCAGCCATGACTACGAAGTCGTGACAGCCAGCGGACAGCCCGCCTCCGGCTTCTCCGCCAGCGATATCGAGCACGGCCGCTACGTCGTTCGCCAGAAGCCAGGCCCGAAAAATTCACTCGGTCTGGTGAAGTTCATGTTCCCCAACGAGTACGACATCTACATGCACTCCACGCCCGAGATGCAGTACTTCAGCATGACGCGCCGCGACAAATCCCACGGCTGCATCCGCCTCAACGATGCCGAGAAGATGGCCAACTGGGTGCTCGACGGACAAGGCAACTGGGACGCCGACAAGGTCCACGACGCCATGTTCGGCGACAACAACAACAAGACCGTCAACCTGAAGACGTTGCTCCCCGTCAGCATCACCTACCTGACCGCAAACGCGGATGAAGACGGCACCGTGCACTTCTTCAAAGACATCTACGGCTACGACAAAGACCTTCTCGCCGCGCTCGCCAAGCACCCCACCGGTCGCAACGACGAACACAAGGTCAACCCGAAGCAACAGCCCGGAGAAACGCTGTAACGCTTCCCGCGTTGCAGCTACTCTTCGTAGTTCTTCAGAATCTTGCGAGATACGACCTTCGAAGGCTTTGCTTCGGCCTGCACCTGCCGAACAAAGTCTTCGAGGCGTTGACCTCGTTTCGGATTAAACTCTCTCGGCAGCGTCACGACTGCACTCATGCGGTCCATGCGAAAGGACCGAAACTCCTTGCGTGTCTCACACCACGCGCCCAGCGTCCATACCCCGCCCCAGAACGCCAGAGCCAGCGGCCACACACTGCGGCTTTCCTTCCGACTCGCCTCTTCACCCAGCCGCACATACTCAAACTCGATCACGTTCTTTGAACGGCATGCATGGTGCAACTGGTCCAGCCGCTTCCGATACTCCCGCTTCATCGAGTACGGCGGCGCATAGAGCACAATCGAACTCAACTCTGCGGTGAGATGCGGAGGAAGCACGGCCTCAATGCGCGCCAGCGCACTGTTCACCGCTTCGAACGATTCCTCCCCGCCCCACGCCTGCACCAGCCTCGCCCCCAGCACAATCGACGTAAGCTCTTCCACGGTGAACATCAGCGGAGGCATCTCCAACTGGCGTCGCAGCGTATACCCCACGCCGGCTTCGCCTTCAATCGGCTGCCCTGCAAGCTGCAGATCGCGCACATCGCGATAGATCGTCCGCTCCGAAACCTGCAGACGCTCCGCCAACACGCGCGCCGTCTTCAGCCTTCCAGAGTGCAGCATCTGCACTATCTGGAACAGCCGATCAGCGCGCCTCACTGGCAGACCCCGAAAGCCATCCTAAAACTCCATGCTGTGCAGACCAATTTGATTGCCTTCCGAATCAATGAGGCAGGCAAAGTAACTCTTGTTCCCAGGAACCTGTGTGCGTGGAACAGTAATCGTCGAGCCCAGCTTCTCCGCACGCTTGACGCACGCATCCAGCTTGCCATCGACGTTAAGAAACACGGTCGTGCCATTCGCCGAAGGCTTCGCATGCGGGCGCGAGACAAGGCATCCGCCCACACGTCCTGCAACATTTGGAAACATGCTGCAGGCATACGCGCCCGGCAAAACGCGCAAGGACATATCCAGCACCGTCTCGTAGAACTCGGTGGCTCGGTCAAAATCGACGGTAGGAATCTCAAACCAGGTACAGGCGTTGCCATCAAACAGGCTCATGGAGCGGCTCCTTTGCGGTGACTACAGGAGCCACCATAAAGACATCCTCCTGACAACGTACTGTCAGGAGGATGTCAGGAGCAAGTTTTTCATCGTTCTCTAGTACGCGTCCCCGCCGCCACCGCCGCCTTCATCCGTGGCGAGGTTTTCAAAGCGCGTAAAGTCCGAAAGATACGCCATCTGTATCGACCCCGTCGGACCGTTACGTTGCTTCGCGATGATGATCTCGGCCTTGCCCTTCACATCTTCGTTTTCGCGGTCGTAGTACTCCTCGCGATGAATGAACGCGACCACGTCAGCATCCTGCTCGATCGAGCCCGACTCACGAAGATCCGAGAGCAGCGGCTTCTTATCGCCCGTACGCTGCTCCGAGTTACGCGAAAGCTGTGAGAGCGCAATGATCGGCAGCCGAAGTTCCTTCGCCAGCGCCTTGATGCCACGCGAGATCGACGCCACTTCCTGCGTGCGGCTTTCAATACCCTTCTTGCCCGGCCCCGCCGAGCCCGTCATCAACTGCAGGTAGTCGATAACGATCAGATCAAGCTGGCCTTCGGTCTGCAGCAGACGACGGCACTTCGCCCGCATCTCCGCCAGCGTAATGCCCGGCGTGTCGTCGATATAAAGCCGCGAGTTCATCAGCCTATCGAGCGCCGCCACCAGCTTGCCTTTATCTTCGCGCGGAATAAAGCCCGTCTGCAGCTTGCGTGAACCCACCATCGCCTCCGACGCGAGCATACGACGCAGCAGTGACTCCTTCGACATTTCCAGCGAGAAGATCGCCACGACCTTGTTGTCCCGCACCGCGCAGTTCTGTCCGATGTTGATCGCCCAAGCCGTCTTGCCCATCGAAGGACGCGCCGCAATGATGATCATTTCGCTCGGCTGCAGACCCGAAGTCATCTTGTCGAACTCGACGTAATGCGTCGCCAGCCCGCTGACTTCCTTGCCCTGCTCATACAGTGCGTCGATCGAGCCAAAGCTCTGCGCCACAATATCCGGGATGTTCGAAAAGCCGCGTTGAATCGCTGAATCCGCGACTTCCGCAAGCCGCACTTCTACATCGTTCAGTACCTTGGTCGCATCGTCGTCATGGTCCGCCGCAGCCGCAAGGCCTTCGGTGAAGATGCCCATAAGCTGGCGCAGCAGGCTCTTGTCCCGCACAATGCGTACATAGCTCTCGACGTTCATGCCACGCGGCACGCCTTCCGTCAGGTAGAAGAGATACTCTCGCCCGCCAATCGCATCCAGCTCGCCGCGCTTGCTGAGCTGGTCGATCACGGTGACGTAGTCAACCGCATGGCTCGCGGCAATGAGCTCCATGATCGCGCGGTAGATCCGCTGATGCGAGTCGAGCGAAAAATCTTCCGAACGCAGACGTGCCGTCGCATCGACAATCGCGACAGGATCAAGAAGCATGGAACCAAGAATCGCGACCTCCGCATGAACTGCGGTAGGAAGGTTCGTGGCTCCGAGATCGAATTGTGAAGACGCAGCCATCTGGTCCATCCCTTGGGAACGAAAACTACACCGGCGCGGTTCCACTGGCTCAAACGCAGCGTTGAACCACCCCAGTCACTTCCAAGGTACGAAATCTTGCCCAGTGCATGCTTGCGGCGTCTCTGTGGATAAAGACCACATCCCCGGTAGGTTAGGACGAGGCGGCCGAACAATTAGACTTCATATCCTCAAAACCAGCAGCGCAACACGTTCGTTTAGCGCCCAGAAACGCTCAAAATTACGTAAATGTCCGATAAATACAAGTACTCTGGATACTAAATACCATAGAAATAGGCCTCCCAGGCCCACCAAAGGGATCGAATGACACGAACACTTCGCTTCGCTGCAGCTCTCTCCTCCGTCGGCACTCTCGCTCTGCTTACCGGCTGCGGCCTGCAGGGTACTGCCACGTCCCCTTCCCAACTCGTTGCAGCAGTACAGGGTAAGGCCATGGGCGGCCACCAGCCGATCTCCGGTGCGGCCATCACCCTCTACAAGGCCGGCACCACGGGCTACGGCAGCGCACCGACCGTGCTTGGAACAGCGACCACGGACAGTGGTGGCAACTTTTCGATCACCCGCAACAGCACCACCTGCACCGACCCCGACCAGCTCTACATGGTCGCGCAGGGTGGCGATCCCGGTCTGGGAAGCGTCGTTCCCACCAACATTCTCGTGGAAGCACTCGGCACCTGCTCCAGCATCACCTCCAGCACAACGGTCGTCATTGACGAGATCTCGACCATCGCAGCTGCGGAAGCACTTTCCGGCTTTGCAACAGTAGACGGCTCTTCGGTCAACATTGGCACATCGAGCACCAACGCTCTGGGCCTGCAGAACGCCATGCAGAACGCACTGGCTCTGGTTCCGATGCAAGGCACGGCAGCGAATACAACAACCGCTGGCGGCAACGGACACGTTCCGAACACGTTGATCAACTCGCTGGGGAACTCGCTTTCCGCCTGCGTCAACTCGGCAGGCATGAGCACGGCAGGCTGCACGAGCGTCGCCATCGCTTACCCGAACTCCATTACGCCAGCCAACACCTGGCAGATCGCGCTCGAATGGGCGCTCTACCCGATGCTGAACGTCACGAACGTCTTCAACAACGCGACGGCCAACACGAACTTCTATACCCCGACGCTGAGCGCCGCACCTCACGACGTGAGCGTTGCCATTCAGTACAGCGTTGGCTATGAGACCAACGGCACCACCCCGGCTTACGAGCCGAACGACGTCAAGGTCGATGCAAGCGGCAACGTCTGGGTCGGCGGCATGCCTTACGCCGCTCTGGCAGAGCTCTCGCCCGCAGGTGCTCTCCTCTCGCCCAACGGCGGCTGGGGAACCACGGCGCTGCAGGGTACTGCAGGTGCAGGTCTCGCTATCGATAACGCCTCTCCCGCCAACGTATGGCTGGCTGATACCGCAGGACAGATCTGGAAGTACACCCCCAGCACCTCGACAACGGTAGGCGTGGCCGTTCCCGCGACCATCACGACAGCCACCGCAACGGCAGTCGCAGTTTCGGACGCAGCCTATGCCGTAAGCATTGACCCCAGCAACAACGTCTGGTTCAGCACCTACGCCTCCACAGCAGGTACCAGCTACATCGGTCGGATCCCCGTAGGCACGACGACGGCAGACACCACCTACGCCGGAACAAGCACGTTCCCAACGGCTACAACGAACTACGGCGCCAAGTACCTTGCCGTAGACCCGCGCACGAGCAACATTGTTGCAGGCGGCACGGGCGTTTCGTCTTACTTCAACTTTGCATCGCCCTACACCGGCGCTGTTACGGTATCGTCCGGAACCAGCAACTACCGTTCTGGCGGAACAACCTTCGATAGCAGCGCCGCCCGCATCTGGAATGTCATCGCAGGCCTCTCCGGCCAGAGCGGTGGCTACGGCGGCGTATGCTATGGAGCGGCTGATACCTCCGGCTGCACCACGAAGTTCTACTTCCCGATTCCGACCGCAGCAACTGGTGGAACAACCGCACAGGTAAACCTCTACGGCAGCACAATCGCCATGGACGGCGTCAACCACGGCCTTGTCCCCGCGGCCAGCACCGCGGGTTACTCCTCACTCTTCGTCGTCGATGCAAGCAGCACTGCCATGAAGTACCTCGCCACCACGGGTTCGCTCGCGAGCCGCGGTTCTGGCGATGGCCTGATGCCCGTCGACGCGAGCGGCACGTCCGTTCTGGCAACCGCCACCACCGCGACCTCGATGCCTTCAGTGGCAATCGATCAAGCCGGTGCTACGTGGCTGATCAATGCCTCCTCGACCGCAACATACCCTGTGGTCCAGGTTTTCGGCATTGCAGCTCCGACGAACGCTCCTCTCGCCGTCGGCAACTTCGGCGTTCGCCCCTAATCCGCAACAAGCAGCAGAAAGGCCCCGAACCATTGGTTCGGGGCCTTTCTCTTTGCCTCAACCGGAGACAACACCAAACACCACACCCCGAGCCCCCGCTAAAAACCATCTCGACAAGCGGCGCACCGGGCCAGTTCCCCACTCCCGCAGAGCTACCCTCTCTTCGAGGCACTGCTACACTGTCGCGTGAAGGAAGTGAAAGAAATGGCTGCTATTGGAACAACGATCGACCGGGACATCATCACCGCAATGAAGGCGAAGGAAGCCGACAAACTCACCACCCTGCGCCTGGTGAAGTCCGCACTCAAATCGCGCGAGATCGACAAGCGCGAGCCCCTCACCGACGCCGAAGAGCAGTCCATGCTGACCACCATGCTCAAGCAGCGCCGTGAGTCCATCGACCAGTTCACCAAGGGCGGCCGCCCCGAACTCGCCGCCAAAGAGCAGGTCGAGATTGAGCTGATCGAAGCCTACATGCCCAAGGCCGCTGGTGCCGAGGAGCTGCTCCCCATCGTCCAGGGTGCGATCGCAAAGGTTGTCGCGGATAACGGCGGAGCCAGCCCCTCCCCGAAAGACATGGGCACGGTCATGAAGATCGCCCAGCAGCGCCTGCTCGCCGATGGCGTCCGCGCCGACGGCAAGCTGCTCAGCGAGCTCGTGAAGACCGAACTCGCCAAGGCTTAGCCGACCGAAGCACTACCGTACCCGAAACCTTACAAAGAACACCTCTGCCGTCGGCGTAGAACCATACGTCGACGTCAGCAGAGACGGCGTCCGATACACCGTGAACTGCGCTCCCGGCGCCGCCAGAATGTGCTTCCCAAGCGCATAATCGCGGTCATATCCGAAGCTGAACGCGGCCACATGCCCGATCGGGCTTTCGTGGAACCCCACAGGCAGCGGCGTTCCGGGCGCAAGTAGCAACTCGTTCGAACGTCCCGCATTCTCCATGCGTGTCCACACGTAGTTCCGGCCGCGGAAGCGATACAGCGCCTCCAGCAGATAGCTGTTCTCCTTGCTCGCGTCCGCGTCCAGCGACCGTGTCCGGCCCCACACCGCCGTCATCGACAGGTCTTCCAGCGGCTGCGGCGTCATCTTCATCGACGCTCCGCTCATATCCATCCCTGCCATCGAACTTTGCATCGACGTCCCTTGCATCGACGCGCCGCCCATCCTCGGCGCAGCCTCCGTGCGGAACGTATGGTGATACATCACGCTCGCCGTCTGCCTCTGCTGGTCTTCCTGCGGATACAACGCCTCCGGCGACGCAATGTGCGCGAACGAGTACTGCGCCGTCCAATCCGCCGTCGGAGCCACCGTCAGCCGCGTCGAAACCGAGTCCACCGCCAGCCCGTTCGCCGAAGACTCGAAGTGCCAGTGCGCCTCCCCCGGCTCACCGCCATGAAACCCCGAGAGCTCCGCGCGCACCCACTTGTACGTCAGCCCCCCGGTCAGCACGTTGTACGCAATGTGCGTCGAGTCTTCCTGGTGATGTCCCAGAGCCGCAATCGGGTCTTCGCTCGCCGACTGACGGTGCGGATACGCCGTCGGCCCAATCGCCGGATCGCCCACCGGCGCGACGTAAAAGCTCAGCAAAGCATCCTTGCCCATCTTGATGTCGTAGAGCGCGCCCACTTCCATAAAGAACGCGTGCGGATGCTGCCCATCCACGATCGGATTGCCATACGCCGTCTCGCCCTGCTGAAAGATCTCAGGATAGGCCCGCTGCTGCATCGTCCCCGGCTCCGCCGAAAACATCGCCCGCACCGTCAACTGCCCCGGCCCAAGCTTCCGCTGCGCCATAGGCATAATCCAGTTGGTCGAAAACCATCCATCACGGCCGCGATGACTCTCGGCCTGCTGCTGATCGTTCGCCACAAACGCGTTGCCATGCAGCATCAGCGTCCAGCCGGAGCGCACTCCCATCCACATCGGTACAGGGGTAGACGGCGGCTCTACGCTCGTGCCCGAAGACCCATGCTGCAACACCGCTTCGCGCAACGTATGCGCCGTCATCACCTGTGATGACTGTGCGTGCAGCGTCGCCAGCGAGCTAACGACACAAACGCCTGCCAGAACAACATACTGCTTCTTCATTCTCATCCGTTCTTCAAATTAGACACCCAGCGCCGGCAGAGGCTGCTTGCACACGCAATCCAGACACGCGTGTATCGAACACGATCCACACGTCTTTGCCAGCTCTCTCCGCAGCGCCGCACGTGCGCGATGCGCTCGCACAGCGGCGTTTCCCGGGGTCAGGTTATGCGCCAGCGCAAACTGCGTCAGGGGCGTCTCCGCCAGATCCACCTCGCTCAAAAGCTCGGCATACGCTGGCCGCAGGGACGGCAGAACCCGCTCGATGCATCCGCACACAAACCTCCGTGCCGAACTGTCCGCAACCACAGGCTCATCCGGCCCAAGTTCGAACAGCAACCGCTCCATCGCCGCAGCTTCTGTATGCCGCCGACGATAGTGATCGATAATCGCGTGCCGCAGAACGCTGAAGAACCAGGCCACAATCGACTCCTGGTCCGTACCAGTAGGCGCCTTCTCCAGCGCCCGCATGTACGCCGCCTGCAGAATATCTTCGGCAAGTTCGTGGTTCGAGACGCGGCGAGCGATAAAGCCAAGAAAACGCTCTCGCCGTTCCAGAAGCGTTTCCAGCGCGCTTGGGGGCATGGTGACAAAACCTCAAACGCTGGCGCACTCGAGTACGCCAGCGCATCTTCTCATTGGAGCTAGCAGCAAGGGCATTCGATGCAGCGGCATTCCACGCACTCACACTCGGGGCAGTTGCACTTCGGCGTCATGGCAATCTCCTTTCGCTCACGGCAGAAGCCGTTCTACAAGGAAAACGCACGCAGAGAAAAAACATTACACCTGACTCGTAAACCACATTCAACATCCCCCGTCATAAGGGTTGGGGAGTGAGCGAGGGTGCGTCTCCTGAGGACAGTATGGGCGCTCCTCCCCTTATCTTTACGCTGAAACGACACTGTCTGTGCCGCCTAGCTCTTTACTGCGGCCTTGATCACCGGCGTAGCAGACAGCCCCGTACGCAACACTCCTTCGTCTTTCCACTCGCTCAGAATCACCGAAGCAATCGCCGCATCCGCCTCGGCGGCATCGGCAATCTGCACCGGGAACAGCAACGCAACCTGCAGGCCGTCGTCCATCAGGCGAATATGCGAGTCAATGCGAGGCGGATCGACAGCCGTCCCGGCCCACGCCTCAATCTGCCTCTGCTGCGCGTCGATCACCGACTTATAGCCGTTGTAGACGTTCTCGACAATCGCCGAAAGATGCTTCAGCACCGCGTCCGCATCGGCATCCGGCTTCAGCTTTGCCGTCAGCTCATGCCACGCATACTCTGTTCCCGGAAGCTGCTTGTAGAGCGGCGTTCCTGTCTGAAAGAGCACGGAGTTCGCAAACACAGCCACGCGTCCCGTCGAGTGCAACTCCGTTCCCGTCCCCACCAACTCCATCATGTAGAAGCGAGCGATCCCCACCTCGATTACCGTTCCGGTAACACCGGCCACCGTGATGCGGTCCCCCACGCGCACGCCATAGCGTCCAACGATGAAGAAGTACGCCGCCACCGAGAGCAGAATTGTTTGCAGGCCAACAGCAATGCCCGCCGAGATGAAACCGGCAAACGTCGCCAGCGAACTGAACTGCGTGATGAAGCCAAAGAGCAGAACAATGCCTCCCGCAAAACCAAGCACCATCCGCCGCACCACCAGCAACTGACGACGACGGCGCAGGTCCGTCACATACTTCAGCGTCGCGTGGTTCCAGAAGTGCCCAATCACCGCCAGCAGAATCAGGGCCAGCGCAATAGACCCAACGCGCAGTAGCAGCGACCGCAAAATACTGCGGTACTCCGTATCCACCGCGACCCGCCAGCCAGTCAGCGTCCCACGCGTCGAATCCAGCATCAGCGACTCCTGCGAAAGTGGGAAGGTCGCATCCGCCATCACGCGGAACGTGTTCGTCAGTTGGTCGAATTGCTTGCGCGTGCTCGTAAGGTCCTGCGCGTCAGAAGTCGGCGTTGCCTTCAGATCGACATTCTGCTGCGTCAGCTTCTCGCCCTGGCTCATCGTGCTGCGCAGCACCTTCAGAAACGGCGTGCGCAACGCCTGCACCTGCTTCTGCAACTGTTCAAGCGTGGCAAGCTGTTCGTCGATGGTGCGCCGCGTGGACAGCAGATCGAACAACGCACTCGCCTGCGTCACCAGACCAGCATGTTGCGCCTCCGCCAGACTGTTAACCGGGGCCGTCGAAACCGTCTTCCCCACCGAGTCAGACGAGAGCTCCGGCGCCGAAGCCTCCAGGTGATCAATATCGCCCATCAACCCCGAGTGCCCGCTCTGCGCACTCGAAAAACGTGTAATGCGGTTCAGCGCGTCATACGTGGCCTGCGCCAGCTCCAACCCGCCTTCCACCTGCTCCTGTTGCTGCAGCAGTTCGGGACGGGTCTTCGCCGTAGCATGATCGAGTTGCGCTGCGAGCGCCAGCTTCTGCTGCTGCAACGTCGCCATGCGCTCCTGCGCATGCACCTTCGCCTGCGTCATCCGTGCAGCATCCCCGGAGTCCTTCGTCTCGCTGGCTCCGGCTTTCAGCAACGTGGCATCATCGCCGCTAACGTGCGACAGCAGTGCTGCTACATTCCGCGTCGCCTCAAAAGCAAACTGCGCGACGCTCGTCACCTGCGAGCGCATCTGGTCCTGGTAGAGAATGTCGCTCGGCTCACCTGTCTTCTGAACGCTCGTCGTGCTGCTGCGATAGAAGCGCAGCACATCGCCCAGATGATTGCGTACGAGATCCCCCTGCTGCTTTACCTCCACGCCCGTATTACTCAGCGGAGGCAGTTGAGCGATTCGCTGCTGCAGGTTTGCAGAAGCCGGGCTCGCATGAGAGGCCGCAGAACCGGACTCCGCTCCAGCAGTTTGCGTACCTCCCGCAGCGGTAGGCGTCTTTGCTGTCGTCGCTTGCGGGGCCGCAGCAAATGCGCTGAGCGGCAGCAGAACACCAACGCCCAGCAGGGAAAAAGAAACAGGCTTCACGAAGTGAACGCGGAGCCGTTTAAAAGCAACAGAACAGGAACGCCAGGAAAGCAAAGAACTCATGGAAGGTTGGATGATCAAACCCAACGATCCGCCGTATTTTCGATAAGCTTCGTTCTCTCCAGCCCCATCCCGAACGATAATCGAAAGCACCTCCCTGTAAACGCACGAAACCCCGGCGACTGCCGGGGCTTCGTGGGAAACAACTCGTCCGTAGGGTTACGGGCGAGTTGCCGTGCGGTTGGTTCCACCCGCTGTGGTTGGCAGTTGAGCAGCAAGCGGCGTAATCGTCGGGGCCGCAGCACCGACAATCTCCGTCACAAAGCCCAGCACGCTCGCCGTGGCAGCAGCGCCGGTGGCATAGTTGCCCACCCAGACATTGCCCGAAGGATCGATAGCGATCCCATAGGGCTCAGCATAAGTATGCACAAAGCCAGTGGTCGCAATCGACGTCCCGACCGGATGCATCGCAACACCATCCGCCGTGTACTCCATCACATTGCCGCTCGCATTCGCTTCAGTCGACCAAAGATGTCCGTCGCCGTCGAAGATGATCTGCTCAGGAGCCGTAAGGTTCGTCGTCGTAAACGGCGAGCCCTGCAGAGCCTGAAACGTTCCTGTCGTCGTGGCTGAAACCGCACCCAGCGTCGACTTGCCGTAGTTGCCAAACCAGACGTTGTTGCTGCCATCGATAGCCAGAGGTTCCGGTTCAGTGACACCCGCAACCGTCTGGTACGGCGAAAGCGCCGTGCCCACAGCAGCACCGGTCGGCGTGCTCGGGTAGCCCGTCGTCGTCGAAGCGGTCTTGGCAAACTCCCAGATGCCATCGAAGCCCGAGGTTCCGGTACCGGTCGTCGCCGAGCCACCGCCACTGATGTAAATCGTGAAGTTGCTGTCGATGCCGATAGTCGAGTAATCCGTGGTGATACCAGTCGCGATTACGTTGGCCGTCGCTCCCGAAGCGGCTCCGTATGCCAACTCATCCAACTCACCCGCGCCCTTGTAGGAAGGCTCGAGAATGAAGGCATTGCCTGCGCCATCGAAGGTGATCGTGTCAGGCGCAGCTCCTGTCGTGAAGGTGTTCGTCACACCGGCGGGCGTGTACTCCACCACCGAGCTTCCGCCACCCGTTGTGCCGGTCGCGCTGTAATACTGCGGCGACCAGACGTTGTCCGAAGGATCGATCGCCACATACTGAATGCCCGTCTGTACACCGACCAGCGCCTGGGCCAGCGGGGTTCCGGGAGCACTGCTCGCTCCGCCGCTCAGCTTCGTCAGGCTGTTGCCTGCTGTCGCCGCACTGCCGGCATAATTGCCCAGCCAGACATTGCCCTGCGAATCAACCGCCAGATGCTCCGGCTTCGTGATCAGGTAGGACGTATTTACCGTGCTGTTCGATCCGTAGGTAACTCCCAGCGTCCAATCCGTCGGCTCCGCATAAGCCGGACGATAGCCCACAAACGGCGAGGTCGCCGTGGCCAGGCCATACAACGCATCCATGCTGGACGTGCCGTTGTTCGTGCTCGTCGGGTTCAGGCTCATCTCCACCGCAGCCTGCAGCGTATCGGTAACCGTCGTCCCGCTGGCGGCCGTACCGCTAAACACGGTCGTGCACTCCGAGCTGCTTACCCCCGTCGAGTTCACGCAAGCGGCCAGGATGTCAGCAATCAAGGCCAGCTTGGCCTGCTCCGGCGTAACGACGACAGTTCCAGTCGCCGAAGTCAGCGTCTTGCTACCCAGCGGCATACCGCTCGCCGGGTCCACAAGGTTGCCGTACGTCGCGATCGCGTTGCTCAGGCCAAGCACGGACTGCGCCGTCGCCGTCGAGCCGAAGTTGTCCACATTGCTCGGCGTCCCGAAGAACTGACCCACAGCAAACGCCATCGCCGCCGTCGTCACTTCGTTCACCACAACCGTCGTCGCGCTGCTCAGCGCATTGCAGGCACCCAGCGGAGCCACCAGCTTGATCGCCGCATTATTCGTTCCCGTCGTCAGGCCGGGGTTGCCGCCCGTCGCGGTCAGATAAACCTGTGCCGCCGGGTTCGCCGTCGGGCAGGTGTAGTCCCCGGTAATGGTGAAGTTGCCGCCTGCGTCCGTCACAACGGTCGTCTGGCAGGAACCGCTCGAGCAGCCCGGGGCTCCACCCACGGCGTACGATCCCGTCGGGATCAGGTTGCTGCCTGCGGAGCCATATCCAGTCGCTCCCATGGTCATCAACGCGATCGTTGAGCCGGAAACGGGCTGCTGGCCACCGTGAACGAGGCCGGTCATCTTGACCGCAACGCTCTGCGCCCCTCCAGCACCGCCCGAAAGGTTCAGGTTCCCCATTGCACAACCAGAAAGAGTTACCGCTGCGGTGAGAGACACCGCTGCCAACATCTGCTTACGCAGACCCTGCGACACTTGCTTCATTCTCAGCTCCCAGAAAAGCCAACAGACGTACACGTTTTTGTTTTGTGTAAGAGAAAGACACGCGGCCTCACAGAAGACCGCGCATCCAAAAAACTGATATAAAGATGGGGTCAGCATATCCGCGATCTTTGACCGTCGCAACAAGATATATGCAATTTTTGGCAAAAAATGCTTTCAAAACCCGCAAAAAGGTTTCGAAAAAACGCCCCAAAAGCAGCAAAAAGGCCCCGGATTTCACTCCGAGGCCTTTCCACTTACTTGAATCGAAGAGTTAGATGTCGAGGTTCTTTACATCCAAAGCATTCTCTTCAATGAACTTACGGCGCGACTCCACATCTTCACCCATCAACGTCGTGAAGATCTCCTCCGTCGCCGCAATGTCATCCAGCTTCACCTGCAACAAAGTACGCCGCGCCGGATCCATCGTTGTATCCCAGAGCTGTGGTGCGGTCATTTCGCCCAGACCCTTGTAACGCTGTACCGAGTACTCCTTACGGCCCTGCTCAATGACGTACTCGAACACCTCACGAGGTGTCTTTTTCTCGACAGGATCCTGGGCAGCCTTGTTATTGCGCTTGGTCGGTTTCGCCGCTTCCACCGGAGGCACATCGCCTACGTTGGTCGCACCTTCCAGCTCCACTTCTTCGGTATCTTCGAGCTCCTGCTCCGCGACCTCTTCAGCAGTCTTCGTCGCAGCGAGGGCCTTCTTGTCGGCGTACTCGATCAGGAACGGGCCGGTGAGCGTTGCTCCCATCTCGTCCTGCTTGCCCAGAAGCTGACGGCTTTCCGGTGAGCTTGCCAACGTCCAGTCAATGCGGCGGACAGCACCCTGCGCATCCGTGAAGCTGACCGAGTAGAGCTGGTGCTCTTCGTCGAACTCCACCTCCGAGACGGCCTTGAACTGATGCGCGCGCTCGATGTCCTTCAGCCTGGCCTGCATCTGGCTCAGCTTATCGGCCGAAGCAAAGTCCAGACGACGCTTGTTGTCCGGCTCGCGGCTGGCAAAGATCGCCGAGTAGGCTGCGGTCACATCTTCGTTACGAAGGCGCTTGTTCACCTTGTCGAAGAAGCCGAGGTAGTCGTTCAGGCCGGACATGAAGGTGGTCAGTTCCTTGCCGTCGAGCTTTTCGCCTGCGTCGCCATGCGTGATGACCATGCCGTCCGAGGCACGCTTCACCATCACCTGGACGTACTCGCGGTCGTCCTTGATGTACTGCTCGAACTTGCCCTTCTTGATGCGGTAAAGCGGTGGCTGCGCGATGAAGACGTTGCCGCGCTTGATCAACTCTCCCATGTGGCGGAAGAAGAACGTCAGCAGCAGCGTGCGGATATGCGATCCGTCGACGTCAGCATCGGTCATCAGGATCAGCTTGCCGTAGCGCAGCTTGGCGATATCGAAGTCATCCTTGCCAATGCCGCAACCCAGAGCGGTGATCATGGCGCGAATTTCTTCGTGGCCCAGCATCTTGTCGTAGCGGGCCTTCTCGACGTTGAGGATCTTGCCCTTGAGCGGAAGGATCGCCTGGAACTTACGGTCGCGGCCCTGCTTGGCCGTTCCGCCTGCCGACTCACCCTCGACGAGGTAGAGTTCGCAGAGCTCAGGCTTGCGCTCCGAGCAGTCAGCCAGCTTGCCGGGCAAACCGCCGCCGTCCAGCGCGCCCTTGCGGCGCGTAAGATCGCGGGCCTTGCGGGCCGCTTCACGCGCACGCGAGGCGTCGATCGCCTTGCCGATGATCTTCTTCGCTACCTGCGGATTCTGCTCGAGGAACGCGCCGAGGCGCTCGTTGACAAACGCCTGCACCTGGCCCGCGACGTCGGAGTTCAGCTTGCCCTTCGTCTGGCCTTCAAACTGCGGCTGAGGCAGCTTCACCGAAACGACTGCGACGAGACCTTCGCGGACGTCATCACCGGAGAGGTTCTCCTTGACGTCCTTGAAGAGGCCGAGCGACTGGCCGATCGCGTTGACCGTGCGCGTGAGCGCCGTGCGGAAGCCCGAAAGGTGCGTTCCGCCGTCCACCGTGTTGATGTTGTTGGCGAACGAGAAGACCGTCTCCGAGTACGAATCGTTGTACTGGAGCGAAATTTCCATGACCAACTGGCCGATTTCGGCTTCCATGTAGATCGGCTTTTCGTGCAGTACCTGCTTGCCCTTGTTCAGGTGCTTGATGAAGCCCGCGATCCCGTCGTTAAACTTGTACATCTGCGTCTTGGCTTCGCCCGACTTGGGGTCGGTCACGCGCTCATCGGTCAGGTTGATCTCGATGCCCTTGTTCAGGAAGGCGAGCTGGCGCAGGCGGTTCGACAGGATGTCGAACTGATACTCATGCACCGTGAAGATCGACTTGTCCGGCAGGAAGTGAACCTTGGTTCCCTTGCGTGTGCTGGGGCCCATCTTGCGCAGCGGCGAGATCGGATCGCCCTTGGAGAAGTCCATCTCCCAGGCGTGACCATCGCGCCAGATCTCGACATCGAACTGTTCGCTCAGCGCGTTCACGCAGCTTACGCCGACGCCGTGCAGACCGCCCGAGACCTTGTAGTTCGACGCGTCGAACTTACCGCCGGCATGGAGCACAGTCAGCACGACCTGCACCGCAGGCAGCACTTCGCCGTTGGGCATGGTCTTGTTGTCTACCGGAATGCCGCGGCCGTCATCGACCACCGTGATGGAGTTGTCGACATGAATGGTGACATCGATCTTCGTCGCATGCCCCGCGAGAGCTTCATCGACGGAGTTATCGACGACCTCATACACGAGGTGATGCAAGCCCTGCTCGCCCGTCGAGCCGATGTACATGGCCGGACGCAGACGAACAGCAGCCAGTCCTTCAAGGACCGTGATGCTTTCGCCAGAGTAGTCACTTCCACCAGCAGGAGGAGGGGTCTTGGTTTCAGGCTGCGGAACGGCAGGATTAAGCTCTTCAGGCACTCGGTCGATACTCCCTTTCGGTAGCCCGCTCCAAAGCCCGGAAACGGGCAGCGAAGCGAGGTGCTTGCACTCGCGAAAACCCTTGTAAATACAGGCTCAGGCGAGAGTGATTGGCCTATCAAGTGTACCATGCGGCCAACGTGCAAATCCCTGCCAGAGCAAAGGCCCGGAGGCGAAACCCCGGCGAAGCTTTGCCTGCCTAAAACGGACAGATAAAGATCCAACCGATGCGCAGCTTCTCCCGATGCTGGTAGACCCAGGCGCCAAAGGCTATAGCCACCGCAGAATCGAAGAGCAGGTGCGGCAGCGGAGCGCGGACGTGGACCAGATGGAGCAGCAACCGACCGAATCCCTGGCCGTAGGACGCCATCAGGTAGATGCCCAGGGAAGCAACACCAAGCCACGCCAGCCCCCGGCCCAGGGCGCCGGAACCGATCACGCGGGCCAGCAGCAGAAGCATCAGTGTTCCAGCGATGCCTACCGGAACAAACCGCCAGTTCGACAGGTACAGCTGGTTTGGAGTCAGGACGTAAATCACGCCCCCGAGCACCATGGCAAGCGATGCCGCCACGCCCCTGGGAACGCGCTCGATCACTCCGTAGCGGCTGCCGACCCAGACTCCAAGCCATAGAAACGGAAGGAACTCTACCGTACGGTCTACCCAGGCGAGCCCGATCTGATGCCAGTAAACGCCTAGAGGCCAGGAGAGAAGGAAAAGCAGCGGTGCCGGAACGCGGCGAAGCAGAGCCACGATGATGAGCGAGAAAAACAGCGTGGGCAGGAACCACTCAGCGTTCGCAGAAACCAAGTTCCGCAAGACGTCATGAAGCGGTGGAGGACCTTCGTGCATCCAGCGGCGAAAGAGGTACGGCGTCCACGGAGAAATCAGGATGGCAAAGACGTAAAACGGCCAGAGCAAGGTCTTGGCGCGGTTCACTAAAAAGTGACGCAGCCCGCGCTTTTGCAGGCTCGACAAAACAAAGATGCCGGAGACGAAGAAGAACGCCGGCATATGAAACGCATAGATAAATGCGTTGACACGAACGGTCCAGGGGATAAGTATCTCGCGCGAAAGCCCTTGGTTGGTGTGCCCCATGGCCACCAGAATGATTGCCAGCCCCTTGACCACGTCAATCAGCAAGGAACGTTGCGCCGCAGCGGAAAGCGGCTTGGCAGAACTGGAGGGCGCATTCGGTGCTGTCATTCATTTCATCGTAAATGCAACGACGGCTCCCTCTCAGGAGCCGTCGTCTGCTGGACTGCCAGTTCTTACCAGACCTTGCAGCTTGGCGTATGCACCATGGGTTGGCCAGCCTTGCAGCCGAACGCCTTCTGGAACTCAGGCATGTTGCTGACCACACCGTTGATACGCGCGAAGCCCGGCGAGTGCGGGTCCGTGATCGTCTGCACACGAAGCTGCTCGGGGCGAGCGTTCTCGCACGCCCACTGCGCCATGCCGACGAAGTAACGTTGGTCGGGCGTCAGACCGTCCTTGGGCATCAGGTGCTCGCCTTCGGTCTCCTTCTTCCACGCCATGTAGGCCAGCAGCGTGCCGCCAAGATCGGCCACGTCCTCGCCCGAGGTCAGCTTCGAGTTGATGTGCATGTCGTCCACCACCACGAAGCCCGCGTACTGATCGCGCACGCACTGAATGCGCTGCTCAAAGCCCTTCGCATCTTCAGGCGTCCACCAGTCGCGCAGGTTGCCCTTCCAGTCGAACTGGCGGCCTTCATCATCGAAGGCGTGCGTCAGTTCGTGGCCGATCGTGGAGCCGGTGTTGCCGTAGTTCGGCGCATCATCACTCTTCGGGTCATAGAGCGGTGGCTGCAGCACGCCTGCCGGGAAGTTGATGTCGTTCATCTGCGGGTTGAAGTAGGCGTTCACCGTCGGCGGCGTCATGCCCCACTCGTTCAGATCGACAGGCTTGCCGAGCTTGTTCCACTCGCGCGTATTCTCAAACGCGCTTGCGCGACGGGCGTTGCCGAAGTAGTCGCCGGGCTTGACCGTCAGGGCCGTGTAGTCGCGCCACTTGTCGGGATAGCCGACCTTATTGCGGATCGCATGCAGCTTGCGCAGGGCTTCCGTCTTCGTCGCCGGGCTCATCCAGTCGAGCCCTTCAATCTCCTGCTTCATGGCCGCTTCAATCTGCTCGGTCATCAGCACGGTCTTGGCCTTGGTGTCAGCCGAGAAGGTGCGGCGGACGAACTCCTGCCCCAGCGCTTCTCCCAGGTTGCGATCGACGCCACGAACGCAAACCTTCCAGCGCGGCGGCATCTGAGGCGTGCCACGCAGCGTGTGCGAGTAGAAGTCAAAGTTCGCCTGCTCGAACGGATGCGCGAGGAAAGGTGCGGCGCCAAGCATCAGATGCGTGCGGAGGTACGAACGCAGCACCTCGACCGGCTCCGTGGTCAGCTCCGTGTTCACAGCCTTCATATACTCGGGCTGTGAGACGTTCAGCTTCTCGGGCTTTGCTGCGCCTTCGATCTCGAAGTAGCGCGCCCATTGGATGCTGGGCACAAGCGCTTTGAGCTCGGCCACGGTCATCATGTGGTACACCTTGTGCGGATCGCGGCGATCGACGCGCGAGAGCGAAGCCTTCGCCAGCGCGGTCTCGATCTTCAGCGTGGCCTCGGCGTCGGCCTTGGCCTGCTCCGGAGTTTCGCCGTAGAGCGTGATGAGCTTTGTGAGGAATTCGACGTACTGCGCGCGAAGCTTCACGCTCTTCTCGTCGCTCTTCAGGTAGTAGTCGCGGTCCGGCAGCCCGAGTCCGCTGGCGTCGAGTTCCACGATCATCAGCGAGGAGTCCACTGCATCCTGCGTTGTGCCAGCACCGAAGAGGAACGAACCGAAGTTGTCGCGGTCTAGCAGCGGCAGCGCGGCGATGAGGGCTTCGCGGCTCTTGAAGCCATTCACCTCAGCCAGCACCGGCTTCAGCGGCGAGTCGCCACGAGCGTCAATGGCTTCCGTGTTCATGCAGGCACCGAAGTAGTCACCGATCTTCTGCTGCACGGCATCGCGTTTGGCCAGCTTCGCGTCTTCCGCCAGAACGCCCCACAGGAACTGCATGTTGTCGTTGGCCAGCTTGGAGTAGACGTCCCAATGCGACTGATCGGCAGGGATCGGGTTACGCGCCTGCCAGCCGCCGCAGGAGAACTTGTAGAAATCATTGCAGGGATCGACCGCGCGGTCCATGCTGGTGGTGTCGAGCGACGGCGAGTACGGCATCGCGGTAAGCGGCCTGGCCACGGGGGCGCTTGCAGCGCCAGAAGCCGCCATTCCTGTTTGTGCTGCCGCCACGCCACAGGCTGCTGAAGCCAGCAGCGCCAAACCAAGCAATTTACGCATTGAAACTCTCCCTGACCAGTAGGCGCACGGCCTCTGGCTATCTCTGGATGTGAGGCCATGCTAACGCAGTGCTTGCGGGCGCGGGGAAAGTGGGCGACACTCAGTGCAACTTCCGCCACCAATAAAGGACTGGACGAATGCGTACTCGCCTCCTCGCACTGCTGCTTTTCTGCGCTTCCCTGCTGACAGTTGTTGGCGTCGCGCACGCCAGCGAAACCATCGCCGAGCACAAGGCCAACGCCTACGCCGCCGAGCAACTCGCCTCGCATCCGGTGTGGGGCAACCTGCCGGATTACTCGCTCGCTCCTGCCAAGCTCGCCGAGGCACAGTCCGTCGAACACACACGGAATACGCTCTACTTTGTTGGCATGATCTGGGGCTTCGTGCAGGCGATCCTGCTGCTCTGGCTCGGCATCATCGCCTGGATGCGCGACCGCGCCGTGGCTGCGGGTGCCAACCTTCGTGCACGCGGCGCACGCTTCCGCGCCTTCTGGATCGAGTGCGCCATCTTCGCCGTGCTCTACAGCCTGGCAGGCACGGTGCTTGATCTTCCGCTCGCGATCTTCGGCCACCATCTGCAACGCCTGCACGGACTCTCCGTGCAGGGTTGGGGTGGGTGGCTCGGCGACCAGGGCAAGAGTCTGGGGCTCGGGCTCCTCGGTTCCATCCTCTCCTTTGCGCTGCTGATGTTCATGATCCGCTGGTTGCCGCGTGTGTGGTGGCTGGTCTTCTGGGCCGTGCTCGCTCCGCTCACCATCGCCATGATCTATGCGATGCCGATCTATATCGACCCCTTGTTCAACAAGTTTGAGCCGCTGCAGAAGACGCAGCCCGAGCTGGTCGCAAAGCTCGAGCTGATCGTAAAGAAAGGCCACATGGACATCCCACCCGAGCGCATGTTCCTGATGAAGGCCAGCTCCAAAGTCACGACGATCAACGCTTATGTGACAGGCTTTGGCGGCTCCAAGCGCGTCGTCGTCTGGGACACCGCGTTACAGAAAGCCACGCCCGATGAAGTGCTCTTCATCTTCGGCCACGAGAGCGGCCACTACGTGCTCGGCCATGTGATGCAGGGCATGAAGCAGATCTTCCTCGGCCTGCTGATCGTCTTCTTCCTCGGCTATTTCGTGCTGCAGTGGATGCTGCGGCGCTTCGGCCCGCAGTGGAGAATTACGGCGCAGTCCGACTGGGGAACGATCGCCGTCTTCTTCTTCGTGATCAGCATCTTCTCCACCCTGCTCACGCCAGTTATCAATGTCTCCAGCCGTCAGAAGGAGCATGCCGCAGACGTTTACGGCATGGAAGCGGTTCATGGCATCGTCGCCAGCCCACAGGACGTGGCGCAGCAGGCCTTCGTCGTGCTCGGTAAGAATTCGCTCGTCGTACCCAACGAGCCGGTGTGGCTGGAGCTCTGGCTGGAGAACCATCCGCAGATCGGCCGTCGTGCAGCGTTCGCCCATGCGTACGATCCCTGGGCCGATGGCGTTGAACCAAAGTACTTCAAGAAGTAACCTGCCCAGAATCAGGCAACATACGGCGCAGCGCTCCTTCGCGCTGCGCCGTTTTCTGTGCGCTACACTGAAGCGTCAGTTCTCTTTCGTATGCGCGCTCTAGTCCTCTCCGACATCCACGGCAATGTACATGCACTCGAGGCCGTACTGCAGGCTGCGAGCGGGTGGGATGAGCTCTGGAACCTTGGCGATGCGGTCGGTTACGGCGGCAACCCGAACGAGGTGCTGGACCGCCTTCGCGAGCTGGCGCATCTCCATGTTCGCGGCAACCACGACCGCGTCTGCTCCGGCCTGACCAGCACGCATGGCTTCAACCCCATCGCCGCAGAAGCCGCCACCTGGACGCGCCAGAAGCTTACGGTCGCCAACCTGGAGTGGCTGCGCAGCTGGCCCCAAGGGCCGCTTCGTGCCACCGAACGCGTCTCCTGCGCTCACGGTTCGCCGATGCACGAAGACCACTACATCATGAGCATGCGCGATGCGTGGACTCCGCTGCAGCGCATGGAAACCGACCTGACCTTCTTCGGCCACACGCACGTTCAGGGAAGCTTCTCCCAACACCACGAAGACTGGGAAGAGTCGCGTCCGCAGTACAAGGCGCAGAACGAGTTCGAAGCCTGGTCCACGGAGATTGCTCCCGGCTCGCGCCACCTCTTCAACCCCGGCTCGGTCGGCCAGCCACGCGACAGCGACTGGCGTGCGGCCTTCGCGATCTACGACGATGAAGCCAATCGCGTAACTTTCTTCCGCACCCCCTACGACATTGAGGCCGCGCAGCACGCGATTCGCGAAGCGCACCTGCCGGAGAGGCTTGCAACTCGCCTGGCCACAGGCCGCTAACGCTTCCATACAAACAGTAATGGCGAGGCTATGAGCCTCGCCATTACTGTTTGCGTAGAGCCGTTATCTAGAAGAAGCGCCCCAGCGTGAAGGTGAACTTGCGCTCGCCGTGATCGCCGAACGCAGGAGCCACCGTGATAACGCCAAGCGGCGTTTCTGCCACGATGCCGAAGTACACATCCTGCCGGGTGGCCGTCTGCTGATCTGGCCCGCGCATCTGTCCAGCTTCATAGACAGCGCCCACATAGATTGACTGGCCGAGCGGTGCGGGCAGCTTGGCGACGCGACGCAGATAGCCCGGCGTAAGCAGCCAGTAATCCGTGCCGCGATACTGATCGATCGCCGAAGCCGCCAGCCGCAACGGTCCGCCCAGGGTAAAGCGGTAGGGCTGCGCCACATACCGGTTGCCCAGCGTGCCGCCTTCTGCGTTGATCAGAATCGTGTTCTTCTTTAACAGCGTGTGAGCGAACTCGATCTGGCCTGTGAAGCGCGGTGCGCCAGCGGTATAGGTTTGTCCCACCTTCGCAGCGGTCGTGTTGAACCAATACCCTGCGTCGGCGATAGCCCGAATGCCGCGGTGTGGCACCAGCGCACGGTCCTGGTTGTCGAAAACGTATCGAGCACGCACCTTGGTGGCGTTGCCGGTGTAATCCGGCAAGCCATCGGAGCCCGTGGTCGTCGTCCATTGAACGTGTTGGAAGTTGCCGCCGACACGAAGCTCCTGATACTTGTTGTCGGTCCAGCCCATGTCCCCGCCGACTCCCAGGAACTGCGACTGCCGCTCGGCTTGCCGATAGTCGCCGCTGTAGATGTAGTACGGGCGGCGGTTGAGATCAACACTGGGCGCAAGGAAGTAATGGCCAAGCGGCTTGGGCTTCCAGTAGTACTCCCCTTCAAGCCGCGTAAGGAAGCCTACGTCGATCTTGGCGCGGAAGCCCGAACCATAGCCGCCTACATCCTGCCAGTTGAAGATGCCACCGACTGTGGCGCGTGTCACGCCACCGGTCTGGGCCTGCATGTCGAGCCCCAGATCGAGGAACGGTGGACCGGTCTTCTTGTCGCGAACATCGACAAGAATGATCGGCTCATTGGACTGTGGCGTGGGATAGCCCACGGTATAGTCCGCGTCGTAGCGGCCGTCGGAGCGTACCAGAGCAAGCTTCGTCTCGATCTCATCCGTATTGACCGGCTTACCCACTACCGGCTGGAAGATCGTGTGTACGACGCCCGAAACCTGCTGGTTCGGCGCCTTCACCTTTACCTGGATCACGTCCCCTGTGGGTGGACGCTCCCGGCTCTGCTTATGCTCCAGGTACGCAGCCCACTCCTCGTCAGAGACGGCATACTTCATCAGCACGGCCTTCTGCTTTTCCGCGGCTTCATAACCGCGCTTGGCCAGCGCCTGCGTCGCGAGATAACTGTTCGCGCTGAAGCCCGTCACATCCGGCATGATGACCACATTCGCCAGCTTGCGGCTGCGCTCCTCGTTCGCTTCGATGCCGACAGAGAACGCACGCTGCAACACACCGATGATCGAGTCCAGATCGCCCTTGCCTACCGGGCTTAGCGGAAGACTGATCGCGATGACGACATCCGCGTGCATCGCCTTCACGTCCTGCGTCGGCAGGTTTTCAAGAATGGCTCCATCGACGTACTCATGGCCATCCATCTCAAACGGGCGGAACGCACCGGGGATCGACGCCGAAGCGCGCACTGCGTTCTGCAGCGAGCCGCGCGCGAAGGTTACAGTCTTCGCCGCATTCAGATCCGTAGCCTGGCAGCGGAACGGAATCGGCAAATTGTTGAAGTCCGTCTGATCGTTGTAACGAAGAAACTCGCGGTCAAGCAGTTCGTTCAATCCGGTGTCCGTCAGCAGCGAGTTACGGAAGCTGACGCCGCGCTTCAAGCCAACGCCAAGACCGGCAGGAACCTCGCGCGAGTCCTCGCGGCGACGATAGTTCAGCCCGGCGTAGTCCGACCCGATGCGGAAGACGCGGTTCACTGTATCGTCCGTCAGAACATGCTTCATCTGCTCAGGCGTCTTGCCGGTCGAGTACAGCGCCGCAAGAATCGACCCCATTGACGTTCCGGCTATCACATCGACAGGAATGTGGTGGTCTTCCAGCCACTGCAGCGTGCCAATCTCGCTCAGCGCGAGCGCCGCGCCGCCACCCATAGCCACGCCAATTACCGGCCGGTTCTTTGGCAGATCCGTTGGAGGCGTGGAGGGATCGATCGGCTTGAGATGGAGCTTCGTATCAGAGGCTGAAGAATCGCTGCCCCCTGTAGCTGGCTTCGAGGCAGAGGTGGAGTCCTGCCCGGTCTGCGTCGAAGGAGCGTCCTTGCTGCCAATGCCCGTAGTGTTCTTCTGCCCCTTGCCCGAGGTCTGCTGTAGCTCCGGAGAACCGCCCGCAGGCAAAGACACAGGAGCCTGCGCCAGCAATACGGATGTTGGCATGGCAACCAGCACAAACGACAAAAACAACGAGCGAGCGGTCACAGAGCAATCCTAAACAGAATTTTCGACAACACAGTAACCCTTTGGACGCAGCAAAAGCCTCTCTGGATGGCCAAATGTGACAAAGCCGTAACCAGCCCGGAGCTAACGGATACGGTACCCCTGCAACCACTCCGGGAACTGCTGCTCCAGGGCCGCCACCTTAGGCACATCGCAGACCTGAATGTAGGGATTCTGCGGGTTCTTCATCGCATAATCCTGGTGATACTCCTCGCCACGGAAGAACGTGATGAGCGGGTCGACGGTGGTCACGATGGGGCTGGAGAAAGTGTGCGCGTCGTTGAGCTGCTGGATGTACTCCCGCGCGATGCGAGTCTGCTGGTCGTCGGTGGTGAAGATGCCCGAACGATAGCTGGTGCCCACGTCGTTGCCCTGGCGGTTGAGCTGCGTCGGATCATGCACGACGGAGAAGAAGATGCGCAGCAGCGTTCCGTACGTCACCACGCTGGGGTCGAAGGTGATCTCGATCGCCTCGGCGTGGCCGGTCCAGTCTTCACAGACAGTGCGATAGTTCGCTGTCTCCTCTGCGCCGCCGGTATAGCCCACGACTGTGTCGATCACGCCGCGAACGCGCTGAAAGACAGACTGCACGCCCCAGAAACAACCACCCGCAAAGATAGCGGTCTCCGTCTGGCCGGCTTCATAGCCGGCTTCCGGGGCGACAATGTCGTGAAAAGGAGCGGGAATCGGTTCCGTACGCTTGGGTGTTCCGAAGAGTGCCATAGGGATTGGATGCTCCAGGAGATGTTTGCGGCGCAGGCGTCAAACACCTGCGCCGAATGTGGGATTAGCCCGGAGGCCAGTGCATCGAGCGGCCGCCCAGCAGATGAACGTGCAGATGGTCGACTGTCTGTCCTCCATCCGGACCCGTGTTGACGACAAGTCGATAGCCGTTGTCGAGCTTGCGTTCCCGGGCGAGTTCGCCCACCGCGAAGAGTAGATGCCCGAGCATCTCCTTGTCCGCTGTCGCAGCGTGCGCGTGGGAACGAATGTGCTTCTTGGGGATGACGAGGATGTGCGTCGGGGCCTGCGGCGAGATATCAGGAAACGCCAGCACGAGATCGTCCTCGTACAGCCGCGTAACCGGAATATCACCCGCAACGATCTTGCAGAAGAGGCAGTCCATGGCCTTCACGATACGGCAGAGTCGGCCCGCACGGCCAGTGGACGCGACCGGTCCGTCTGCATCGTAGGAGCAGCGGCCAGAAGCTGACGCGTATACGCATGTTGCGGACGCAGCAAAACATCGTGCGCTGCGCCGCTCTCGACGATGCCTCCCTGCTGCATCACCGCAATGCGATCGGCAATTTCGCCCACAACCGCCAGGTCGTGCGAGATGAAGATCATCGCTAACCCATGCTCATCGCGCAGCCGTCGCAGCAGCGCGAGAATCTGCTCTTGTACCGTGACGTCGAGCGCCGTTGTCGGCTCATCCGCAATCACCAGCCGCGGGCGATTCACCAGCGCCATCGCGATCACGATGCGCTGCCTTTGCCCGCCCGAAAACTGGTGCGGATAATCTCCATAACGCCGCTCAGGATCAGGCAGAGCCACCTCATGCAACGCACGCAGCACGCGCTCTTTCACCTCGCTACGGCCAAGCTTCGGATGATGTGCCTCAACCGCTTCGGCAATCTGTCGGCCGATGCTCATGACAGGGTTCAGCGCCGTCATCGGCTCCTGAAAGATCATCGCAACCTCGCGCCCACGAAGCCGACGAAGCGGGGCCTCACCAAGCGAGAGCAGGCTGGAATGCTCCGCAAACCGGACGGAGCCGGTGATCATCGCAGAAGACGGGAGCAGTCCCATCAGCGCGAGGCTGGTAGCGGACTTTCCCGAGCCCGACTCGCCGACGAGTCCGAGCGTTTCCCCGGCGCGAACGCTGAACGAAACACCCCGCACCGCCTCATACGCACCAAAGCGAATGCGCAGGTCCTGAACGTCAAGCAGCGGATTGTCAGTAAGCCCCATGAATTCTCCGGATACGACCGCGAATGTGCACGGAAGCAATCATTCCTGCAGCGTTTGTCACGACCTTAGACCGTGCCGCCGGAAACTTCCGCCACAGGAGTCTTGGAGCGTTTCCTGCGCGGCAAGGAAAGACCGCGGAACACAATGCGCTTTTTCGGCAATGGCTTAGGGAGAACAAACGCCCCGGTGCTTTCTCCCGGCCAGCCATAGAGGAAGATCATGTAGACAAACCAGTAAAAAAGCAGAACCGGAATGTAGTTGATCGCGCCATCGATAGCCGCAACCACGGCATAGAGCAGCAGCCCCTTGCAGGCGGCCATTCTAGTAGGAGAAGATAGCGCGGAGCGATCCACCGCAAGCAACAGAACGGGGCTGAACATGAGCAACAGAAAGCAACCCAGCCCGAGGAAGCCGAATAAAAATGTGATGGAAAAATAGACCGTCTCGCTCGGCCCCCGTAGCCCTTCAGCAGGGAGAAAGCCAGCGCGGAAAACCTGCGCCAGCATACTAAGACGGCCACCAGCCGTTGGGTCCATCAGGAAACCCAGGTTCAAGCCGCTGAAAGCAAGCACGCCAACAATCAAAATGACCGTCAGGAACATGACAATCAGACGCCCAAGCAAGTTACCCACCTGGAAGCGTGGGAAGAACCTGGCCTGCCGAACCAGATGTGTCATGACAGGAAATAGCTCGTACAGCACCAACCCTAACCAGACGGTTCGGGACAGGGTAAGAACAAGGGCGACTTTGAGCGTGAGCCGGAATGACTTTCGTGGCTCGAGCAGCTCATACAACGGCAGCAGAATCAACGTCGCTACGCCATATAAGTTGCCGTTGTTATACGTGGAAATCAGCTTGAAAAAGAAGCCTCGGTCAATATGCTTGGTTGCCTCCAATCGGCCATAATCCGCAATATTGACGGTCAAGAAAGGGATCTCGACATAATGGCCGGTAATGGGATGCCATACGAAGAGAAATATCCCCCAGATGGCGGCAAACAAAATGCAGAACCGCAGGTACGTCGCCAGCCTTGCGCCATCTGTGATGGCAAGAAACGGCCCATAGATCAGGAAGAATATCCATGGGAGAGCGATGAAACTGATAGCGTTTCCGGCTGCGGTTGGCATATCCACGATGCCTAGCGCAACCCCCGTATAGACGTACAGTGCCTGCATTGGAAAAATGCACAACAGAGCGCAATAGAGGTTTTTTCGATACTGCAGCGGAAGCGCAAGAAGCCTATAAACCACGAAGAGAGGAGTCGATAATGCGATGAAGACATAGCCCCAGGTAATGGGCATCGGTCCAACCTTGAAGCCACCCTTGGGAAACAGCACGTTGAACACCACCAGAAACCAGGCGGAGAACATAACCAAAGGATGGGGACGACGAAAAAGGCGCATATCGATACGAAATCGCCTACTTCCTGCGGAATGCATTACGCAGTCCTGTGAGATGCACTTGTGAAACAGGGTCTGCGCTGATCCGCAACCAGACCCGCTTGATCACAGCAGCCATCAAGCCAAGCACAAGCGAAATAACCGCAGCAAGCAGCAACAGAAGCATACGTGGCGGATACGTCTTGTGATCAGGCACGATAGCGCGGTCGATGACCTCAAAGCTGGAGTTCTTTTCTGCCTCGGCGAGCCTGGCCTTTTCAAACTGGCTGGCTACCGACTCCACAATAAGCTCATGCTGCTTCACATCGCGCTCAGCGCGTTGCATGTCGAGGATCTTCGCAGGCAGACCGGCGGCCGAAGGAGCTGCTTCGACTGGAGAGGCCGTTCCGCTCTCCATCTGATGTTCTTCTGCTTCCAGCTGACGAATCTGCGAACGAAGTGCCTGCACTTCCGGAGCATTCTCCGTTTCGCGCTGCAGAAGGCCGGCCAACTGAACCTGGTAGCCCGTGATCTGCGTGCGAACGCTCTGGATTCCACCAATGCCCATTTGCATTTGGACGGACGGATCGACAAGTCCCGTGCCCTTCTGCGTATGCGCCAGCTTATCTTCCGCAATGCTCAGTAGCTCTCGCTCCTGTTGTAACTGGATCTCGAAAAACTTTCGCGTCTCCGCACTTTGATTCAAGCTGAGGCGATCATTCAGGTCGCGGAGCCCATCAAGATAAGCATTGGCCAACTGCGCAGAACGCTGGGCGTTCGCATCTTTCACCTTGATCGTGATGAGCGAATCTGCACCTTCGGTAAAGGTGGTTTCGCCTGCCAGCATTCCACGAGCCGCGGCGCGGTCCTTGATGTGCATAGCCGCTAGAAACCCCGTGGCATCGATCACATCATCCTGCACGCTGCGGCTTCCGAGCAGCCCGACATAAAGCGCTCCGGGACTGCGCGCACCGAACAACTCAGCCAGCCCGTTGTCCTGTCCTCTCGAGTTTGTCGGAAGGATAGACGCAGAACTGATGAAATGCGACTTCATCGAATAAATCAAAAATGCGCAGAGAAGCAGTACCGGAATCATCGTCGCGAGGATAATTCGCCACTCCGTAACGATAGCTGCAACGATCGCCAGCAGGTCGATGCCCTGCTCCTCTCCGGAGGCGGTTGGGAGTGGTGTTGAAGAATGCTCAATCAACATGCGAAGAAAACCTCAATACAGTCAGACATCTTTGTGAACAGAAAAACCAGACAGCAGAGCAAAGCGACAAACTAGCGCAAAATGCTGATAGCCGCCACACCAAAACCAAGATTTCCAATTACCTGGGAAATGGCCACGATGCGCTGGAGCAAGGCACGTTTATCCAGCACCGGCGGAACAACAATAGTATCCCCCGGATAGATCGGTGCCTCCAAAACATGCGCATACTGACGGCTCACGACCGAGCCATCTGCCCGCAGGACGAAGATACGTTTCTTATCCGCTTCACGATCAGGTCCACCTGCCCGCTGCAAGTACTTCAGCACTTGCTCGCCAGGAGTAAAAAGGAAGGCATTGGCGCTATAGACCTGCCCCTGCACCGTGACGTTCGAAGGAATTCGCGGCACCACGAAACGATCGCCATCCTCTAACGCAATATCGGGAATAGAGTCGATCCCAACGCTATCTGGCTGAAGATCGAGAACAATGCGCCCGATCGGCCTTAGCCTGCGAAGCCGGGCAACAGCGCTGTTTGCATCTGCGGCCGAAGCAATGGCCGCAGTCTGATCTGATGCAGAAACTGCGCGAGCCTCATTCGACGAAGTCACCGCAGAAATCTGCGCCTCCAACTCATCGGCGTACTCGCTCAATCTCTGCTGCTCCACCCGCCGAGTCGACTCACGAGTGAACTCTGAGGCATAGAGGTACGCATCCGACGTTAGGCCACCAGCGCGCCGCACCAGCTGTCGCAGGGTTTCCCCAGGAAGCACGCTGTACACACCCGAAGCCGCAAACTCACCTTCGAGACGAACATAGCGCGTCTGCTGTATTGAGGGAACGCGAATGTCTGCCTTCGAGAAGATGGTGACAATGTCGCCAGGCTGCAGTTCAAAGTTCTGCTGCGCATCGTGCTCAAGGATCAACTTGCCCAGATTGAAAGGGATCAAAGATGTCGTCAGATCAACCGAGTTCTGACGTTCGATGACAGCATAGCTCCAGTTAATGTCAGGTGCCGACAGGACAACGTCTGTCTTCGCGTCGAAAAGAGTATTGCTGGCAGTCAGGGCCGTACCGACAGAGTTGCCTCCCGCATCACCACTGCCCCCATCTTTGCCCCCACCAGCAGTGGCGCCGCTATCAACCTGCTGCCCCTTTACCTGCAGCGCTCCCTGCGAATCCATCGGCTGCAGATTGGAAGCGCTCTCGGGGACGTAATCCTGCTGGGCCTGCCCAAGCTGGTTGCGCTTGCGCCAGTACGCACGCGTGATCAGCGACTCCTTATCAGGGAAAAGGTCCGTAAGATGCATCCCCTGGTGCCAGACGTAACGACCAGGATTCGCTACGTTACCGCGCAAGGTTACAGCGTTACGGAAGCGGTCGATGATGCTGGTGACCGTAATAATGTCGCCATCGCGAATGGGCTCATGGCTTTCGATGGAGAGATCCCGCACAGAGCGATCGGCATGATCGTGTACGCGTTCCAGCCGTACCGTCGTTCCAGAAGCGACGTTGGTTTCTCCTCCAGCCAGAGCCAGAACGGATGAAACATCCGACTCACCCTTCAACTCATAGATACCAGGCGAGCTGACGCTGCCGAGCAGAGCGACCTGGGGGCCTACGAAGGGGAAGAAAACAACATCGCCACTGGCAAGCATGATGTCATGCGACTTATCGCCATGCAGGAGCAGGTCATAAAGATCGAAGTGATCTACCGTTTTGCCATTACGCCGCACCTGAATATCGCGAACCGAGCCGCCCGAAGAGGGGCCACCCGAAGCGAAGATGGCGTTGAGCAATGTGCTTAGTGAGGAGATGGAGTAAGAGCCTGGGCGACGCGCCTGCCCCACCACAAACACTCGAATCGTGCGCAGGCGCCCTAACTGTGCGCTGACAGTGAAGTTCTTGTACACCCGGCCAATCTGGGAACTCAGAAAAGAGTTCAGACGGCCGTAAGGAAGGCCTGCCACCTGCACGGAACCGATCCCGGGAATCGAGATCGAACCGGAGCGGTCTACGCGAAGGTCCAGCTTGTCATTGACAGCACCGGATACCTGGAGGAGGACTTCATCACCGGGCCCAAGAACGTAGTCGTCGTTGACGGGAACATCTTCCACCGGAGCAAAGGTCGTCGGAACTCCGCCGAAGAGTGAAGCTCCAAACACGGGAACACGTCGCCCGGTGCTGGCTTCGACCATCTCTTCAAATTCGGTAGGAACGTCCTGCTTCGTTGACGAAACCTCCGCCCGCTTCTGATCATCCGCAGAAGAGCGCGAATCACCTTCCGACCGGGTATTGCGTGCGGAGCTCTGGTTGCCGAGCGCTCCGGCCGACTGCCCCAATCCAGCGGAACCTGCACTGCTGGAGGCCGCAGCTCCACCACCTCCTCCACCGCCGCCGGTAGCTTGGGCAAAGGCAGCGTTGGAGATCAAAGTCAACCCGAGCACGGGCAAAGCCACATACCGCAGTGATCGAAATAATAGCGAGGAAGACGAAGTGGTCGATGAAGACAAAATCACGCCGGAGGGGGTCCTGTTTCCTGCCGCAAAAGAACGGCTGTATCTATCTGATGGCTCAAGCTGGCGCTGACGTGCAGCCAAAGGTGATGACCAGAAGTCTAACCGATATCGTCTATAGATGCTCGGCAAGCCAAGAGACAGAAAAGCCACTTCCCAAAAGGAAGTGGCTTTTCCAAAAGCGAACGAATCAATTAGCGCGAACGAAAGCGTGCATAGAGCGCCGCACCGGCGGCACCGACGAGACCAAGCACCGCAGTCGGGCACTCCGGCGAATTAACGCAGCCACCCTGAGCATGGGCAAGAGCCGGAATAAGGAAAAGGGAGCCAAGCAGAGCGATGCGCGAGATAGCCTTCATAGCGTTAAAGTCGCCTTCATTGGAAATTTAAATACCTGTTGTTTGCCCGTTCAGAATACCTAGCAGCCCCCGAACAAGCAAGAAAGAACGCATAAACTTTCTGCAAACGTTTTCGTGTCCTCAATCTTGCCTCATATATGAGGCATTCCCTACAACTTTAGGATTTAGTGCTTTCTACCGATGGAGATCTCTGCCGCTTGCTTAGGCGAAGCCGCAACTCCGCAGTCGCTTCCCGATGACAGGGCAGGCAAAGCGTGCGCAGGTTTTCCAGATCACACTCCCCGCCGCCCTCCGCAACGGGCAAAATATGGTCCGCGTCCCACAGCGAGCGCCGCGCCGTAATCGACCGCAAGCCCCACATTTCCAACAGTTGTTCGCGGCTTGCACCTCTGCTGCGCCTCAAGCGGCTGTATTCGGTAACGGTGTCCGTGCTGCAGAGCGAACAGAGCCCTTTGTCCCGCAGGAACACCTGGTCCCGCAGATAGCCCGGGTCGGAGCGTAGGCGCCACTGATGCACGCAGTACTCCGAGCAGAAGGTGCGGCGGCGGGGCGCCAGAATCTCCAGCCGGCACCAACGGCACAGCGGCCGACCGTGCGGGCCTGCTTCGAGTTGCTCAACCCGGGCTCGCCCTGCCTCAGCCAGCGTTCGTGGTGGATGCGCTTTCGACATGATTCTTCCCTGCCCGCAGCATACAGCGGGCCCCTGAAGCGCATCACACAAGCTGCGACAGAAGGAGGGACGACCATGTCAGAGAGCAGCCAACACAACGCGCCCGGCACCATGCCCGGCGACCGCGGCGACGCCAAAGCCCAGCCATCCGGCCCAGACGGCCAGAACCCCGCCACGGCTGGCAGCGGAGAAACGCACACAAAAAGCCAGACCCCGGAGAACGCCGAGGGCAAGATCAACCCATCCGCTCCCGGTGAGACCGGAACGACCGAAAAGTAACGACGAAGAGTAGAGCGAGAGCCCGGTTAGAATCGTAAGAACAATCGGCGCATTCTGCCGGGCCTATAGCTCAATCGGTTAGAGCAGCGAACTCATAATTCGTTGGTTCCAGGTTCAAGTCCTGGTGGGCCCACCAATCTCCCCCCGAAAACTCAACCCAGCCCCCAGCTCAGCTCTCTGTGCCCGATTTGCGTAGCGAGGGAGGAAACTGCGCTGCCGATTATTCCTGTCGGACGAAAGATACGGAGTTCAGCAAAGCAGCGCGGCGGATCTCCGGCAAAGCGTCCAGCAGACGGCGAGCCACCTCGCGCTTCGAAGTCTGAGGAATGCTCTTCTCCCCCGATAACAGAATCAGCGTGCCGCCGTTCCTATCCACGTCGAAACCACTTTCTGCAGACGACACGTCATTTGCAAACAACGCGTCGAGTCCCTTGTCCTGCAGTTTGCGACGGCCCTCTTCGAGCACATGCTCCGTCTCGGCCGCAAAGCCGATCAGTGTCGTTTCCGGGTCGCGATGGCTTGCCAGATCACGCAGAATATCGGGATTCTGCACCAGCTCCAGCGTCAAATTCGCAGACTTCTTCTGCTTCTGTGTCGAGGGCGTTTCCACACGATAATCCGACACAGCCGCCGCCATGAAAACAGCCGTAGCTTCCGGCAACGCAGCGCGGGCAGCCTCATGCATCTCGGCAGCCGTATTCACCCGCACAGTGCGGCAACGTGAAGACTGCGGAGCCTCCTTCGCCGCCGTAACGTACACCACCGACGCACCCCGCGCGAGCGCCTCCTGCGCCAGCGCAAAGCCCATCCGGCCGCTCGATCGATTGGTGAGGAAACGCACCGCGTCGATCGGCTCCCGCGTTCCGCCGGAGGTAATGAGAATCGTCTCTCCTGCAAGGCTCTCTGCACCCACCGCAGCCCGCAAAGCAACGTCGGCAATCACGGCAGGCTCCGCCAACCGGCCTTCGCCAACCATGCCGCAGGCAAGCTCGCCCGACGCAGGCTCCACCACCAGCACACCGCGTGCACGCAGCGTTGCGAGGTTCTCCTGCGTCGCAGCGCTGTGCCACATGTTCACGTTCATCGCCGGGGCAACGATCAGCGGACACGTCGCCGCGAGCGCAGTCGTCGACACCATATCGTCGGCAAGCCCGTGAGCAAGCTTCGCCAGCGTATTCGCCGTAGCAGGCGCGATCACAAACGCCTCCGCTCCCTGCGTAACACTGATGTGCTCAATCTCGAAGCGCTCGACCGTGTCCGTCATCTGCCATACGGAGGTCAGCACCGGCTTACCAGTAAGCGCAGCAAAGGTCAGGGGCGTGATGAACTTCTCTGCCGCAGGCGTCATCAACACCTGGACCTCCGCGCCGTTGCGCTGCAACTCGCGAACGAGCTCCGCAGCCTTATACGCTGCGATGCCTCCGGTAACGCCGACAAGAATCTTCATCGCGCCAACGCCTCCTCCGCAAGCAACTCGCGTACAGCTTCTGGCCTCGGCTCGCGCACGCCGACGACTTCGTTATCGATCAACCGCGTCACGCCGACAAACGCCGCCACTGCCAGCAACGCGCCGGCAGCTTCCTGCACCGGCAGCAACGTAATCGGATCGACTACAGCAACGTAATCCAGCCGCAAGCCAACAACTTCGCTCAGCGTGTCCTGCAACAGCGCGCGCAAAGCTTCGGCAGAACGCTCACCCTGCGAAGCAATCGCCTTTGCTGCGGCCAGGGCACGCGGAATCGCCAACGCCGTCTGTCGTTCTTCCACGCTCAAATAGCGGTTGCGCGAGCTCATCGCCAAGCCATCCGCATCGCGCACCGTGGGACACACCACAAGCTCCAGGCCAAAGTTCAGATCACGCACCATCGTGCGCAACACCGCGACCTGCGCGGCGTCCTTCTGGCCGAAGAACGCGCGGTCCGGCGTCGTGAGAAGAAACAGCTTGGAGACAACCGTAGCCACGCCGCGGAAGTGTCCGGGGCGCGACGCTCCATCCAGCCGCGAGCCAACCTCCGGCACATCGACGAACGTCTCCGCGCCTGCGGGATACATCTCCTCCGTCGTCGGCGCAAAGAGCAGATCGACGCCCTCACTCTCCAGCAACGCAACATCTGCCTCAAAGGTGCGCGGGTACTTCGCGAGGTCTTCATTTGGCGCAAACTGCAGCGGGTTTACGAAGATCGTCGCAATGGTGTGGTCGCAGGCCGCCCGCGACGCACGCACCAGCGAGAGATGGCCCGCATGCAACGCGCCCATCGTCGGCACAAGACCCACGCTTCCGGCAAGCGCACGACGAGCACGACGCAGTTCCGCAATAGAACGAAGAATCTGCATGGCTATCTCACCCCTGCCAGCGCCGCTTCGTGCTGCACGGGCGCATGGTAGCTCTCGGCATCTGCCGGGAAGGTGCGTGCCTGCACGGCATCGCGATACTCCGCCAACCCTGCCTGCATCATCGAACCAGCATCCCCAAACGAGCGAACGAACTTCGGCAGCTTGCGGAAGGAAAGCTCAAACAAATCGTGGAAGACAAGAATCTGTCCGTCGCAATCAGGCCCGGCGCCAATGCCGATCGTCGGAATCGCAAGGTCCGCCGTAATCTCTCGCGCCAACTCACGCGGGATCCCCTCAAGCACCAACGCAATCACGCCTGCGTCTTCCAGACGTAACGCTTCTTCGCGCAGCCGCGCCGCGGCTTCCACGCTGCGTCCCTGCACGCGATAGCCACCCATGCGATGCACCGACTGCGGCGTCAACCCGATGTGGCCGACGACAGGAATCTCAGCTTCGGTCAACGCCCGAACCAGCGCCGCATGGTGCACGGCCCCGCCCTCAAGCTTCACGGCCTCAACGCCTGCTTCCTTCACCAGCCGCAGCGCATTGCGCATCGTCTCTTCGAGCGAAACCTGGTAGCTACCAAACGGCATATCCACCACCAGCATCGCGCGCTTCGTTCCACGGCGAACAGCACGCGCATGGTGCACCATATCGTCCATCGTGACGGCTAGCGTGTCGTCGTAGCCGAGCACGGTCATGCCGACGGAGTCGCCAACCAGCACCATGTCGATGCCAGCTTCGTCGACCAGACGCGCGGTAGGGTAGTCGTAGGCTGTAAGGGCGGTGATCGCAGCAGCACATTGCTTCTGTGCCAGCAGAGTTTGCGACGTAACTTTTGCGCGTTCCGGACGTGCGTCCGCTTCGCGTACTTCAACAAGGCTCATTTCTCTCTCCAGTGCCACTCCACGCTTAAGCGCGGATGCAGCCCGAAACAAGAAAAGTATAGACCTGGAGCCCTCTTTCTGACGACCCGCCGCCGCTAATAGTTATTCGGCTTACCCGGCAGAGGCTTACCCTGCTCCACATGCATGGGGTTGCCCGCGAGGAAGTTGCGGTAGTTCTCCAACTGCGGATCGCCCGTCGCCATCATGTAGTTCAACAACGCTTCCTTCATGTGACTTACACGCGCAGCGTGCTGCGGCGCATTCACTATATTGGTTCGCTGTCCGGGGTCTTCCTGCAGATCGTAGAACGCCAACGGAATACCGTAAAAGAACTGGTCCACCCGAGCATGAAGCGCAGCATCCGTTTGAGAAGCAGCCTTCATCGCAGCCCAGGTCAGGCCCTTCATCGACTCGATGTGGAACTCCAGTTTGCGGTCCGACCACGCCATGAAGACCAGCGAATAGCGATCATCCTGAATCGCGCGCATCGGATAGTTCGCACCAAACGCAACGCTATTGATATGCGTGACGGTGAACTCCGAGCCTGCGTACTTGCGGCCATGCAGCAGCGGCGCCCAGGAGTGCCCATCCATCCCTTCAGGATGCGGTACCTGCAACAGATCGAGCAGCGTCGGCATGTAATCCACGTTGCTCGTCCGTTCGCTGAATGTCTTTGACTCGCGCATCTTCGGCAACTTCAGCAACGCTGGCGTGCGCGTTCCGCTGTCATAGACCGTGGCCTTGCTGAATGGAAACGGCATGCCATGATCGGCAGAGAAGAACACAATCGTGTTCGCCGCTTCAGGCGTTGCCGCAAGCGCAGCCAGCACCTTGCCAATGCTGATATCCATACGCTGCGCGCTGTTGCAGTACTGCGCATACTCGGTCTTGACGTTCGCCAGCGGATCAAGATGTGCAGGCACCGTCACGTCAGCCGCACTCACTTCGCGGGCAACGCGGTACTCCCCCTGCTCCTGATGGTCCACCTCTGCGGCCTCTTCGCTTCCGTAAAAAGGCCGATGCGGATCGTTGATGTTGCAGTTGAGGAAGAATGGCTTCTTCACCTCACGCGCTGCGGCAATCGCGTCGGTCACCGCGGCACCATACTCCGATGGTGCACGCCCCTGTCCCACGACCGCCTTGTCCCACGGAAAGCAGCTTGGGGGCTGCATATGCTCCGTCTTGTGAATCGCGGCAGCGAAATAACCAGCCTGCTTCAACGCTGTCACCAGCGTAGGCGTGCCTTCATTCACCGGCGTAAATCCTAACGCCCCGCTACGATGCGGAACGCGGCCAGTCATCATCGCTTCGCGTGATGGCTGGCAGATCGCCGCCGTCGTGCGCGTATGTACAAAGCGATAGGAACCAGCAGCTAACTTGTCGAGGTTCGGCGTCAGACCGAGCGCATTCCCCATGAAACCGGGCAGGCTCCAGTTCATGTCATCGACAGTGATGAAGAGTAGATTCAGCCGTTCGTGTGGTTTCGTCGCAGCCAGCAATGGCGATGCGGAGATGGATGCTGCCACAACACCTGCACTTGTCTTCAGAAACTCACGTCGCTTCATTCGCTTGCCTGCCTCAAAGCTCTCTGAAATTGAAAACAAGGGCCACGGATACCCGTAGCCCTTGTCGATTACCTAAACCATATCAACGTTGCCGACTTAGTACTGCAGCACATGTGGCGCAGGCCAGGTCATCGTGCCGTCAGACCGGCTGACGTACATAAAGACCTTGTGATCGCCGTTCACGCGCACCGCGACGATAATTCCCGAGCCGAACCTGCCAGTGCCATCCGTCTTCGAAAGATCGACGTGATGCTCCGTGATCGGCGCACTCACCGGGCTGTGCGTCGTCCAGTCTTCGATAAACCGGTTGAGCGGATAGCCAAACTTATCGGGGTGCTGCTCCCAGTTCTTGTCGTTCTGGTAGAGCCCATACGCTGTCTTGTAATCCTTCGCTTCCAGCGCATTGAAGAACGCATTCACCTTGTGCTCTGTCGGCAGGTTCGTAAAGAACCAGCCATGCCCGGCAACGTATCCGCCCATGCCCAGCAGGAAACCGATGATCACCAACGCGACTACCGTGATGATCGAACGCTGAATGATGCGGTCGCGGGTAGGGTCGTACTTCGGGGCGTCCATCAGGGTGCTCATGGCGGTCTGCGCTTCCTTCGGTCTTATGATCTGCGAAAAGCCTAAGCTTCCCTCGACTGTATTAGACACCGGCGCGACGATTTCGGATGGTCACGTCTTTGCTTTAGCGGCTTTAGCGCCGAAAGAACCGTGGTGCCTCATCCTCTTCCGCCGCGCGAAACGAAAACGCATCCGGAAAGTGTTCGATTGCAGGCTCGCATCCCGGCAGCAGATACACAGCCAGCACATCGAAACGCACCGCAATATGACTGCGAAACGGCTCAGGAATACGCTTCAGATACGCCCTGGCCTGCAACCGAAGCTGCTTGCGTTTGTCGGCATCGACAGCCTCTTCCGCAGCATAGGCGTCGCGGGCCGTTCGAGTCTTCACCTCGGCAAGGACCAGCGTTTCTCCCTGCCACGCCACCAGGTCCAGATCGCCCCGGTAGGCCGGATGTCGCCAGCGCCGGGCCACGACCTCCAGCCCCAGCCCTCGCAGAAAGAAAAAAGCAAGATCTTCGCCCTCTTCGCCAGTCAGCAGATGCTCCGGCAGCGGTTTGCGAGCGTTTTCGGCACGCCAGCGCTGCCGCCGCCCCTGCGCCCGCAAAAGCAGTCGCCGATACACCCGCGACTGCCACCCGAACCACCGGGAGCGCAGTGTTTGCGGAGAGGCTGTGTCAATCTCAGCGGAAGCCCCCATCGTCATAGGACGAGCATAGCCTTCGGGCGTGCTTCTGCACAGCCCGCTTGCTATACTTGATCGTGCACCCCGAGCACAATCCCGATCAGCAATCAAAGAAGCAGGTGGATATGTCAGCAAAGTACATCTTTGTGACGGGCGGTGTTGTGTCTTCCCTCGGCAAAGGCCTTGCCGCAGCCTCAATCGGCTGCCTTTTGGAAGCGCGCGGACTCAAGGTCAACCTCATGAAGTTTGACCCGTACCTGAACGTCGATCCCGGTACGATGAGCCCCTTCCAGCACGGCGAAGTTTTCGTTACCGATGACGGAGCCGAGACCGATCTCGACCTCGGCCACTATGAGCGTTTTACCCACGCCAAGCTGAGCCGCGACAACAACCTTACGACCGGCCGCATCTACGAACAGATCATCACCAAGGAGCGCCGCGGCGACTACCTGGGCAAGACGGTTCAGGTCATCCCCCACGTCACCAACGAAATCAAGGCTGCCGCCAAAAAAGTCGGCGCAGACTGCGACGTCGCCATCATTGAAATCGGTGGCACGGTCGGCGACATCGAGTCGCTCCCCTTCCTCGAAGCCATTCGCCAGATGCGCCAGGAACTCGGCCGCGACAACACCGTCTTCGTCCACGTCACGCTGATCCCCTGGATTGCCGCCGCACAGGAGCTGAAGACCAAGCCGACCCAGCACTCCGTCAAGGAGATGCTCTCCATCGGCATCCAGCCCGACATCCTGCTCTGCCGCGCCGACCGCGAAGTGCCGAACGACATGCGTGAGAAGATCGCCGCGTTCTGCAACGTCGAACAGGGCGGCGTCGTCATCGCCCGCGACTGCGCAAGCATCTACGAGGTTCCCCTGAACCTCGCCGACCAGGGCGTCGACTCGCTTGCACTCAAGTACCTGCGCATCGAAACCAAGGTCCCCGACCTCTCGAAGTGGCAGGACATCGTGCACCGCGCCTACAACCCCAAGGACGAGGTCGACATTGCCATCGTCGGCAAGTACGTCGAGTACGAAGACAGCTACAAGTCGCTGAAGGAAGCTCTCGTTCACGGCTCACTGGCAGAAAATCTGAAGCTGCGCGTGCACTGGATCGAGGCCGAAGGCCTGGAGTGCGAGAACTACGCTGACCAGTTGCAGGGCTTCGATGGCATCCTCGTCCCCGGCGGTTTTGGCAAGCGCGGCATCGAGGGCATGTTGAACGCCATCCGCTACGCACGCGAAAGCAAGACGCCGTACTTCGGCATCTGCCTCGGCATGCAGACGGCGTGCATCGAGTACGCCCGCAACGTCGCTGGCCTGAAGGGCGCGAACTCCGGCGAGTTCGACCCGGCAACGCCGCACCGCGTCATTTACAAGCTGCGCGAGCTCACCGGCGTCGAAGAGATGGGAGGAACCATGCGTCTCGGGGCCTACATCTGCAAGATGGAGCCCGACTCCCTGGCCGCCAAGGCGTACGGAACGACGGAGATCAGCGAACGTCATCGCCATCGCTACGAGTTCAACCGCGAGTACGAAGCCGCGCTCACCAACGCTGGCCTGCGACTCACCGGCTCCTCGCCCGAAGGAACGTACGTCGAGATTGTCGAAATCCCGGAGCATCCCTTCTTCCTCGGCTGCCAGTTCCATCCCGAGTTCAAATCCAAGCCACTCGAGCCGCATCCGATCTTCCACGCCTTTGTGAAAGCAAGCTACGCGAACCGTGGCCTGCAGCAAAGCGAGAAGCTCGTCCGCGCCGAAGTCAAGGCCTAGCCCGTACCTGAGCTCATCGAGCTTAGAAAAGACCAGCGAAGGAAGCTTCCACGCAGACAGCGATGTCTGCATCGTGGGAGCGGGCATCGCTGGTCTTCTTCTTGCCGATCGCCTCTCTCAGCGCGGTTTGCGTGTGCATCTGCTCGAAACAGGCGGCGAGGAGCTTGAGGATCGTTCCCAACAGATTGACAACGCCTGCTACCAACCAGCGGACAGCACAGCTCGAACCCGCGCGAGCTCGTCGTCCGTAAACCGACAGCTCTCCACGGCCTCAACGTTCGACCGCAGGTTGCGCGGCGTAATCATCGCCGGAAGCACCGAAGCCACGCCCGTGCCGCTCAGGATCACCCCAAAAACCAGTTCAGGAAACAGTTGCGGATCGTTCCCCTCCGCCAGCTTGCGACGAAGCTCCTCCGGCAGCGCCTCTTCCTTCGCCAGGGCCGCCACCCGTTCCTTCATCGCAGCCACACCCGCTGCGCCGCCAAAGGGATGGTTCGCCACCAGCAGCATGTCTGCATTGGCCCGGGTCACTTCGGTAAACGCAATATTCGTCGGATTAAGC